>JBGVKN010000110.1:0-6076 GCA_045123795.1 Faecousia sp. | reverse complement strand
TCCTGCAGGTCGCAGAACATGACCTTGCCCTGGCCGCGCTTGCTCATCAGACGGCCGGCAACCTTGACTTCCTTTTCTTCATAGGAATCGTAGTCAGCCTTGATGGCAGCGGAGTCCGCATTGAAATCAAACTTGGTCTGCAGGAAGGGATCCCGGCCCTCAGCCTGCAGGGCTGCCAGCTTCTCGCGGCGGATGGCAGCCTGCTCGGAAACAGGCAGTTCAGCCTGGGGTACAAACTTTGCCATAGATTAGCCCTCCCGGGAAACGCTGACCACGGTCATGGAGAAAGAACCGGCGGGAGCGTTAACGGTGAACTTTTCGCCAGCAGCCTTACCAACAACGGCACGGCCGAAGGGGGAGTCGTCAGACAGCTTGCCCTCCATGGGGTTTGCTTCCTGAGAACCAGTGATGCGGTAGGTGAACTCAGCACCTGCCTCGTTCTTGACCACGATGGTGCAGCCCAGGCCGACGCGGCCGGTGGCCTCGTTCTCGTCCTCGATGATGACTGCGTGGGACAGGATGTCCTCGATTTCGGCAATTCGGCCGTAGAGCTTTGCCTGCTCGTTCTTGGCAGCATCGTATTCGGAGTTTTCGGACAAGTCGCCGTAGGAGCGAGCCTCAGCGATCATGGCGGCGATCTCACGCTCACGAGTCGTCTTCAGGTAGTTCAGTTCCTTTTCCAGATCTGCCAGACGCAGACTGGTAATCTTAAATTCCTTTGCCATAACAAAAGATTCCTTTCTGAAAGCAATTTATTCCATAGCTTTTTCAATTATAGTTTATTTTTTTAACTTCGTCAAGGCTAAAATCAGGATTTTAGTGCATTTACTGCCGCAATTATTTGAGGATCCTCCATTGGTGTCAGCGTTCCGGCGGAAATTGCTGCGGCGGTGGCTTCATCCACCACGACCTCCACCTCCGGAGTTAGGCCCACGCCAGCCAGAGAATTACCCTTGGGTGTATAGTATTTTCCGATGGAAATGTTCACCGCAGAGCCATCCTTTAACGGAATAGTGGTTTGGAAATAGCCCTTTCCAAAAGTCTTCTCTCCCACCACGATAGCCGCATCGTATTCATCCAGTGCCGCTGCAAAGAACTCTGCGGCAGAATAGGAATGCAAATTCACCAACACCGCCATCGGCATATCCAGATAATTGGCATCCGACTTATCCACTTCCTCCTTGCCCCGGAAATCCTCCGTGCGGAACAGAGTCCCCTCGGGCAGCAGGTAATCCAGCAGCTCCACCAGCTCGTGCTTATAGCCGCCGGGATTATTACGGACATCGAAGATCAGTGCCGTGGCTCCCTGCTTGCGCAGGTCTTCAATAGCAGCGATGGTCTCCTTGGCGCAGCGGGCATCGAAATTCTCAATCGTGATAAGGCCGATGTTGCCCTCCAGCAACTTGCCGATTGCCACAGGGGTTTCGAACTTTTTCCGAGTGATGGTAAATTCCTTGCGCTCCCCTGTCCGCTCCACTGTCAGCTTGACCTTTGTATTCTCCTCGCCCCGAATCAGCGCTGACACCGCATCCAGCGCCATAGCGGTGGTATCCGTATCATCTACGCCCACCAGCACATCTCCGGCCAGTATACCCGCTTCAGCGGCTGGGCCGCCTGCAATCACATTAATGATATCGATGCCCCGCTGATCCTCCCGGGCTTTTACCGTGATGCCTACGCCCACATAGGAATTGGACATGGTATCCTGATAGCTCAGGTACTGCTCCGCTGTCATATAGTAGCTCCAGCGGTCACCCAGTGCGGCGACCATAGCGGCGGATGCCGCATCCTCCACCTCTTTCTGATCCATTTCCTCAATGAAATAGTAATCCAGAACAGCTTCCAGCTCCTGCAGCTTACCAAGGTTGTTGCGCTGACTAAACAAAAAGCAGACGGACGTGGTAGTAGCGGCTACAAGCGCAACCAGCACATAAGATAAAAGGCGCAAAATCGTTTTCTTCATAAATTACCTCAGATATAGCTTTCCCACAGCCCGGGCAGGCTGTGGGAAAGGATGTAGTTTGTTAGCCGATATAATCCATGGGGTTGACGTAGCTACCCTTGTAGGAAATACCGAAATGCAGGTGGGGTCCGGTGGAACGACCCGTGGAGCCCACATAGCCGATAACCTCGCCGGCCTTCACATAGTCGCCTTCCTTTACAATATAGTGCGTCATATGCATATAAATGCTGGAATAGCCATCGCCATGGTTAATTTGGACATAGTTTCCGGCAGTGGAGCTCCAAGAGGCAATGCTGACTGTTCCGCTGCGGGTAGCATAGATTTCAGAGCCCTTCTTACCGTTCAGATCAACACCCTTATGCATGGACCACTCACCAGTGACAGGGTGCCAGCGGTAACCGAAGGAGCTAGTGACCCGGGTATACACGCAAGGCTTGCGCCAGATCACACCGGAGGGGTTATCCAGCGAGCCGGAATTGCTGCCACTTGTCGGCTTGGTCGAGCCCATTGCCTCCTGTCTTCGGGATTCTTCAATAGACTCCTCAATGGACTCTCTGATCCAAATCGACTCCTGAATGGAAGCTTCAATGGATGCCTTGATGGAAGCGGCGATGGATGCTTCCCGATCCAGTGCGTCATCAAGCTCATCTTGCTTCTTTGCAATCTCGTCCAGGAAATCTTCTTCCTCTTTCTCGAACTGGCTGTGCAGTGCCTCCAGATTTTTAGACACGACCACCAGATCCTCCAGCAGCTTATCGGCTTCCTTGTTCTTGGCTTCCAGAGTCTGCCGGGTCTGCTCCTGCTCGATCTTGGTCTTTTCCAGCTCAGCCTTTTCAGCGGTCAGGTCTGCCTTGGCCTTTTCCACGATCTGCGCAGCCTCACTCATTTCCTTCAGGCGGCGGCGGTCGGCAGCGGCGATCTCGTTGATCATATTCAGCCGGTCCAGCAGATCTGAAAAGCTATTTGCCTTGAACAGCACCGACCAGTAGGAAAGCTCGCCTTCCTCCTCCATGGCACGGATTCGCTCTTTATTCTTTTCATTCAGCTCAGCCAGACGCTTCTGCGCCAGCTCCAGCTCCTCCTGCTTATCAGCGATCAGCAGACTGTAAGCCGCAATCTGATCGTCAACGTTACGCATTTCGGCGTACAGCAAGGCAACCTGCTGGTCGATGACATCCTTCTGCTTGATCAGGCTCTGCATATCGTTGAAATTTTGGGACTGCTGCTTTTCCAGATCCTTGATCTGCTGCATCAGCTTGTCCTTCTCGCCCTTCAGGTCATTGAGCTGCTCCTTCAGCTCACTGGAAGATGCGGCGCTGGCATCCCGGGGCAGGACACCGGCTACAAGGCCCATCAGCATCGTCAGCGCCAAAAGCCCGGCGATGATGGATACCCACAGCTTGCGATTTTTCATGGTTACTCCTTTACATTATGGGCAAAATCAAACATTCATAAACTTCCGGATGGAACTCCAGCTTCCCAGAACACCCACCACGAAGCCGGTGGCTGCGAAAACGGCAATCATAGGGATCAAAAGCTGCTGGAAGGGCACAAACTGGAACATCTGCAGGCTGTCCAAGGACTCGATCTTCTTGACCAGAATATCATACAGCAGCCATTCCAGACCAAATGCCACACCGGCACCCAGCATACCCAAGCTCAAGCCCTCTACCACGAAGGGCAAACGGATAAAGCCGTTGGTTGCGCCCACCATTTTCATAATGGCGATCTCATCTCGGCGGTCATATACAGACATCTTGACGGTGTTGGAGATGATGACCAGTGAAACCACCAGCAACCCCGCAATGACCACCACGGAAACGATCTGCAAAATATTCTGCAAGGTGGAGAATCCCTGTGCCAGCTCGTAAGAGGCCGTGATCTTGGCAACGCCCTCGATCTTCTCGATCTCGGCAACAGTCTGCTCCATCAGAGCATTGTCCATCAGAGTCACCACAAAGCGGTGCCGCAGATCCTCCGGCTCCACGCCGCTGAAGGCCTCGTCACCCTGATGATCCGCCACGAATTCCTCCAAGGCCTGTTCCCGGGTCTTAAAGGTGGAAAGCTGGACATTTTCGATCAGGTTGATCTTGGTGCCCACACTGCGGGCATCGGATTCAGAAAGCTCTTCATCGATGTAAACCATGATCTCATTGGTCTTATTCAATTCGTCCACCATGATGTTCACGTTGTACATCAGGATGGAGAAGCTGCCCACGATCAGCAGGCAGGCCACCGTCACAAAGATGGCGGCGAAGGACATAAAGCCGTGGGTAAAAATGCCACGGAAGCCCTCTTTAAGCAAGTATCCAAGATTATTGATTTTCATATCAGTAACGTCCGTCCATTCTGTCGCTGCTGATCAGGCCCTCATTGATGGTGATGACCCGATTCGAAAACTGCTCGACCAGATTATGCTCATGGGTAACCACCAGCATGGTAGTGCCCAGATTATTGATCTCCTGCAACAGTGTCATGATCTCAAAGGAGCGATCGGGGTCCAAGTTGCCGGTAGGCTCGTCCGCAATGATGGTCGAAGGGTTGTTGACCAACGCCCGGGCAATGGCAAGACGCTGCTGCTCGCCGCCTGACAGCTCGCCGGGATGACGGCGGCTTTTCGTTTCCAGACCCACAAGATCCAGCACATAAGGCACACGATCCCGGATCTCCTGATTTCTGGCACCGACAACACGCATGGCGAAGGCCACATTGTCATAAACCGTCATATTATCGATCAGGCGGAAGTCCTGAAACACGACACCAACCGTGCGGCGCAGATAAGGGATCTCCCGCTTTCTGATCCGCTCCAGAGAATAGCCGTTGACATGAACAGAACCGGAGGTAGGCTTCAACTCTCCGGTAATCAATTTAATAATGGTGGATTTACCGGAGCCGGAGGGGCCGACCAAGAAACAGAATTCGCCGTCCTCGATCTGCATGGAAACACCCTTCAGCGCCTGTGTACCCACGGAGTATTTTTTTGTTACATTGGTAAATTCAATCATAGCTTATTCTCCATCCACAGTGTAACCAAATTGTAACATACAGGCGATTTTATGTCAATCGCATTGCATGAATAATTTGTGAATTTACGGCATTACGCAACATTTTCCAGATTTCCGTCTAAAAAGGTTGATATCTGTACTTTTCATTGCAAAACCATGAAAAACATGATAAACTGAATAAAAAATCCCAAAGGAGTATGGGTCATGAAGGAAAAAATCTACACCATTCCGGTCAACGAAGCCATGGAGTCCGGGGACGAATGTCCCTTCTGCCATCTGGAGCGGGCGGTAGAACAGCGGACGATCAAGTACACCCTTGGCCCCGGAGCCAGCTACATGGAGCCGGATGTCCGTCTTGCAACGGATCAGGAGGGCTTCTGCGGTGCGCACTTTAAGAAGATGTACGATTTTGGCAACTCCCTCGGCAGTGCACTGATCATGCAGACCTATTTCGTCAGCCTGTTTGAGGAAATGAGCCGAGAGATGGACAATTTTCAAATCCCCGGCAAGCGTGGCCTGTTTAGCAAGAAAAATGAGCAGGAGGACAGCAGTCTGGTTCAGTGGGCCCGGCAGAAGCAAAGTTCCTGTTTCATCTGCAATAAGATCGAATACAACATGGAGCGCTACTATCACACGTTCTTTACCCTGACCAAAGATGCGGAATACCGCGCCAAGGTTGAGAATACCAAAGGCTTCTGTATGCGCCATTTCCTGCGGCTGATGGAGGAGGCCAAGGACAAGCTCCCCAACGACCAGCGGGAATGGTTCTACCCCACCGTGTTCCGGCTCATGCAGGAGAATATGGCCCGGGTCAAGGGAGATCTGGACTGGTTTATCGAGAAATTTGATTATCGCAACGCATCCGCCGACTGGAAAAATTCCCGGGATGCGGTCAGCCGTACCATGCAGAAACTGCAGGGAATTTACCCCGCCGACCCACCGTTTAAGAGCGAACCGAGATAATGCGGTAAATTGTTGTTTAGCGGTTTTATGCGCCGGAGGCGCAATGCCTTCTCCTTGAGGAGAAGGTGGGCCGCCGTGTACGGCGGCTCGGATGAGGTGTAGCCCCGAAGGGGCGTTACAATGTAACGAATTCGCCGAAATGCTA
>JBGVKN010000109.1:0-7916 GCA_045123795.1 Faecousia sp. | reverse complement strand
GCACTTCCAGCCGAATACCACCGCAAAAATCATGACCAGTAAGCTCACCGGTTCGATATTGGGCAGTGGTGCCATGGCCACCTGCAGCGCAAAAGTCAGTGCGCCCAGCACACCGAACAGCGCCATCTCCTGTATGCTTAGGGCTTTTTTTCGATTAGCCAATGGTATACACCAGCTTGAAGGTATCACCGTCGGCAATGGGAATCTGGTCCGCGCCGGTAATGGCGGCTTCCTCACCGATGAACACCTGCCACCAGCCGTTATCTACATTCCAGTCAGCGGTTTCACCGTCGGCAGTGTCGAAATACAGGCCGAATTCACCGTAATTGCCCACAACAATGTTTTCATTGACCAGCACCTTGCCAAGATATTCTTCCTCTGTCGCACAGGTGAAGACCTTCTCGCTGCCGTCCTTGTGGACAACGGTGACGGTGATGGTCTTGCCGCCGGCGGTGGTTTCAGGACGGGTCACTACAAAAACACCCAGCATCACAGCGATACAGGCAATCAGGGCAACGGCGACCAAAATCATTTTCTTGTTCTTCATAGTTTTACCTCCGTAAAATAAAATAGGCTGCGGCACCAAAAAGATGCCACAGCCGTTTTTCTGTGATCATTTCACTCCCATAACACGCAGGAGCGAGGAAAACTACTTTGTAGGTCTTCTGACTCGTGCCTAGCGGAAAACTCCGCAGCCGTTTCCGTCTTCCCAAGGAACTCCTCAGTGACCGGCTTTCGCCAAAGAAACGACCGTCAACACATACAGCGGCGGTACCGTCCGGGATTCACACCCGATTGTCTTGTTCAGCAGCGCAGGTTCAACGCCTGAGCTGCCACAAAGCAGCTTATGAAGTTATCTGCATCATAGCACTTCCGGTTTCATCTGTCAAGTGGCAAAAAATAGTGTAAAATCCGGCAATTTTCTTTGACGGATACTATTCCTTATGCTATAATGATAAATTGAAAAGTTATGGGAAATCCCCATTGGAGGAAATAAATATGCGAATGAGAAGAATGAAAAACTTAGAATCCCGCATGGCAAACTGCGCGGATCTGAGAATTACCGATCCCGCCGCTCTGAAGGGTGACTGGCGCAGCCTGAAGCAGGACGCCACGCAGCTGTGGGTGGAAGTTGGCTGCGGCAAGGGCAAATTCACTGCCGAAACCGCCGAGGCGAATCCCGACGTGCTGCTGATCGCCGTGGAGCGCTGCCGCGAAGCCATGGTGGTCGCCATGGAAAAGGCTCGCGAAATGGGACTGAAGAATGTATATTACATCGACATGGACGTGGCCAACATCGAAGAAATCTTCGCAGGCTTTGAGATTGACCGCCTGTTCATCAACTTCCCTGATCCCTGGCCCCGCAAGAAGAATGCCAAGCGCCGTCTGACCTACCGCACCTTCCTTGACAAGTACTGCCGCGTCATCAAGCAGGGCGGTGAAATCCACTACAAGACCGACAATGCCCCCCTCTTCGAGTTCTCCGTGGAGGAGTTCGCTGCCTGTGGTCTGGAAGTGAAAAATCTGACCCGCAATCTGCATGAAAACGGCATTGTGGGCATCATGACCGGCTATGAAGAGAAATTCCATGCCCTCGGCACCCCCATCAACCGCTGTGAAGTGGTTTGCAAGCCCTTCGTCCTGCCTCCGGAAGAGAAAAAGCAGAAGGACGAGGAAGAAGCATGAACGAAGTTCTGAATCAGCTGAAATCACGCAAATCTGTGCGCGTCTATGAGGACAGACCCATCGGCGAAGCTGAAAAGACCGCCATTCTGGAAGCCGCATTGCAGGCACCCACGGCGGGCAATATGGCGCTGTACACCATTCTGGACATCACCGACCCCGAGAAAAAAGCGGCGCTCTCCGTCAGCTGCGACAATCAGCCTTTTATCGCCACCGCACCCATGGTGCTGATCTTCTGCGCCGATTACCGCCGTTGGTACGATGTGTTCTGCCAGTGCGTTGACGAGGTTCGCCAGCCTGATCTGGGCGATCTGTTCCTCGCCGAAGCGGATGCCATCATCGCCGCCCAGAACGCGGTGGTTGCCGCCCAGAGTCTGGGCATCGGCAGCTGCTACATCGGTGACATCACCGAGAATTTTGAATATCACCGTACCCTGCTGAATCTTCCTCAGTATGTGGTTCCCGCTGCGATGCTGTGCTTCGGTTACCCGACACCCCAGCAGCAGAAGCGCCCCAAGCCGCCCCGTCACCGTGTCTGCGACATGGTTCACGAAAACGGGTATGATACCGAAAAAGCTGCCCGGATGACCGATATGCTATCCCGCCAGCAGAACACTTCCGGTGACGCGCTGGCAGATTATATCCGCCGCTTCTGCAAACGCAAGTGGAACAGCGAATTCAGCAAGGAAATGAGCCGTTCCTGCCGTGCCATGGTGCAGGACTGGTGTAAGCACGAATAAACAACCCCATTGGAGGGATTTTTATGACCTATCATGCAGGAACCTGTGACGTTGCCGTCATCGGCGCGGGTCATGCGGGCATTGAAGCCGCACTGGCCGCTGCCCGTCTCGGCATGCACACGATCCTCTTTACCATTAACTTGGATGCTGTGGGCAATATGCCCTGCAACCCCGCCATCGGCGGCACCGGCAAGGGGCATCTGGTTCGGGAGCTGGATGCGCTGGGCGGCGAAATGGGTCTTGCCGCTGACTACAGCTGCATTCAGTACCGGATGCTCAACCGTGGCAAGGGCCCTGCGGTTCATTCCCTGCGAGCCCAGGCTGACCGGCGGCGGTATCAGGAATACATGAAGCATACGCTGGAAAAGCAGGAAAATCTGGAGCTGAAACAGGCGCAAATCGTCAAAATCTTGGAGAAAAACGGGGCTGTTTCCGGCGTTCAGACCCGGCTGGGTGCGATTTATGACGCAAAAGCTGTCATCATCGCCACCGGCACTTTCCTCGACAGTACCATCATTATCGGCGAGAGTGTGGAGGTTTCCGGTCCGGACGGCATGCACGCCGCCATTGGCCTTGGGGATAACCTGAAGGAGCTGGGGCTCCCCCTGCGCCGGTTCAAAACCGGCACGCCGCCCCGTATCAACCGCCGGAGCATTGATTTTTCCCAAATGGAGCTACAGCCCGGTGATGACATTCCCGAGCCTTTCTCCTTCCGTACCGAGCATACTCCATACAATGCCGCCGTATGCTACCTAACCTACACCAACGAGCGAACCCACGAAATCATTCGGGAAAATCTGCACCGCAGTCCCATGTATGACGGCACCATCTCCGGCGTTGGTCCCCGGTACTGCCCTAGCATCGAAACGAAGATCGTCCGTTTTGCGGACAAAAACCGCCATCAGCTGTTCATTGAGCCCTGCGGTCTGGACACGGAGGAAATGTACATTCAGGGCTTTTCCTCCTCCTTGCCCGAGGATGTGCAACTTCAAATGCTGCGCACCATTCCCGGCCTTGAGAATGCGGAAATGATGCGCCCGGCTTACGCCATCGAGTACGAATGCATCGATCCCACCCAGCTTCTGCCCACGCTGGAGTGCAAAAAGGTGGCAAACCTTTACGGCGCAGGCCAGTTCAACGGCACCTCCGGCTATGAGGAGGCCGCCGTTCAGGGTTTGATCGCAGGTATCAACGCCGCCCTGAAACTGCAAGGCAAGGAACCTTTGATCTTGACCCGGGACACCAGCTACATTGGAACGCTCATTGACGATCTGGTGACCAAGGGCACCGAGGAGCCCTACCGCATTATGACCAGCCGCTCCGAATACCGGCTGCTGCATCGGCAGGACAATGCCGACCAGCGGCTAACCGCCATCGGTGCCAAGGTCGGTCTGGTGCCCCCGGAGCGTCTGAAGCAGGTTGAGGAAAAATATGAAATGGTACGGCGGGAGATTCGCCGTCTGGAAAGCAACGGCGTTCCTGCATCCGATGCACTGAACGCCATGCTGGAGGAAAAGGGTTCTACACCTGTTGCCAGCTCTGCCAGACTCGCCGACCTGCTGCGGCGACCCAATATTTCTTATGCTGACATTGGCCCCTTCGATACTCAGCGGCCTGAATTGCCAGCCGCTGTAACGGAGGAAGTGGAGATTCAATTAAAATACGCCGGCTATCTTTCCCGGCAGGAAAAGCAGGTTGCGGAATTCAAAAAAGAAGAATCCCGCCTGCTTCCCACCGATCTGGACTATAACGCCATTGCAGGATTGCGGCTGGAGGCTCGGCAGAAGCTCAGTGAAATTCGCCCCATGTCCATTGGTCAGGCAGGCCGCATCTCCGGTGTTAGCCCGGCAGATATTGCCGTACTGTTGATCTATTTGGAACAGAATAAGTAACAAAACCGCCTCCGACGCATAGGATAGTCGGAGGCGATTTTTATGGCAATTGTAAGAACGGACATTCCCATCACAGCCGCAGACTGCGACCGCTATATTCAGGAAATCACCGCTGCATACCCCTTCTGCCGCTCGGAGCTGCTGGCGACCACGGCCTTCCAGCGGCCCATTCGGACGCTGGTCATCGGCAACGGCCCTCGAAAGGTGATCTATTCCGCTTCCCACCACGCCAACGAATGGATCACCACGTTGGTACTGCTGAAATTTGCGGAGGAATTAGCTCGTGCCATCAGCGAAAACGGACGCATCGGCGGTGCGGACGCACGGCAGATTGCGGATACCGCCACCATTTACATGGTGCCCATGGTTGACCCGGATGGGGTGGATTTGGTAGTCGGAGCCATCCAACCGGGGGAAATTCAGTACGAAACCGCCCGGCGGCTGACGGACAATTATCCAGGCATCCCCTTCCCCGACGGCTGGAAGGCCAATCTGCTGGGCGTTGACCTGAATTTGCAGTACCCCGCCGGATGGCTGCAGGCTCGGGAAATCAAATTCTCTCAGGGGTTCACCCGGCCTGGCCCTCGGGATTTTGTGGGCCGAGCTCCCTTGGGACAGATCGAAAGCCGTGCGCTGGCTGGCTACACGGAATTCATAGACCCGGAGTTGGTGCTGGCCTATCACACACAGGGCAAGGTCATTTACTGGCAGTTTCAGGACTATGTAGTCCCCGGTGCAAGAGCGTTAGCCGAGGAATTCGCCCGGGTCAGCGGCTATTCTCTGGAGGATGTACCCTTTGAGTCCAGCTTTGCCGGGTATAAGGATTGGTTCATCCAGCGGTTTCGCCGTCCGGGGTACACCATTGAGGTGGGCGAAGGCGATAATCCCCTGCCGCTGGAACAGTTTGACCAGATCTACCGGGATAATGTGGGTATCCTGATTACCGCCGCCCTCGGCCTGGCGGATGAAGAATGAAATGATAAATTGTTGTTTAGGTGAGGAAATGTGTCGCCCCGATGGGGCGACAGCGCCCTCCGGGCGCAAAGGCTCCCTCTGACGAGGGAGCTGTCAAAAATCTCTGATTTTTGACTGAGGGAGAGATAAAATGTGCAGTTTTCCTCGGCAGTGAGGTGATTTTTGCATTTTCTCTCCCTCCGTCACGCCGTTCGGCGTGCCACCTCCCTCATCAGAGGGAGGCTTTGGTGCGGTGCTATCTCTTACTGTTGCAAACAACAATTTACCGCACAAACAACTTGTGGCAATAAAAAACCGGAGCTGACGAAAGTCAGCTCCGGCAGTGTGCAAATGAATTAGCCGTTGGCGCGCATCTGAGCGAAGCACTCGCTGCAGAACACGGGACGATCGGACTTGGGCTCGAAGGGAACCTTGGCCTCGCCGCCGCAACGGGCGCAGGTAGCGGTGAAGAACTCACGGGGGCCACGGGTGGCGTTCTTGCGAGCGTCACGGCAAGCCTTGCAGCGCTGGGGCTCGTTCTGGAAGCCACGCTCAGCGTAGAACTCCTGCTCACCAGCGGTGAACACGAAGGTATTGCCGCACTCTTTGCAAACTAAATTCTTATCTTCGTACATTGATTTTACCTCTCTTCGGTTAGATGATGCCCCGTGAACGCCTACCATGAATGTCAGTTGTAACGCGGAGTCTGATAATTTCGTGGCAGTGCCACAGGGTGCATTATACACAAGGGGACTCCGTTTGTCAATCCTTTATGAAAAGTTTTGTTGAATTTTTTCAACTTTTATGCAACTTTCCAACAAAAATTGCGTGCTATACGTCAAAGGAAGTCTGTCCATCGTAGGGGATGTGCAGGTGGTCGTAGGCCAGTGCCGTGACGCAGCGGCCGCGGGGGGTGCGGGTCAGGAAGCCAAGCTGCATCAGGTAGGGTTCATACACATCCTCCAGCGTCACTGCCTCCTCGCCAATGGTGGCGGCGAGGGTTTCCAAACCCACTGGGCCGCCGGAATAGTTGCGGATGATGGCGGTGAGCATCCGCCGGTCAATGGCATCCAGACCCAGATGATCCACCTCCAGCCGCTTCAGGGCAAGGTCGGCGGCTTCCTTGGTGATCACACCATCGTACATGATCTGGGCAAAATCCCGAACCCGGCGCAGAAAGCGATTGGCGATTCGGGGGGTGCCACGGCTGCGAGAGGCGATCTCCAGCGCACCCTCGGGGTCAATGTCCATGCCAAGAATGGTGGCGGAGCGGGTGACGATTCGGGCCAACTCCTCGGGGGTGTACAGCTCCAGCCGCAGCGAAACGCCGAAACGGTCACGTAAGGGGGCGGACAACTGGCCTGCCCGGGTGGTGGCACCCACCAACGTGAACTTCGGCAGATCCAGTCGGATGGAGTTGGCGCTGGGGCCTTTGCCCACGATGATATCAATGGCGAAATCCTCCATGGCTGGGTACAGGATTTCCTCTACCACCCGGTTCAGGCGGTGAATTTCGTCGATGAACAGGATATCGCCGGGGTTCAGATTGGTCAAAAGAGCTGCCAGATCACCGGGCTTTTCAATGGCAGGGCCGGAGGTGACTCGGATGTTGACGCCCATTTCGTTGGCGATAACACCAGCCAGGGTGGTTTTGCCCAAGCCTGGAGGGCCGTAGAGCAGGGTGTGATCCAGCGGTTCTCCACGTCGCCGGGCGGCTTCAATATAAATGGACAGATTCCCCTTGGCCTTTTCCTGACCGGTGTAGTCAGAAAGCAGCTTGGGTCGCAGACCGATCTCTCCTGCGTCCTGCGGCGCATAAGTTGGAGAAATCAGGGGCGTGTCTAAATCTTGGGAAAATTCTAAGCTCATAATGATCCCTTATCCTTTCATGACCATTGCCCGCAGGGCGTAGCGAACCATTTCCTCGGTGGAGGCGGATGCGTCCACGCCCTTGAGGGCGGCGGAGATTTCCGCCGGGGAATAGCCCAGCTCCTGCAAGGCGGCGGTGGCAAGGGCGGCGTTGTTGCCGGTCTGCACGGGGGCGGAAACGGTGGGGCCGGAGAAATCCAACTCCATATTGCCGCCGCCGATTTTGTCCTTCAGCTCCAGAATGATCCGCTGGGCAATTTTTTTACCTACGCCTTGAGCGGCGGTGAGCATTTTCTCGTCCCCGGTCATGACGGCAAGGGTGAAATTCTGAGGTCCACCGGCGGACAAAATCGCCATGGCGGCTTTGGGGCCCACGCCATTGACGGAGGTCAGCAGCTCAAAGCAGCGTTGCTCTTCTTTAGAAATAAAACCGTAGAGGTCGTAAGCGTCCTCCCGGATGGATTCTGTGATGTAAAGCCGGGCGGATTGATTTAATTTTAATTGTCCGGCGGTGTAGGCCGTGACCCGGCAGCCGTAGCCAACGCCGCTGCAGTCAATGACTGCAAGCCCCGGTTCGAGGACTGTCACAGCCCCGGAAACGTAGTAAAGCATGGTGATTCCTCCGATAGGTTGGTAAGATAAATTGTTGGGGATCTCTAAAAACTCGCCAAAATGAGAGATATATGGTATAATAGCTCCCAAAGGAGGGCGAGTGCTATGCAAATCGGTTTTTGGGATGAAAGTCTTCGCTTAGAGAAGTTGAGCCAGTTAGGAGATT
>JBGVKN010000108.1:0-12927 GCA_045123795.1 Faecousia sp. | reverse complement strand
CAATACTGTAAAGGGCTGTGGTTGGAGCCTTTTGTGAACCGTCATGCGGTAGGAGGAGCAGAACCAATCCACAGCATCCCTTACAGTGTAGCATATATCCCTGTTTAGGGACTCTAAAACTACGATTTAATAATACAAGGGGGAGTGACGAGGTTCGTTGCATATTCTCCCTTCATGGACAAAATAATATCGTCGCCGATAAAAAAATAAGAGCAGATGCATTGCATCTGCTCTTATTTTTTATGGAGCGGGTGACGAGGCTCGAACTCGCTACCTCCACCTTGGCAAGGTGGCGCTCTACCGGATGAGCTACACCCGCGGAACGAAATGAATTATAGCACACATCCGCAAAATGTCAAGCCCTATTCCAAAATTTTTTTAAATTTATTACCCCGACCTTTTCCCGCAGGCAGGATAGGCGGAATAATCCCACACAAAGCCCGCCATCTGGTCATCTGTCCGCTTTCGGAATTCCCCCTCCAGCAGATCCACATGGTAGCAGACCCCATCGTCACACACAATATTCCAATAGTGGCTCTCCCCTGCCTTAGTCCCGGAAACCACCAAGCACTTCAGCCCCGCTTGACGGCACATTGCCGCATAAACCACAGCAAAAGCACGGCTATCCCCCACGCCATGGCGCAGCAAGCTGTATGCCGGTGTCATAGATGTTTCGTACTTATAGTCGTAGCGTTCCATCAAGAAGGAATATAGCTGTGCAAATTTTACCGCATCCGGCCCATCACCGCTGACGTACAGCGCCGCTGATTCAAACACCGGCTGAACCCGTTCCTGCATATTACGCAAAGAATCTCGGCTGGTCTGATATGTAAAGCGCAGCTCTACTACACGGGTAGTCCCGGTTTCAGGGTACACATTCACCGTCACCTGCGGAACTTCCATCACATACTGGGGATTTTCCAGAGCGTAGCTCTCAACCACCTGCGCAAAATCCGTCTGCTCATATCGCCCGATCTGTAGAACGATATCCGTCTGACACTGATTCAGCGCACCGGAAATAATCTTGATAGCCCCCGCCACATCGTAAACCTTCTTGATTTTCAGGATTTCTGCCCGGTTGTGCGTATATGCGATTTCCACATCCAGCGCAGGCTTACCACGACTTTTTCCCAGCTCAAAGCTGACCGTATCCACGGCGTAAGCTGCGATGGCGTTGTGGTGCATCACATCTGTGATGGCCCGTTTCATGTCTGCTTCCACCACAGCCTGGTTATAAACCTCCACATTGATCACACCTTTCTCACGTCCGGTCTGAACAAATTTGACTAGCGCTGCAGATAGCTGACCGTAATTAGATGCAGATACGTTTTGACTTGTGCTGGAATTGGGCTGCTGTTCGTGGGGCTTGACCGAGCTGTAATGCCCATCAAACAGATTACCGCAACCGCTGAGCAAAACACACACAACCAGTAGACAAAGGATCAATCTCTTCTGCACGATCAAGCCCCCTTTCTCACAAAGAATCCTTAGAATACCGGGCAAAGCCATCGCCCAAAACCTGGTGTGCCTCCTGCACGATGATAAACGCAGCAGGATCGATCTCGGTCACCAGTTCCTTCAGTTCAGCCAACTGCTGGCGCTTCACCGCAGTCAGAACCACCTTGGTGTCCTTTCCGCTGTAGGAACCCTGACCGTAGAGGAATGTGGTTCCCTTGCGGAGCTTCTCGCCGATCTGCTGAGCAATCCGCTGATGCTCAGCGCTGATAATCAAAACAACCTTAGAGTAATCGAACCGATAGATCACCGCATCCACCACCCGGGATGTCACGAACACCGTGATGCCGGTATACAGCGTCTTGGCTACATCACCGAACACGATACCCGTCAACACTGCCACGAACAGATCTATGCACAAGCAGATCTGCCCCACAGGTACATCCCGGAAGCGCAGCTTCAGCAGCCGGACAACGATATCCGAGCCACCGGTGGACGCACCGGCTGCAAACACTACACCGGCACCAAAGCCACACAGCACCGCTCCATACAAAACACCCAGCAGGGTTTCCGTCTGCGGCACAGGCAGCATTGCGAACAAATCAATAAAAACAGAGAAGGAAAGCATTCCCAAAAGAGAACCAACAAAGAACTTTTTGCCGACCTTGATACCCCCCAGCAAGAACAGGGGTATGTTAATCAGAATCTGGATCGTACCCACACTGCCAAAGCCGATCAACTCCCGAATGACCATAGACAGACCGGAAACACCGCCTGTATTCAGTTCATTCGGCATCAGGAACAGGTCAAAACCCAGCGCAAAGATGGCGCACCCCAGAATAGTGGCTATGATCCAGCCGAACTTTCGCATCATGTTTTTCATGGAACGCCTCCAAAATCAAACTTCAAATGTGATCTGCTTTTCCGCCGAATCCTCTTCTTTGAGCAACGCACCGGCGGCGGGAATGGTTTTGGTTCTGTACCGACTCTGATTGACGATACCGCTATCCTCCACCGCCACCGCATGGCTCAATACTGCCTTCTTTTTCAGACTCATCACACTGACACCCTGCGTATTGCGGGTGGTCTTAGGCAACAGCTGCGCCGTGGAGAAGATCAGGCAACGCCCATCGGTAGCATAGGCCGCCAACTGCACATCATTCTCCAGCGCCATAACCGTTTTCAGCGGGCTCTTATCGGAATAGGCACCCGTGAGCTTGCGGCGGTTGGTCTTAGTTTCATAAGCACTAAGAGGCACCTTCGCCGCCTTGCCGTTTTCAAAGAAGAACAGCACAAAGCCCTTGTAATCCCCCGGCAGCACAAGCTGAACCATCTTCTCATCGGCATCAAAGCCCAGCTTCTGGGGCAGATAATCACCCAACTGAGATGCTTTTCCGTCATCGAAGTCGGAAAGCCGGGACTTGTAGCACTGGAACTTGTCCGTAAACACCAGAATTTCCGCCCGGTTGCTGGTTTCCTTGGAGAACGCAAGACTGTCGCCTTCCTTAAATTTCTGTTCACCGGACATCCGCAGAGACTGAGCTGTGATCTTCTTGAGATAGCCCTCCTTGGATACAAACAGGGTCACCGGGTAATCCGGCACCTGCTCCTCCTCGTCATCCTCCTCGACCTGCGCCGTTTCGTAAATGATCTCGGTCTTGCGGAGCTTGCCATACTTATCGGCCACCTGCTGCAATTCCTTGATGATCACATTTTTCAGCTTGCGGTTGCTACTCAAGGTATCCAGCAGCTCCGCAATTTCCTTTTCCAGCTCGTCGATGGCCTTGGTCTGCTTGAGGATGTACTCTTTGTTGATGTTACGCAGCTTGATCTCCGCAACGTAATTGGCCTGAATTTCATCAATGCCAAAGCCAATCATCAGATTGGGAACGACCTCGTTTTCCAGCTCCGTTTCCCGAATAATGCGGATGGCCTTGTCAATATCCAGCAAGATCCGTTCCAAGCCCTTTAACAGGTGCAGCCGCTCCTGCTTTTTCTGGACTTGGAAATAAAGTCGCCGCTTGATGCAATCGGTGCGCCATGCCGTCCATTCCTCCAAAATTTCTCCCACACCCATGACCCGGGGCATACCGGCGATCAGGATGTTGAAGTTGCAGGGGAAGCTATCCTGCAAAGGGGTCAGCCGGAACAGCTTCTGCATCAGCTTCTCCGGCTCCACGCCCCGCTTCAGGTCGATGGTCAGTTTCAGGCCGCCCAAGTCCGTTTCATCACGCATATCGGCGATTTCCTTGATCTTACCGGCCTTGATCAGATCCGCCACCTTGTCCATGATCACTTCCGTGGCGGTGGTGTATGGAATCTCGTAGATTTCAATGAGGTTGCCCTCTTTTTTGTAACGCCACTTGGCCCGCAGCTTAAAGCTGCCCCGACCGGTGGAATAGATTTCCCGGGTGGTGGCTTCGTCAAACAGCAGCTCCGCACCGGTAGAGAAATCCGGGCCGGGCAGCGTTTCCAGAATGTCATGCTCCGGATTTTTCATGCAGGCAATGGCCGTTTCGCAAACCTCCTTCAAATTGAAGGAGCAGATGTTGGATGCCATGCCGACGGCGATGCCCTGATTGGCACTGACCAGCACGTTGGGGAACGTAGTAGGCAGCAGCGCCGGTTCTTTCATGGTGGCATCATAGTTATCCACCATGTCCACGGTGTCACTGTCGATGTCCCGGAACAGCTCATTGCAGAAGGGGTCCAGCTTCGCCTCCGTATAACGGGAAGCCGCATACGCCATATCTCTGGAATAAACCTTACCGAAGTTACCCTTAGAATCCACAAAGGGATGCAACAGCGTTTCATTACCCTTTGCCAGACGCACCATGGTTTCATAGATTGCCGCATCGCCGTGGGGGTTCAGGCGCATGGTCTGACCCACGATGTTGGCAGATTTCGTCCGTCCACCGGTCAGTAACCCCATCTTGTACATGGTGTACAGGAGCTTCCGGTGGGAGGGCTTAAAGCCGTCAATTTCGGGGATCGCTCGGGAAACGATAACCGACATGGCATAGGGCATATAGTTGATCTCCAGTGTTTCGGAGATAGGCTGCTCTGTGGTAGAGCCCACTAAGCCCATAATGCCGTCGGTGTTTACTTTCTTTTTGTCCTGTTCAGTTTCTTTCTTCTTTCGTGCCATAGCGCACTCCTTTTAAGATATATCCGCCAATTCCAAATATTTCGCACCGTTTTCGGCGATAAAGTTCTTTCGTTCATTCAGGGCATCGCCCAGCAGCACATCGAAATAGTGGGCCGTCCGCTCCGCATCCTCCGGCATGACCTTGATCAGCCGCCGGGTTTCCGGGTTCATGGTGGTCATCCACATCATTTCGGGGTCGTTCTCGCCAAGACCTTTGGAGCGCTGGATCTTCACCTTTTTACCCTCCAGCTCCTTGAGGATCTTCACCTTTTCCGGCTCATTGTAGGCAAACCACGTTTTTTCGCCGCTTTTTTCCTTGCAGCTGATCTCAAACAGGGGCGACTCCGCAATATACACATACCCATCCCGAATCAGGGTCGGACACAGCCGGTAGATCATAGTCAAAATCAGGGTTCTGATCTGGAAACCATCGTAGTCCGCATCGGTACAGATGACAACCTTACTCCAGCGCAGATTGTCAATGTCAAAGCTGCTCAATTCCTTAGCCTTCTTGCCCTGAACCTCCACACCGCAGCCCAAAACCTTCATCAGATCCGTGATAATGGGGCTGGCAAAGATCTTGGAATAATCCGCCTTCAGACAGTTGAGGATCTTGCCACGCACAGGCATGATGCCCTGGAATTCCGCATCACGGCTGAGCTTAACGCTACCCAACGCAGAGTCGCCCTCCACGATGTACAGCTCACGGACGCTGGTATCCTTGCTGCGGCAGTCCACGAATTTCTGCACCCGGTTGGCGATATCAATGGAGCCGGACAGCTTTTTCTTCACGTTGGCCTTGGTCTTTTCGGCGGATTCTC
This sequence comes from Faecousia sp., assembly GCA_045123795.1. Taxonomy (GTDB): domain Bacteria; phylum Bacillota; class Clostridia; order Oscillospirales; family Oscillospiraceae; genus Faecousia. Next base: position 7,503 of record JBGVKN010000108.1, on the reverse strand, counting down.
TTGCCCGCTTGTTCAGCAAAATCTGATCTGCCGCCCGGTCTGCCTCCTGCTTGTTCTCAATGAACCAAACCTGAAGCTGCTCCTTGAAGAACGCCGTCATAGCCTCCTGTGTAAACTTGGAGTTGACACTCTTTTTCGTCTGGTTTTCAAAGCAGCCGATGGTAGAGAAGCAGTTGGTCACCAGCACCAAACTGTCCTGAATATCCTGATAAAGGATCTTACTTTCGCTTTTATTGTACTTGTTGCTGTCTCGCAGGTACTTGTCAAAAGCCGCCGTAAAGCCCAGCCGCACCGCCCGATCCGGGCTGCCGCCGTACTCCAGCCAAGAAGAATTGTGGTAATATTCCGCACGGCTGACCTGCTTGGAAAAGCAGAAAGAGGTGGTGATCTTCAGCTTCATTTCCGGGCGGTTATCCGCATCCCGACCCCGACGTTCTGTTTCCCAGTAAACCGGCATGGTAAAGGCATTATCCCCCACCAGCTCCTCAATATACTGCTTGATGCCGTCGTTGTAGCAGAATTCCTCTTCCTCGAACTTCTTACCCACCTGATTGCGGAATTTGAAGGTGATGCCCTTATTCACCACTGCCTGCCGCCGCAGCACATCCCGATAATATTCCACCGGAATGTTGATATCCGTAAACACCTGCTTATCCGGACGCCAGTGGAAGGCCGAACCGGTCTTTCTGCCCCGATCCGTGGGTTCCTTTTTCAGGCCGCCCTTGTTTCTGCCCTTCTCAAAGTGCAGATCGTAGCGGAAGCCGTCCCGACGAATGGTTGCATCAAAGAATTCAGAAGCATACTGGGTGGCACAGGAGCCCAGACCGTTCAATCCCAGAGAATACTCATAGTTTTCTCCGTTTTCGCCGTATTTACCACCGGCGTACAGCTCGCAGAATACCAATTCCCAGTTGTACCGCTTTTCCTTTTCATTGTAGTCCACGGGGCAGCCACGGCCGAAGTCCTCCACCTCAATGGATAGATCCTCATACCGGGTCACGATGATGGTATCGCCGTGGCCTTCTCTGGCCTCGTCAATGGCATTGGAGAGAATCTCAAACACTGCATGCTTGCAGCCTTCCAAATCGTCAGAGCCAAAAATAACCGCAGGACGCTTGCGCACCCGCTCCTCACCTTTCAGCATGGAAATGCTGGAATTTCCGTATTGTTCCTGTTTTTTCGTCGCCATATGATTTACCTGCCTAAACATCCCATAGTAATTCTATGATATTATACGCATTTTCACCAATAAAGTCAACAAAAACTGCCGCCGCCCATTCGGGCGGCGGCAATGTAAAATTGATTAGGCCATCAGCTTCTCATTCTTAACAATGATCGCAGAGGCACCCAGAACAGCGATCACCAGAACCGCCAGCACCATACCGCTATCACCGGTATCAGGGTTGATATCAATGCCGGGCTCGTCAGTGTTACCGCTAAACTTTTCAACAAGGTGGATCGTGTAGGTAGCCGTCGCACCCATGTATTCCACATAGCCTTCCAGCTCGCAGGGAGCTTCAACTTCCTCAAAGCTTAGCCAGTCACTGCCAATCACCCCCAGCGGGTAGCCATCTACGAAGGGATACTCCATTCCCATAATAGACCGCCACTCAATATCGGCAGCAGTAAAGGTCTGGGAGGTTCCATCTTTGTAATTGACTTTTAGGGACATTCCATCCAGCAGATCCTTAAAAGATTCTACCTTCTTACCGTCCCGATCGATCAGATTGCCGTCCCGATCCAGCTTGAAGGTATCCTCCGGCAGTTTCACCAGCTCAATGCTTTCCACCGGGCTGTCGATGATCTCAACAGTCAAAGTCGCAAGCAGCTCGCCGTACAGATATCCAATGAGGTTCTCACTCTCCTTCGTCCAGAACCCCTCTGTCTGGGAACGCATGATCACGCCGCCCTGGTTGTCTTGGCAGGCAACTTCTATGCCATAAACCACATCACCGGGCTTCGCCTTCACGGTGCTTCCGTCGCTGAATGTGATAATAACCTCTCGGTCATAAGCCGCAAAGGGCCAATAATACCAGCCTTCGCCGCCCAGACCCAACGCACTGACATCCATACCGCAGGAGAACTCCACGATCTGCAGCGGCGTATCATCCACCAGTGCAACACTCTCGGCCACAATATCCAGCACCGTCAGATCGAAGAACACGGGCTCCACCTCTGCTGCGCTGACATAGACCTCAACTTCAAAGCCGCCGTCATCCTTTTCATTCAGGAAACCGCCCACATAGCCGGCACCCAGTAACCCCATATTCTCGTCATAATTCCACTGGGACACACTGCCGTCAGACCATGTCACCTTCAGCACCAAGCCGGACAGACAATCAGCCTTCCATGTGTCAAAAATCCCATGGCGCAGATAGGTCGTGCTGTCAGGCAGCGTCACGATCTCGATAGCAATGGGCTCAACAACCACCACTTCCTTGAAGTATTCGATGCTGACCGTGCAGCTGGTATTCTTCTCAGCCCAGTTGTAAAGATAGCCGCTGTAAGTAACGCCAGCTTCCAAAACATAGTATTCATTTGTACCGTCGTAGAGGGTATCCGCATTCATAGAACAGCCAATATCCTCATTGTCAACAGTAATCAAGTAGTAGCCATCCGCCGCAGGCGTAAACCCAAAGGGCACCTGATTATCAGCCGGGATCGTCACTTTGTTGTTGCCCTGCTCCAGCTCCGGTAATTTCATGACCGTTATATCAATGGTATCAGACAAACCGCTGGCTGTGGAAGCCGTAATGGTAGCCTTACCGGCACCCAGCAGACTAACGCCCACATAGTCACTGTTTTCCTGTACAATATCGATCACCTTGGAATCGCTTACCGTCCATTCAATCGTCTCACGCACACCGTTGACAGGCGTAAAGAGAACGTCAACAGTCAGAAACTGCCCAACATAGCCAAAATTCTGCTCCGCAGACAGCGTAATGCTTTCCAGCGGCTGGCTTTCCTGCAGCAGGAAAGTATACTCCACCGGAGCAAATCCGTTTCCGAAATAATTACCGCACAGCCAGTAAGTCACACCAGCCTCAGCGCTGAACATCAGCGGCTCCCCGTAGCTGAAATATTCGCTGCCGTCATCCACGGACAGCCAGATTGCAAGTCCCGTTTCCTGACTGTCATCATAGCTGACAGAGAACAGATACTCACCGCTGACATCAGGGGTAAAGCTGAAATATATATATTCGTCCACATAGCCACCGCTGACAGGAACGGACAATGTCACACTCTGGCCCGGAGCGATGCTTTCAGACTCCTCCGCTGCCAATGCCGTGATCCCCATGCATCCCAGCATCAGGCACAACACCAGCACCACAGACAAACTCTTCTTTGTTTTCATAGGCGGTTCCTCCCATCTGCCTTATGATAGTTTCATTATAGTAACCCGCACAAATTTGTCAATAAATTTATACAATTCTTAAAACTGTATAGTCACATTATACAACCCCAATTGGCATAAATGTTTTAACCATTTGTAAACCTTTACCGCTAAGCTTTTGTGCACTAAATTGTTGTTTAGCGGTGTACGCACCACGGTGGCGTAGCCGACAGCAAAGGTGCGATTGCCACTGGCAATCGACTGATTTGTATTCGCTGCGCGGAGCACCACCCTTGCCTCCCTCTCTGAGGGAGGTGGCACGCCGAACGGCGTGACGGAGGGAGTGTCGTCATGGCGGTGCATCCAATGTAGGACACTCCCCCAGTCGAAAATCAGAGATTTTCGCCAGCCCCCTGAGAGAGGGGGCCGAGGGTGCAGAGCATCCTCGTACCGCTAAACAACAATTTACCACCCCTGCATACCAGACACCGCCGTGGACGCAACGCATCCACGGCGGTTCTTTTACAGCTTATGAAAAATCGGCTTTCTACCCTCAAAGGTACACACGTACCCAAATATCTCTTTCAGAATATCGCAAGCCCGGTCAGAATACTGCCCTACTCTCTTCCAGTTATGCGCATCAGAGCCAACCGTCACGATTTCGCCGCCCAATTCCTTGAACCGGCGGAAATATACATCGTAAGGTAGAAAATCTCCGCACCGATCCACGCCGCTGGTGTTGATCTCCATACCCTTGCCCTTCTGCACCAAAACACGTAGAATCTCATCTACAATTTCCCGATGCTCCTCAAAGGGAACCGGCCGTGCCGCCGGATGAGCCCGAGCCTTGCTGATGTAGGTAAGATGACCCAGTACATCAAAATCATCATGAGCCCTCACGCAGGCAAGCGTTTCCTCCAAATACCGCCGCTCCGCCTGATGGACGGTTTTCCCCGTCCAGTAAGGCTCAAAATAAATATCAATGCCGTCCGTAAAATGAACAGACCCCAACACAAAATCAAACTCCGCCCGTTTCAGATCCTCTTTGAACTGTGCCACATTGTCAGGCAGCATACCAAATTCCAATCCCCGACGAATTTTTACATTCGGATGGGTCAAATGATCGTAGGCCGCATGATATGCCCCAGTGTCAAACACCATGGTCTGCACCTCCGCTCCCGGCTCATAGTCAATGTGATCCGTAAAGCAGATCTCCTTCAGCCCCATGTCAGCCGCCGCCTGCACCATCCGCTCCGGGCAGTCGTGGCCATCAAAGGACACCGTCGAGTGCATATGAAAATCAAACATACTGTTCTTCCTCCCAAAACTGACGGAACGCCGTGGGCAGTGCCGCCTTCTCGTTGATTTCTTCCGCCGTCATCCACACAAATGCCCCCGCCGGTTCACTGACCTCTATATAGATTCCTCGCATCTGCCATTCAATGTGAGTAAAAATGTGCTTTCGCTCCACAATTCGTCGTAATTCCTGCGGTTTCAAACCCATTTTCTCTACGGCTTCCAATGCAGCCTCCGGCTCCAGCCACTCCAAACCATTGGGGAATTGCCACAACCCTGCCAGTAAGCCCGCATCCGGCCGTTTTTCCAATGCGTACCGCCCATCGCAGGACAGTACAAAGACCGTGCGCTTTTCAATTTTCCGCTTGGCTTTGGGCTTTTTCACCGGAAACTGCTCCGCTGTGCCGTGAATCGCCCCGCCACAAAACTCCCGGCAGGGACATTCCTCGCATCGTGGTTTCCAGTTGGGGCCGCACAGCGTTGCGCCAAGCTCCATCAGCGCCTGCGTAAACGCCCCGGCATCTTCCGGATATACCGCTTCAAGGGCAGCATTCACCGCCTTTTTGTAAGCCGGCTGGTCAATGGGCGTATTATTTTCCGTCAAACGGGATACAACCCTCAGCACATTTCCATCCACCGCCGCTTTCTTCTGCCCGAAAGCAATGGAGCAGACCGCCCCGGCAGTATAATCTCCAATTCCCGGCAGCGCCAGTACATCCTCATATTTCTCGGGAAATACGCCGTCATGGCGCTCCATGACCACCTGTGCGGCTTTTTTCAAATTCCGCACCCGGCTGTAATACCCCAGCCCTTCCCACAGCTTGTGCAGCAGATCATCGTCAGCCAATGCCAGCGCATCAATGGTGGGCAGCGCAGCTAAAAACCGGGTGTAATACCCCTTCACCGCCTCCACCCGGGTCTGCTGGAGCATGATCTCCGACAGCCATATATGGTAAGGCTCCCGGTCTTTCCGCCACGGCAGCTCCCGTTTGTTCGCTTTATACCAAGGCAGCAGAGCCTCCGGCAATTGCTCAAGTATCGCTTCCATGGGCCCCACCTCCTGCCGTTTTGCCTCATTTTACACCACCCCCCGCTCCCCTGTCAAGTTTCCCCGAATATTGTTGACTTGCAGTTTTTCCCATGTTATCATAATAGTGACCATACAAATAGAATAGGAGTGAGGTTCATGAGCGATCCCAATCGTATAATCACCGGAATCGGCATACTGCTGACGAGCTTATCCTTCGTTTCAATGCTCATATTTGTAATCGTCGAAAAACTGGTCTATAAGTACGGCAAAACGAAAACTGTTTGGGCCGAAGTGATCAGTACATACCGCACCAAACGAAATTCGTATAAAGGAACAGGAACCAGAGTAGAATGTGGTGTGGTATTCAAAACAGAGGAAGGAAAAAAGCTGTCCTTCCGGATCTCCGAGCTTTCCTATCCCCACTACCGCAAGGGCGAAAAAGGCACCCTGAAATACAAAGCCGGCAGATTGATCGATTTTAGATAACCAGAGGGGTAGTCGCACAACAATGCGTGCGGCTACCCCACGTTAATTTGCAGATGATATGTAAATATCCTACAAAGATCAATATTGTTCTTGCCTTTGTTTATCTGTGAATATACATTCTCGTCATATCAGGCTCACCATCGCCCTGCACCATGCACAGGAATTCCCAGCCATAGCGCTCATAAAAGCCGGTATGATCGGTGACGAGATACGCAGGAGAAATCCCTTTGGCCCGCAGATCTTCCACAGCCATGTTCAGCAGTGCTCCGGCAATGCCCAAGGAGCGGTGGCTTTCCTCTGTGTACACAGCGCAGACATTGGGGGTCAGATCAGGCCGGTCGTGGAAATCGTTTTCAATCACACCCAAACCGCCAACGATCTGACCGTCATCCAGGCAAAGATACCAGCCCAATTCGGTTTCCTGTTTCAGATAAGCCTCCATGCACTCCAGATAAGCTTCCTTAGGAACGCCCCACTTGCTGTGGAACCACTCCGCAGCCGTGTTCATCAATTCGTTTTTTTCTCTTAATGTAATGTACTGAAATTCTTTCATGGTCAGTACCCTCCTTATATGTTTTCTCTATACTATCACAGAAAAAAGATGAATGCTACCCCCATACATTTTTGCGAAGGATTATTTTCCGGACAAAGATTTTTCTGAAGAGAACTTGCGATTGAAAATTTCACCATCTTACCGTATATTGTATGATAGAATCCCAAAAAAGGAGGATTTACGTTTTGATTCGTTATGTAATGGCTGCATAAGCGTTGGCTATGCAAAAATAAACGAATACTGACTTTGTATAGCCGATGCTTTCCTGATGAAGCAAATTCAACAAGGAGGCAACCGTGAGCTATATAAAAGCAGAAGAAATCCTGCCGGACGAACTGATCCGCCAAATTCAGGAGTACGTTGATGGCGTGTACATCTACATCCCCCGCAAGCCGGGAACCCGGCATTCATGGGGACAGGAAACGGACTACAAAGCGGAACTGAAGATCCGCAATGACCGTATCCGCAGCGATCATGCCGCAGGCACAAGTGTGATGGCCCTGAGCCGCAAGTACCACCTGTCCGAAAAAAGCATCCGCAGGATTCTGCAAAAATCATAAACCATGAGCCGGGAGCAATCCCGGCTCAAATTTTCTCAATTCAGCAAAGACGGAAATGTACTTCTCCCCAATCTGTGCTACAATCCTCTTGTAGCTACAAAACGAACAAAAGACTAACTATTAAAAGTCAAGTCTCAATTTGGGAATGATACAGAAAAAGTTTCTACCACAAAAACGGCATGACAAGTAGAGCGTCGCTAACGGCGCTCTGAGAAAAGGTTGTGATAGCGGTTAGATGGAAGCC
>JBGVKN010000107.1:0-34784 GCA_045123795.1 Faecousia sp. | reverse complement strand
CGTAAGCGAGGTCGGGGGGAGTAAAAACGTCTGTTTTCTCGAACTCCCCCAGTCGAAAATCAGAGATTTTCGCCAGCCCCCTCTTAAAAGCGGGGGCCGAGGGTGCGGAGCATCCTCGCAACGCTAAACAACAATTTATCTAATTAAATAACCAGCGGCATGGTGAAGGTGAACTCCGTCCGGCCAGCCCGGCTGGTGACGGAGATATTCTCCCCATGGCTGCATACGATGGTCTTGACGATGTACAGGCCCAGACCCCAGCCGTCCCGGTTCTGGGAGCGGCTCTTGTCGATCTTATGGAACCGATCAAACACCAGAGGCAGCTCCTCCGGCGGAATCGTTTCACCATCGTTATAGATAGAAATATAAGCTTTACTGCCGCCTTCCCGAATGCGCAAACCCAGCGTACCTCCGGTGGGGCAGAATTTCACCGCATTATCCAGCAGATTGTAAATCACCTGCGTCACATAATCCGCATTGGCGAAGGTAAACACCGGATGCTCCGGCATATCTACCTCCACATTCACGCCCTTGGCAGTGATCTTTTGCTCAAAGGTGATGAGCACCTGCCCGGCAGCCTCCTCCAGATCAAAGCGGCTCTTTTTTTCCTCCGGAATACCGGCTTCGGTCTGGAGCTGGGAAATATCCAGCATACTGCGCACCAGGCGGCTCAACCGCTTGGTTTCGTCGGACACGATACGCATATAGTGCCGGGATTTTTCCGGCGGGATAGTGCCGTCCAGAATGCCGTCGATATAACCGCCGATGGTAGTCATGGGGGTTTTCAGCTCGTGGGATACATTGGCTACAAATTCCTGCCGCTGGTATTCGCTTTTTTGCAAAGAAGACGCCATATTATTGAAGGCCAGCGCCAATTCTCCGACTTCCTGTGTGTAATTGCTGCTGATCTCCACCCGGGCATCCAAATCGCCGTGACCGAAATCCCGGGCGGTTTTCGCCATCTGCCGCAAGGGCTTGCTCTGCCGATTGACAAAGTACCCGATCACCGGCACAGACACCGCCACCACGAAGATGGACAAAATAATAAACAGATCAGTCATCTTATGCAGAACGGCCTTGGTTTCGTCCACACTCTGGGAAACCATCACGATCCCCAGCAGTTTTCCATCGGAAAGCCGCACCGGCATGGAACACACAAACCGGGAATCCTCATAAAGACCCTGTATCACACCAGTGTCCATGGTTCCGCTGCCGGAAAGCACCCGGTTTAGGTACTCCTCGCCAACCATCAGACCCTGATGCTGACAGCCCAAGGGATTTTCCGAGCAGAGGATGATCCGTCCATTCTGGTCGCAAATCACTGTATCAGCCTCGGATACCTGACCGGCAATGTCCAAATTGATCAAAAAATCCATACTGGTAACGGAGTCCTCCGCATAGTAGGCCACCGTCAGCTCAGAAATCACCCGGGCATCCTTCTCCAGCCGGGCGAAGGCGCTGTCGGTCAAATAATCATCCAGCAGCGCCCGCAGAAAAATGCCGACCATCAAAAGCGATAACAGCAGCACCACCGTAGCCGTAAGAAATGTCCGGCTGTAAGTGGTTTTCATGGTTACAGCACCTCGAACTTATATCCAACGCCCCAGACGGTTTTCAGGCTCCAGCTTTCAGACACACCCTCCAGCTTTTCACGAAGGCGCTTCACATGGACATCCACCGTCCGGCTGTCGCCGAAGTAGTCGAAGCCCCAGACCTCATCCAGAAGCTGGTTGCGGGTGTAGACCCGATTGGGGGAGGAGGCCAGATAGAACAGCAGCTCCATTTCCTTAGGGGGCGTATCCACTTTTTTGCCGTCTACGGTCAGTTCAAAGGCATCCATATCGATGACCAGCTTATCAAAGGCCAGTCGGCGAGCCTTCTTCTCGGTGGTGACACCGACGGTACGGCGCAGAACTGCCTCGATCCGAGCCAGCACTTCCTTCATTTCAAAGGGCTTGGTGATATAATCGTCGGCACCGGAGCGCAGACCCATGACTTTATCGTCGGTTTCGCCCTTGGCGGTGAGCATGATCACCGGGGTTTGGCTTTCGGATCGGATGGATTTGCACACGCTCCAGCCGTCCATGACGGGCATCATCACATCCAGCAGTACCAGATCCGGCTTAATGGAGCGGAATTTAGTCAGACCCTGACCACCGTCAAAGGCGACGGTAACAGCGTAACCTTCCTTCTCCAGATACATTTGCAGCAGCTCCGCAATGTTGTGGTCATCCTCTACGATCAAAACCGAAACAGCCATGACAATACCTCCTTAAAAATGGCGTAGTTTCCTTTTTCCATCATTATAACCCAAAATGGCGATTTCTGGTGAACAATTTGTAAAGAGTTACACCCGAATTTGTGAACAGCCAAGTTTCGCTTGCAAATTTGTCCAATTGGGGGTATAGTATAAATCAATGGGATGATAAATTGTTGTTTGCTGGATTAGCTACGCACCCTTGCCCCCCGCATTTATGAGGGGGGTGGCTGAGCGTAAGCGAAGCCGGGGGGAGTGAATATAGGTTTTGTCCGAACTCCCCCAGTCAAAAATCAAAGATTTTTGACAGCCCCCTCTTAAAAGCGGGGGCCAAGGGCGGCTGCGCCGCCGGGGTGCTTACTTCGCAAACATCAATCTACCTTACTAAAAACCCACTCTTGAAAGGAGTTACATACATGATCATTGAAATTTTAAAGGCGATTCTGTTTGGCATTGTGGAGGGCATCACCGAATGGCTGCCCATTTCCTCCACCGGCCATCTGATCCTGCTTGACGAGTTCGTGAAGTTGAAGGTATCCCCGGAGTTTTACGAAATGTTCCAAGTTGTCATCCAGTTGGGTGCCATTTTCGCCGTGCTGGTGCTGTTCTTCCACAAGCTGAACCCCTTCTCCGGCAAAAAGGGCGAGATTGAGAAAAAGCAGACTTGGGATCTGTGGTTCAAGGTTGTCGTGGCCGTCATCCCCTCGGCTGTGTTAGGACTTCTGTTTGACGACTGGATGGATGCCCACCTGTACAATTATGTGGTGGTGGCTCTGACCCTGATCATCTACGGCGTGGCGTTCATCTTCGTGGAAAAGCAGAACAAGGGGCTGGAGCCCCGGGTCACTGATGTCCATGCCATCGACTACCGCACGGCTCTGCTCATCGGCGCATTCCAGTGCCTGAGCCTGATCCCCGGCACCTCCCGTTCCGGTTCCACCATTCTGGGCGGTATCTTGCTGGGCGTTTCCCGTCCTGCGGCGGCAGAATTCTCTTTCTTCCTCGCCATTCCCACCATGCTGGGAGCCAGTGCCCTGAAGCTTGTGAAATACTTGTTCGAGGGTCTGATCCCCAGTGGCACGGAGATCGCTGTGCTGATTACCGGCTGTGTGGTATCCTTCATCGTCAGCATGGTCGTGATCAAAGCCCTGATGGAGTATGTGCGCAAGCGTTCCTTCTCGGTGTTTGGTGTGTACCGGATCATTCTGGGTGCGCTGGTCATTGGATACTATCTGGTGACAACTTTTGTAATGTAAAAATGCAGAAAACCGGGGTTTTTACCCCGGTTTTCTTATTTCATTCTCTTTTCCAGTGTAGACGAGCTGAGGGATGTCAGGTACACCCGATCCATGCCGTATTCCGCCGTGACCACGAATGCCTTAGGCAGATCGTCACAGGGGATCACCTGTCCATCCTTTTCCGCAGCGGACAAGAATTCCCGTGTCCGCTTGGAGGTGGTGGTGTTGTCCAGATCAAAAATGCCGATAACGGATTTCTCCCGCACCGCCATGTCATTGCCGATGTTTAGATACAAACTACATTCCCCCATCCGTAGGGGAGGGTCTTGACCCTCCCAATCCTGTATATTCTTCGCATTCTTCTATATAGAAACAATCCTTACTCCATCTCTGTGGGTTCGTGTCTATATATGACCACACTTTTTCATATTCAGCCTGACAGCGAATAACTCTATCATGAAATGATCTTTGCCAGACAGAAATATTCGGACTATATTTTCTAATTTTACGAGTAACACCTGATTTATATAGACCAATAATCGTATCAAGACTATTTCTTTTGGAATTATCATTAATAACTGCGATCATGTGGACATGATTAGGCATAACGACGTACTTGTCAATCACGATATTTTCATAGTGCATACAAATCTCTTGGATCATAGTTTCAGCTATCATACCAAATGTATTTAATTTTTCCACTGAACCAAATAAACTTTTTCTTTGATTGCAGCAGATAGTAACAAAGTAGTAATTCTGCGATGAATAGTCATAACCATGTATACGGGGAGATTTTCGATTTTTAACTTCCGTATTACTTTATTAGAGGTTAAGGGAGGGTCAAGACCCTCCCCTACGGAATTTTTGTGATTCTCTTACGGCCATTTCGTCGCAGCGGTTATTTTTGGGGTTTTCGGCGTGGCCTTTGACCCAATGGTAATGCAGATGGTGCTTCATGGTCAGCATCAAAAGCTGCTCCCACAGATCCGGGTTCAGGGCAGGCTTTTTGTCGGATTTGATCCAGCCCCGCTTCCGCCAGCCCCAGGCCCAGCCCTTTTCCAGCGCATCGATCACATACTTACTGTCGGAATAAAGCTCCACGATGCAGGGCTCTTTCAGGGCAGACAAGCCACGGATCACCGCTGTCAGCTCCATGCGGTTGTTGGTGGTGGAGCTTTCCCCGCCGGAAAGCTCCTTTTCCACGCCGTTATACTCTAAAATCGCTCCCCAGCCACCGGGGCCGGGATTGCCGGAACAGGCACCGTCCGTATACAGGGTCACGGTTTTCATGCTTCTTCCTTTTCCGCCAGAGCCATGCCGATGACCCGGTCATTTTCTTCCTTGAAGCGCATGACGATAACGCCCTGGGTTGCACGTCCGGCGATGCGGATGGCATTCACATCGGTACGGATGATGGTGCCGGACTGGGTGATCAGCATGAGATCCTCACTGCCGTCCACCACCTTGACACCGACCACCTTGCCGGTCTTTTCGGTGACTTCGTAGTTCTTAACGCCCATGGAGCCACGGTTGGTGATGCGGTAATCCTCCACGGGAGTACGTTTACCGAAACCATTCTCCGTGATGGACAGGACAGTCTTGCCCTCGGCGGCACGGGCGGCACCGACCACGAAGTCGCCCTCACGCAGGCGGATACCACGGACGCCAACGGCGGTACGGCCCATGGCACGGACATCGTTTTCATCGAAGCAACAGGCCATGCCGTCACGGGTGGCAATCAAAATCTTCTGGGTGCCGTCGGTTTCCTTGACCTCAATCAGCTCGTCGCCCTCATCCAGCGTCAAGGCACGGATGCCCGTATTGCGCAGGTTTTTCAGAGCCGTCACCGGCAGACGCTTAATAGTGCCGTTGCGGGTGATCATGGTCAGGAACAGATCCTCGTTATCCAAATCACGGGTGTGAACCATGACGGAGACCTTCTCCTCCTGCTCCACCTGAATGATGTTGATGATATTGGTACCCTTGGCGGTGCGGCTGGCTTCGGGGATCTGGTAGCCCTTCTTCCGGAACACACGGCCCTTATCGGTGAAGAAGAAGATATGGTCGTGGCTGGAGGCGGTGAACACGGTGGTCACATAGTCCTCGTCCCGGGTGGCCATGCCCTTTTTACCCATGCCGCCCTTGCCCTGCGCCGCATATTCGCTGGCGGGGGTGCGCTTGATGTAGCCGTTGGCGGTCATGGTAAAGACGCACTGCTCCTCAGCAATCAGATCTTCAATGTCGATCTCGTCTTCCACTTCCTGAATTTCGGTCTTACGGTCGTCGCCGAACTTATCCCGAATGGCGATCAGCTCCTCACGGAGGACACCCTTGAGCTTAATGGGATCAGCCAACAACTCCAGATAATAGTTGATCTTGGCCTGCAATTCATCAAATTCGTTTTGCAGTTTTTCCCGATCCAGACCCTGCAGAGCCTTCAGACGCATATCCAGAATGGCCTGAGCCTGAATATCATCCAGACCGAACCGCTCACACAGACGCTCCTTGGCATCGTCGTAAGCGGAGCGGATGATGCGGATGACCTCGTCGATGTTGTCCTGAGCGATCAGCAAGCCCTCGAGCAAATGGGCACGCTCTTTCGCCTTGCGCAGGTCGTACTGGGTGCGGCGAGTCAGGACCTCCATCTGGAATGTCAGGTACTCGTCCAAAATCTGCCGCAGGGACAGAATTTTCGGCTGTTTCTGGTTATCCACCAGCGCCAGCATGATGATGCCAAAGCTGGTCTGCAAAGCGGTCTGCTTGAACAGGTTGTTCAGCACCACCTGCGGGTTGGCATCCCGCTTCAGCTCGATGACGATGCGCATACCGATGCGGTCGGACTCGTCCCGCAGGTCGGAGATGCCCTCCAGCCGCTTGTCCCGCACCTGCTCGGCGATCTTGCGCACCAGCTCGCTCTTGTTCACCTGATAAGGAAGCTCAGTGACGATGATGCGGGTGCGGTCGCCATTGAAGGTTTCAAATTCCGTCCGGGCACGCACCACAACCTTGCCACGGCCGGTGGCGTAGGCGGCACGGATGCCACTGCGGCCCATAATGATGCCGCCGGTGGGGAAGTCCGGGCCGGAGATGTGCTCCATCAGGTCAACCATACTGCATTCGGGGTCATCGATCACCGCCACGCAGGCGTTGATGACCTCAGTCAGGTTGTGAGGGGGGATGTTGGTGGCCATACCGACGGCGATGCCGTTGGAGCCATTGACCAGCAGATTGGGGAACCGGCTGGGCAGAACCCGGGGCTCTTTCTTGCTTTCGTCGAAGTTGGGGTCCCAGTCTACGGTTTCCTTGTCGATATCCCGGAGCATCTCGTTGGAGAGCTTGCTCAGACGAGCCTCGGTATAACGATAGGCCGCCGCAGGGTCGCCGTCCACGGAGCCGAAGTTACCCTGACCGTCCACCAGCATATAGCGCATGGAGAAATCCTGCGCCAGACGAACCATGGCATCGTAAACCGATGCGTCGCCGTGGGGGTGGTAGCTACCCAGCACCGCACCGACGGTGGTAGCGGACTTTTTATATTTTTTGTCGGAGGTCAGGCCGTCCTCGTACATGGTGTAGAGGATACGGCGGTGAACGGGCTTCAAACCGTCACGAACATCCGGCAGGGCCCGTCCTACGATGACGCTCATGGCGTATTCGATGTAGGATTTCTCCATTTCGTCCACCAGATTGGACGTGGTAATCACCTGATCCGGGAATAAGATATCCTCGGGCTTGTAGTTGCGATTATGCTTTGCCATATAGCAAGCACCTCCAAATTCTTTTAGCGCCGTAGGCGCAATCCCTTCCCCCGGGGGGAAGGTGGCTCAGGCGAAGCCTGAGTCGGAAGAGGAATGCGGGCAGAAACCTCACAGTTTCAGACTCGTTCGTTCCTCTACAATTCTATCAATAGTTTCACAGACATCACGAAACCGCCTCATAACATCAAGGTTGGAAAATCGGACTACTTTCAGCCCTTGAGATTCCAGATAGACTGTTCGGTTTTTATCATATTCTACTTTTTCTGGGGTACAATGCTGTGATCCATCCAGTTCCACTACCAGCTTTGCCGCATGGCAGTAAAAATCTACGATATAATTTCCAATCACATATTGTCTGCGGAAACGGCTTTTTGTTCGGCACAAATATTGATACCATAGATGCGCTTCTTCTTTTGTCATATTTTTTCGAAGGTTCTGCGCATTTTTTCTCAGATTTTGATTATGCTCCATAGGATTTCCTTTTTACGAGAGTGCCTATTTATCTTCACTCATCGCCGTTCCTCTTCCGCCCCAGTGTGCGCACTGGGGCACCTTCCCCCCGGGGGAAGGTCAGCGGCTTCGCCGCTTAAATATCAATATTGATCGCATACTTTGCGTTACGCTCGATCCATTCCTTCCGGGGTTCCACCTGCTCGCCCATGAGGACGGTGAAGATGGCATCGGCCTTCATGGCATCATCCAGCGTAATCCGGCGCAGTGTCCGCCGCTCGGGGTCCATGGTCGTTTCCCACAGCTCTTCCTTGTTCATCTCACCAAGACCCTTGTAGCGCTGGATCTCGATTTTAGCGTTGCTTTCGCCACGCATTTCGGCGGAAACAAGGTCACGCTCCTCGTCGGAATAGGCAACTCTTGTCTGCTTGCCCCGGCTCAGTTTATACAGCGGAGGCACGGCAGAGTACACAAAGCCGTTTTCGATCAGGGGGCGCATATAGCGGAAGAAGAAGGTCAGCAGCAGGGTTCTGATATGAGCACCGTCCACGTCCGCATCGGACATGATGATGATCTTATGATAGCGCAGCTTTTCGATATCGAAATCCTCGCCGATACCGCCGCCCAGAGCAGAAATCAGGGGGGACAGCTTATCATTGCCATAAATTCTGTCAACACGAGCCTTTTCCACGTTCAGCATCTTACCCCACATGGGCAGGATGGCCTGGAATCGGGAGTCACGGCCCTGGTTGGCAGAGCCCGCAGCGGAGTCACCCTCGACGATGTAAATTTCGCACAGGGCGGGATCTTTTTCGTTGCAGTCCTTCAGCTTGTCGGGCATACCGCCGGACTCCAGACCGGTCTTGCGGCGAGCATTATCTCTGGCCTTCCGGGCGGCTTCTCTGGCACGGTTGGCCATCATAGCCTTTTCCAGAATGATCTTGGCGGTGGAGGGATGCTCCTCAAAGTAGGTAGCCAACTGGTCGCTCACGATCTGATCCACCAGCGTACGGATGTAGGCATTGCCCAATTTTGCCTTGGTCTGACCCTCGAACTGGGCATCGGTCAGCTTAACAGAGATGATAGCGGTGATACCTTCACGGCAATCCTCGCCACTGACCTTGTCGTCACCCTTGATGATGCCGTTTTTCATGCCGTAGTTGTTCAGCACACGGGTCAGCGCCGTCTTGAAGCCGGTTTCGTGCATACCGCCTTCGGGAGTATTGACCTCGTTGGCGAAGCTGAGCAGGAATTCGTTGAAGCCGTCGTTATACTGAATGGCGATTTCCGCAGACGCATCACCCTTTACGCCGTGCATATAGATCACGTCATTGTGGATGGGGGTCTTGTTTCGGTTGCACCAAGTGGCAAACTCCCGGATACCACCCTCATAGCACATGGTTTCACCCATGGGCTCATCCCCACGGGCATCGGTGATGGAAATGCTCAGACCAGCGGTCAGGAACGCCTTTTCCCGCATACGGGTGTGGAGGATCTCGTAATCATACTCCAGCGTATCGAACATTTCCGGGTCGGGCTGGAAGGTGACCTCGGTACCGGTGCGGTCGGTCTTGCCCACGATGGTCATTTCCTGAGTGATGGCGCCCCGGGCAAACTTCATTTCGTAGATGTTCCCGTTTTTATGGACACGGACCTTCAGCCACTCACTCAGGGCATTCACAACAGACGCACCAACACCGTGCAGACCGCCGGACACCTTATAACCGCCGCCGCCGAACTTACCGCCGGCGTGCAGGACGGTGAAAACGACCTCCAGAGCGGGCTTGCCGGTCTGGGCCTGCACATCAACGGGGATACCACGGCCGTCATCGGTGACGGTGATGGAATTGCCGGGATTGATGGTAACGGTAATGTTCTTGCAGTAACCGGCCAACGCCTCGTCGATGGAGTTATCCACGATCTCGTAGACCAGATGGTGCAGACCAGAGCTGGAGGTCGAGCCGATATACATACCCGGGCGCTTGCGAACAGCCTCCAGACCCTCAAGGACCTGAATTTGTTCCGCACCGTATTCTTGTGTTACTTTGGTTTCGTCAGACATAATGTTACTCCTGTCTTAGAATATACGCACTCCTCCTTGCCCCCCGCATTTATGAGGGGGGTGCCCCAGTGCACACACTGGGGCGGGGGAGCATTTCTTAATCAATTCTCTTTTTCACTTCGTCGTCAATTACAGTACATACAGCATAAAAATTCTTATCGATATCTGTATTGCAGAAACGGACTACTTTTAATCCATAACGTTCTAACACTTTTGTTCTGTCGCAGTCCTTTTTTTCTGATACCGGATCATAGTGACCACCGCCATCCAGCTCGATCACCAATTTTGCTTTAAAACAGTAAAAATCAACAATAAACTGATCAATGCACTTTTGTCTTTGAAATCTAGCAGGATAATCCTTCAAAAAGCAATACCATAGTTTTTTCTCCCATGGTGTCATATCCTTGCGCAGTTGACGAGCATATATCTCATTTTTACTATTGTGTGTCATATACTCCCCCCGGCCTCACTTACGCTCGGCCACCCCCCTCATAAATGCGGGGGGCAAGGCTATTTTTTTACTGCTCCCGATTGGATCTCAATTGTTTTCCCCAGCTTGGTAAACCTTCCCGGTTCGCAGCAGGTGATGAACACCTGTCCCGCCGTGATTTGGTTCAGGACGAAATCCTGCCGCCGGGCATCCAGCTCCGACAGCACATCGTCCAGCAGGAGCACCGGCTCCTCGCCCCATTCCCGGGCCATCAGCTCCCGTTGCGCCAGCTTCAAGCTGATAGCAGCGGTGCGGGTCTGCCCCTGTGAGCCGTAGGATTTTAGAGAAATTCCGTTGAGGGATACATCAAAATCATCCTTGTGAGGGCCAGTCAGGCACTGCATGGAGGCCAGCTCCGCCTTATAGTGGCTGTTTAAGTGCTCCTCCAACTGCCCTCGGAGCACCTCCGGAGATGCAAATGGGTCAGTCACCGTGGAAACGGTCTTATATTGCAGAGAAAATTCCTCCGCACCGCCGGAAAACTGCCCGTGATAGGCGCTTGCCGCCTTGCCCAGACTTTCATAGAACCGTGCCCGGTAGGAAATCAACTGAGCGCCGATCTGGCACAGACGGATATTATACTCCGGCAGGATCTCCAGCATAGCCGGATGCTCCACGTGATCCTTCAAGATCCGGGTCTTTTGCTCCAAGATCCGGTTGTACTCCGTCAAGGCCGCATCGTATTTCGGCCGCAGGGCGCACAGGGCGTGATCCCCCAGCCGCCGCCGCTGGGCGGCACCGGCCTTGAGCACCATCAGATCCTCCGGGCAGAACAGCACCGAGGGCAAAACCCCGGCAACCTCGTCAGCCTTTTTCTTTTTCACACCGTTGCGGTACAGCATCCGAGGGCGAGAATTGGAAAACAGCACCCATCGAAGGGACTGCTCCCGCTCCTGCGCCGTGACCTGCCCCTGAACATCCGCAAAATCTGCCCCAAAACGAACCATTTCCGCCGTTCTTTGCGCCCGAAAGCTTTTTCCGGAACCCAAATAGGCAATGGCCTCCAGCAAATTGGTCTTGCCCTGGGCGTTATCGCCCACGATCAGGTTGACCCCGGGGGCAAATTCCAAATCTAGGTTTACATAATTTCGGAAATCCCGGAGTTCCAGCTTACTGAGGTTCATGGATGCAAATGAGATAGGTCAGGCCGTCAAAGCCAAACTTGTCACCGGGGTGGAGCTTTTTGCCACGCATGGTGCAAACTTCCCCGTTGACGGTGACGTTACCCTCCTGAATTTCGGTCTTTGCAATGCCGCCGGAGGGCACGGCGTTGGCAAATTTCATGGCATCCTGCAGCTTGATGAACTCCGTAGAGATCACCACAGGGATGGAATTGTCCTTTTTTCGAACTACTACTTTCATGAATAAACCTCAAAAATTAGATTGTAGGGGAGGGTCTTGACCCTCCAGCAATGCTATGCATTGCCACGGCACAGCCGCTCATTTATTTATCGCCTTGCGGCGATGTCATCCTTTGGATGACCGGGAGGGTCAAGACCCTCCCCTACAAAAATCAGCTATTCTTAATTCTCACCGGCAGGACCATATAGGAATAGTCGTACTTCTTCTCCGCCGGGGTCAGGACGATGGGGCTCAGACCGTTGGTCAGCTCCAGCACCACCTCGTCAGAGGGGATGACCCGCAGGGCATCCGCCAGATAGCGCACATTGAAGCCGATCTCCAGCTCCTTGCCGTCGCCGGCGATAGCGCAGCGGTCTTCCGCCGCACCGATGGTGGTATTGGTCTTCAGCAGCAGCACCTGATCGGAGAACACGCACCGCACCGGGCTCTTGTACTTTTCGGAAACGATCAGACCCACACGCTCAATGGATGCAGACAGGTCAGAAACATGGGCGCAGAGCTTCACCGGGCAATTGGTGGGCACCACACGGCGCCAATCCAGGAACTCACCCTCCAGCAGACGGCAGACCAGGGTAGCATTGCCGATGGTAAAGAGGATATGCTTGCCGCCCATGGTAAAGGTGGCCGCTTCATCGGAGTCGGTCAGGATCTTCTCCACTTCCTTCAGACCGGCGGCGGGCACCACAAAGGCCATTTTCTGACCGGTTTCACCCTCGGTATGGTACGTCCGGCGAGCCAGACGGAAGCCGTCCACGGCGATGGCAGAAACGGAGTCGGACTCCACCTCAAATTTCACACCGGTGTGAATGGGGCGGCTCTGGTTTTCGGACACGGCGAAAATGGTGCCGGAGATCAGCTCCTTCAAATTCTGCTGAGGGATGGAAACCCGCCGTCCGGACGCAACATCCGGCAGCTCAGGGTAATCCGCAGCGCTTTCAGCGGAGATGGTAAAGGAAGCGTAGCCAGCCCGAATGGACACCTTGAAGCTCTCGTCCACCACCACAGTCACGGGGCCCTCAGGCAAACGGCGGATGATATCGCCAAAAAGCTTAGCAGGCAGGATACACTCACCGGGGTCGGAGATATCGGCTTCGATTTTATAGGTAATGCCGGTTTCCATATTGTAGCCGGTCAGACACAAGCTGTCCTCAGCCTGGCACAGAATACCCTCAATGACGGAAAGGCTGCTCTTGGAAGCAACAGCTCGGCCTGCAATGTTCAGGCCCTGAACCAGCATACTTTTTTCACAGGTAAAACGCATGGTCATTCTTCCTTTCGCTTATATATAATATATTTATATCAGTAAATAACTTAGGTAGTATAAGAAGTGGTAGAGAAAACTTATGTGGATAACCTGAATTTTCCTTAGAGCCTCAACGCTTTTTTCTCCACAGCCCCTATGTGAACTTTTCCACAGTTCTTCACAGGCTGTGTGGAAAGATTTTTTTTACAAAACTATCCACAGGAATTCCTTCCACATTCCACAACCCCTGTGGAAAAGATATAAGATACGAGATACAAGATATGAGATAAAGCGCAGAGGATATATCTTGTAATTTGTATCTTGTATCTAAAATCAAAGGCAGGAATTGATATTGGCGGTAATATCCCGAATATTATTTTGCAGGTTGGTATCGCCCTTTTTCAGCTCCATTTCCACCTTGCGGACGTTGTATAGCACGGTAGAGTGATCCTTGCCAAACTCCTTGCCGATATCCGGGAAGGACAGATTGGTCAGATTGCGGATCAGGTACATGGCCAGCTGACGGGGCTCGGCAATACCCTTGCTCTTCTGACTGCCCCGCAGGACAGCTTCGTCGATGGAGTAGAACTTGCAGACCTGACTGATGATCAGACTTGGCGTGGGCACAGCGTTGCCCTCCACCTTGAACATATCGTCAATGGCACGGGAAATGTTGGGCAGATCCAGGGGCATATCGTTCAGGTCACGGTAGGCCAAGATCTTTTTCACGGTGCCTTCGATCTGACGGACGTTGTTGGTGACGTTGATGGCAATATAGTTGCACACATCGTCGGTCAGGTTCAGTCCTAAGCTGTGAGCCTTATTTTTCAGGATCGCCATACGGGTTTCATAGTCTGGGGGTTGGATGTCCATGATCAGGCCCCATTCAAAACGGGTGCGCAGACGATCCTCCAGGGTGGGCATATCGTTGGGCTTCCGGTCGGAGGTCATAACGATCTGCTTGTGCTCCTCGTAGAGCTTGTTGAAGGTATGGAAAAATTCCTCCTGGGTGGTTTCCTTGCCGGCGATAAACTGGATATCGTCAATGAGGAACAGGTCAGCTTCCCGGTATTTGCTCCGGAATTCGATATTTTTACCGCTACGGATGGCGTCGATCAGTTCGTTGGTGAACTGGTCACCCTTGATGTAGACGATATTGGCGTTGGGGTTGTCCTTGCGGATGCCGTTGGCGATGGCATACAGCAGGTGGGTCTTGCCCACACCGGGAGGGCCATAGATGAACAGGGGGTTGTAGACCTGACCCGGGGTTTTGGAAACGGCAATGGCGGCACTGTGGGCCATGCGGTTGGAGGGGCCGACCACAAAATTGTCGAAATTAAACTGGGGGTTGAAGTCCATGGAGGTGTTTGCCTTGCCCTTGGACTTAAAGGTGTTCAGCTCGTCGTCACCAAAGACCATGAGCTTGGCATTGGAGTTAAAAATCTCCTTCAGTGCGTCCTGAATATAGGTGGTATAACGCTTAATGATGATCTCCCGGCGGTAGTCGGAGGAGGAGTACAAAATCAGGTGTTCCTCGTTCAGCTCCACCACCTCGGCATCGTCGAACCAAGTCGATACCGTTACGGAACCAAGACGCTCCTCCACATGGCTGAGGATCTTGGCCCAAACATAGGCGGATGAATACATTTAGCGGCTCCTTTCTCTAAATAATCCACGAAAAAAGGGCAAAAAATTCGATAAAATGCCCATAATATCTCAAACTAAATTTTATCATATTTCTGTGTAAAAAACAAGGTTTTTTTGCGGTATACATTTATATAAGAAATTGACGTCGAGGAAGGTCGATTTGTGCATTTTTTTCGGATGGAAAAATTAGTTTATGGGGAAATTGCCACGCAGGGGTGCCTTGGCCCCCTCTCTGAGGGGGCTGTCAAAATCGGCTCTAAGGAGCTGATTTTGACTGGGGGAGTGCCCTACGTTAGACGCATCGCCATGACGACACTCCCTCCGTCACGCCGTTCGGCGTGCCACCTCCCTCAGAGAGGGAGGTAAGGCGTTTTGCCGCAACACCGCTAAAAAATGATATCACCATGGTGAATAATTATCCCCCCTGTGGTCATAGTCTGTCCACAGGGGGGATGGATGTGAGAAAGCGTGATTTGATGATCCTTTGGATCGCAGTCTTGGCGGCCATTGCGCTGGCGGTCAGCATTTTCAGCCGACAGGTAATCGAAACGGGAAGCTGGGGGCTGAGTTTCCGCACCGAGGGCGCACCGCCGGTGGGCAACGCAGGTAGTGCCCAGCTGAAGCAATACGACGCTGTGTTTCTGGGGGATGCGTCGAAAAAGGTCATCTACCTGACATTTGACGCAGGCTATGAAAACGGCTGTACAGAAAAAATTCTGGATGCCTTGAAAAAGCATAACGTCAAGGCGGCATTTTTTCTTGTTGGCAATTACATGGAGCAGAACGCCGATCTGGTGCGCCGGATGGTGGAGGAGGGGCACACGGTGGGCAACCACACTATGCACCACCCGGATATGAGTAAGATTTCCGACAAGGCGGCGTTTTCCAAGGAGCTTTCGGATTTGGAAGCCTTGTACAAGGACATCACTGGGCAGGAAATGTCAAAATATTACCGCCCGCCCCAAGGAAATTACAGCGAGGAAAATTTGAAAATGGCGCAGGAGCTGGGGTATAAAACGGTGTTCTGGAGCCTTGCTTATGTGGATTGGAACAACGACAGCCAGCCCACAGCGGAGCAGGCATACAGTAAACTAATTCCACGCATCCATAACGGCGCCGTGGTGCTCCTGCACTCTACATCCTCCTCCAATGCCCAGATCATGGACGACCTGCTAACCAAATGGGAGGACATGGGCTATACCTTTGGAACAGTGGAGGAATTGTTTCAGTGAGATAAATTGGTGTTTAGTTGAGGAAATGTGTCGCCCCGATGGGGCGACAGCGCCCTCCGGGCGCAAAGGCTCCCTTTGACGAGGGAGCTGTCAAAAATCTCTGATTTTTGACTGAGGGAGAGATAAAATGTGCAGTTTTCTTCGGCAGTGAGGTGATTTTTGCATTTTCTCTCCCTCCGTCACGCCATTCGGCGTGCCACCTCCCTCATCAGAGGGAGGCTTGGGGTGTTCCCGCACCAGAAGCGTAAACAACAATTTACCGCAGGGGGCAATGTACTAAAATGCACCCTGAAAAACCTGTTGTATACCGGAGTTGCTGCAAGACGTTTATGTTGCAGCAGGCCCGTTTTGTTTATACAGCTAGGAAGAAAAAGTCTGTGATGGTTTCGGGGGATTGGGTCATGCCGTTGTCGATCCACCAGCGGACGGTTTCGACAAAAGTCGAGGCGATATGGTTGATCCAAAAGCTGTCCGGCAATCGATCACTTTTTCGTGATGCAAATAAGGGAAGCTGACTTTCGACAAGATGGTGGAGATTGCTCTTGAAATACTGCAAAAACAGGTCGTTGTTTCGGCACGACAACAGGACAAGAATATTGTTATCATTGCGCTGAAGATGCTGAAACAGGTGAAGAAACACAGAATCCGGGGCTTCGCAGTCGAAAATATGTCTGTGGGTGTGGTTCTCACCGCCCATGGAATCGAAAATGTGGCAGAACAATTCTTCGCAAAGCTCCTTCAGAAGGTAGTCTTTCGTTTCAAAATGAGCGTAAAAGGTCGCCCTGCCCACATCCGCCTGTTCAATGATTTCGCCCACGGTGATTTGCCCGAATTCCTTTTTTGCAAGCAGATCAATGAATGCAGAAAATATCGCTTCCCGTGTTTTTCGTTGCCGTCTGTCCATATAATCACCATACATTTTTGTAAATTTGTTCCGTACTGAATACCGCAGGAATCCTGTACGTTGATTCGTCTGTGCCGTTTGATACAATGTTAATGAACGGTATGTTCCGTAACGAATATAATATACTGTAAAATTAGCGGTGCGTCAACAGGAGGGCGTTATGAAAACGGAAAAGAATATACTGATTGCATTTGTTTTAAACTTCGCATTTTCGATTTTTGAATTTGTGGGCGGCATTTTTACAGGCAGTGTTGCGATCATTTCGGATGCTGTCCACGACATTGGAGATGCCGCAAGTATTGGCATTTCCTATTTTCTCGAGAAGAAGAGCAAGCAACAGCCTGATGCGGAATACACATACGGATACGCCAGATATTCTGTTTTAGGGAGTCTGCTCACCACCCTGATCCTGCTGGTGGGCTCGGCGGTGGTCATATATAATGCCATCGGCAGAATAATTGCTCCCACGGAAATCAACTATGATGGGATGATCCTATTTGCGGTTGTGGGCGTTTGCGTGAATTTCGGTGCGGCGTTTTTGACCCGTGAGGGGGACTCTCTGAACCAGAAAGCAGTCAATCTGCATATGCTGGAGGATGTACTGGGCTGGGTGGTCGTTCTGATCGGTGCCGTTGTGATGCGGTTTACGGACTTTGCACGCATCGACCCCATTATGTCCATCGGCGTGGCGGTTTTTATCTTTTTCAACGCAATGAAAAACTTGAAAGAAATTATGGATTTATTTCTGGAAAAAACGCCGAAAGGCATCCTTATTGATGAAATCAAAGCTCATATCATGGAGATCGACGGCGTTTTAAATGTTCATCATGTTCATCTTTGGAGCATGGACGGTCAGAACAACTACGCAACCATGCATATTGTGACAAACGCCAGCCCCCACGAAATCAAAGAGAAGGTTCGTGAAGAACTGCGTGAGCACGGCATCAGTCATGCGACCCTTGAGCTGGAGGCGGAAGGGGAGCATTGCCACGAAGAAGCCTGCCGTGTGGAATTTGCGGCACATACCGGCCACCATCATCACCACCATCACTAGGTATTGCAAAGTGCCGGAGAACTGGGTAGCGTTTATAAAGGGCAGGATTGGAGCGCATCCAATCCTGCCTTTTATGCTGGTCACCTGCGCATTTTGGCCTCTGGCAGGCGTATTTTTACCACTGACCGAGAAAGTTGTGACAAATGAAGAAACTTGATATATAATAATGCCAGTTCTTAAGGACATCAACGGAAGGAGTTGAGGATTTGAAAATCAAACTGGAATCTGCGGACTTGTCGGAAACGGAAGTGATCATCCGTGGCGATGTGACAAGTGAGGAAGTTGTTTCGCTTTTGCAGATGCTGAAAAAGCGAAATACTGGTAAAATCATCCTCTACAAGGAAGAGAAACAGTACATTGTGGATGCCGATGAGATCGTATTTGTGGAGGTCAACGGCACCAAGGTGTACGCCTATACCAAAGCGGATACTTACGAAGCCAAGCAAAAGCTGTACGAGGTGAAGGAGTTGCTCAGCGCTCAAGCCTTTGCCCAGATCAACAAGAGTGTGATCGTCAACATCAACTGCGTCAAATCCATTCAGGCGGAGTTCAGCGGAAATTACCGCATCAAGCTGAAAAATCGGAAGGAAACGCTGACGATCTCCCGGAAGTATTTCAAGGAATTCAAGGATCGAATTTAAGGAGGAAATGGTTATGAAAAAGAATCTTGTAATGAGCGCCCTCATTGGCATGGGCTTTGGTTTTCCGGTTACCCTGCTGTGCATGGGGATCTTTGGCGGGTTCAATCCGGTGGTTCGGGAGTTTTTGATTTGGATGACGGCATCGGCTCTGTACGGTATTCTGTCCGGCGTGCTGTTCGATCACAAGAATGATCTGCCGTTGGTTGCAGCAATCGGAATTCACTTCCTTGGCTGTGTGGCGATCACGGTGGGGGCAGCGCTGATTTGCGGATATGTGTCCAGCGTGGCAGGGGTGATACCGGTGCTGATCCCCTTTGTTGTGATCTATGTTGTAATTTACGGCATTTGCTTTTTGGCCATGAAAAACAACGAAAAGCAGATCAATCAGGCACTCAAAGAGAAGTAATTGAAAAATTATCCGTTCGCAACGAATAAAAAACTCCCCGCTTTTGCTATGTAAAAGCGGGGAGTTACCTATATGAACTTCATTGGTAAGAATGCGCAGGCTACGGCAAGAATGATCGCCGGAAGCAGGTTGGCTACCTTGATTTTCTTGCCGAACACCAGATTGATGCCCACGCAGAAAATCAGGATATTACCCACCACCGACAGATAAAGCAGTGCGGTGTCTGTCATGATCGGCTTGATGAGTACGGAAAGAGCCGTCACGCCGCCTTGCAGCAGTGCCACAGGAATTGCCGAAAAGATGGTTCCTTTGCCCAGCGAAGCGGCCATGACCATCACAATGATCAGGTCCAGAATGGACTTTGTCACCAAAATCGTGCAATCACCGTATAACCCATCGTTGATAGAGCCGACGATGGCCATAGCACCGATGCACACCGTAAACGAGGCGCTGACAAAGCCCTCGATAAAATTGCCGTCCTCTGTGCTGCGGGTTTTCTGCTTGAGCCAAGCGCCGAATTTTTCAAATCCGCCCTCAATATCGATCAGCTCACCGATCAACGCACCGAGAGCAAGACAGCCGATGATCAGAAAATCTCCGCCGTAGACGATCTTGTCGCCCACCACCGAAAACATTCCCTTCAGCGCACCTGCGGCTCCGATGAAAATCACCGAAAGCCCGCAGGCCTTGCACAGCGAATCCCGGTGCCGATCTCCAATAAAGCGCCCAAAAAGCAGGCCAAGAAGCCCGCCAATCACAATGGCGGTAACGTTAATGATTGTGCCAAGTCCGTACATGTTTCATCTGTCTTTCTTTCTGTCGATCAGCGCAAAAGGCTGTCGGCTTGAGTATAATCCTTTGGGCTTTGACTGTCAATAGGTGTTGAATCTCGGCTGTTGGAATGTTGTTTACTTTGGTTGCTTCCAATTGGCCAAACAGTTTGTTCCATGGGCGATTTTTGTAAAGATCATTCTTGCATTATACACCGAAAAAAAGTATACTGGTTCTTGAAAACAATAAAGAGAGGTAACTGTCTATGTCTACTCCCGAAAAGATGGATGCTGTGTATGATGCCAGAGTATTGGGGAAACCCAAGGTTCTGGTTCTCGGTCTTCAGCACTTGTTCGCTATGTTCGGCGCCACAGTCTTGGTTCCTGCCATTACCGGCCTGAACGTTTCTACCACACTGCTGTGTGCGGGTCTGGGTACGCTGTTGTTCCACCTGATCACCGGCCGCAAGGTCCCCGCATTTCTGGGTTCTTCCTTTGCGTTTTTGGGCGCATACGGGCTGGTAACCGCAGCCGGTCAGGAAATTCCTTTGACCTACTCCTGTTTTGGTGTCGCTGTGGCGGGGCTGATTTATCTGGTGCTGGCATTGTTCTTTAAGATCTTCGGCACCCGTAAAGTCATGCGCTTCTTCCCGCCCATTGTCACCGGTCCTGTCATCATTGCCATCGGTTTGACTTTGTCCGGTACGGCCATTCAGAGCTGCAGTGCCAACTGGCTGGTGGCGCTGGTTGCCATTGCGGTGGTGGTTATCTGCAACATTTGGGGAAAGGGCATGATTCAAATCGTTCCCATCCTCTTGGGTGTTGTGGTATCCTATGCGTTTGCCGTGATCGTAGATCCTGCTGCCCGGGAAAATGTTGCGGCAACTGTTGCAGCGGCTGATTGGTTTGGCCTGCCTGTGATCTGGAAAAATACGGCTCTGTCCATCTTTGGCGCAGATTTGGATGTGAGTATGTTGGTGACGGCCATCATTACCATCGCTCCCATTTCTCTGGCTACCATTGTTGAGCACGTTGGAGATGTGTGCGCCATTTCCTCTACCGTTGGCAAGAATTTTGTGGAAGATCCCGGTCTGCACCGTACACTGGTCGGTGACGGTCTGGCAACCAGCTTGTCCGCCCTGCTGGGCGGCCCCGCAAATACCACCTATGGCGAAAATACCGGCGTTCTGGCGCTGTCCAAGGTCTATGACCCCAAGGTGGTTCGCTTGGCTGCGCTGTTCGCTATCGTTCTGTCCTTCTGCCCTAAGTTCGCCGCTCTGATCGTTGCCATGCCCGCCGCTACCATGGGAGGTGTCAGCCTGGTGCTTTACGGCATGATCTCCTCCGTGGGCGTGCGGAACGTGGTGGAGAATCAGGTGGACTTCACCAAGAGCCGCAATGTTCTGATTGCTGCCTTGATCCTGGTTTTGGCCATCGGCCTGAAGTACGGCACCGATGGTGTGGGCGGTATTACATTCATGGTGGGCAATGTGAACATCATGCTGTCCGGCCTGGCTGTTGCAGCACTGGTGGGCATCATTATGAATGCGATTCTACCCGGTAAGGATTACGAATTTGGCTCTAACCAGCAGGGTGATACCTCAGTAAACTTTGGTTCCCGGCACGACTAAATTGCAAAGATACGCCCCCTGCCAACCGGCGGGGGGCGTTTTGTGGATTGCCGAAGGGCAATCTTTCATTTTCCCAGCAGTTTGTGTAGCACGGGGGTGATCTCGTCGGTAACCACGGTATAGCCTTCGTGGGTCAGGTGACCGCCGTCTGAGGTGTATCCTTCGTGCACCTCGCCGATGGAAATATCATAAAGGGGCGAATACAGGTCAACAAAGGTAAAACCGTATTTTTCAGCCAACAGCTTGATCGTTACGTTGTTGTAGGCCGCTAACTGATTTTTGCGTCCCCAGTGCTCACCACCCATGGCGGTCAAGGACAACAGAACAATTTTGGTATCCGGCAGGTTCTTCTGCAAACCTATCAAAATGGCTTCATAATTGTCGAACATGGTGTCCATATTGTTGGCGCCGATGAGCATGACCGCCACCTTCGGTTTCAGGTCGTAAACAGATACCTGCAAACGATCTTCCAAGGAAAAGGTCGTATCGCCGCCGATGCCACGATTGGCGGTGACGTATTGGGGATAGTATTTCGTCAGGTCGTAGCCGTCCGTCAGACTGTCACCCAGAAAGGCCACATCCACGGCGTAATCCTCATAGGCGGCATTTTCCTGCCGGTATTGGGCCAGTTTGGCCTCACGGTATTCCTGCACCATTCGGGTCAGTTCTTCCTGCTCTCGCTGTTTGGGGAGGATGACCGCAAAGTACACGATCGCCCCAATCATCACGGCCACCGCAAGAATACCCGCACTGGCAATACATAATATTTTTTTTCTCATGGCTCACCCATCCATACCCTTATTTTTCGGAAAATAGCTGTCAGCAGTTATTCTTCATCCGGCTGTTGTCCATCGTGGGCCAGCCATTTGCATTCGCTCAAGGTCATGTCTGTAAAGGTGGCCTTGAAGGAGGACTCCTCCGGGGAGCAGGCGTAGATGCCAAAGCGGATCTTACCGCCGCCATGCCACATATGGCACACACGCATTTGGCTAAAGTGTACGCCGTCTGCGGAACATTCGATGCAGTAATCGTCCTCCCGGCGGCTGAGCCGATACCACATGGACTTAATGTCAGCATCGATGGCGGTGGTGGCCCAGTCGGAGTAGCCGTTGTTGGTGACCACACTGCCCAAGTGCTGGAATTGCTGGTTTTCGTACTCGATGGAACCCTTCAGCCAGTTGTCGCTGTCCAAGTACATCACCACGCCGCACTGGTCGAAGCGGTGCTTGCTTTCAAAAGCGGTTTTGACGGTGAAGGAGAAGAATTTCTCCTCCGTTTCCATCTGAAATACCGGGGCGTTATCGTTGCGGAAATGGTAATAAGTTCTCTGCCACAGGTCGGTGTGAGGCTTGGTGATGATCTCCACCTTGCCGTCTGACAGGGTAAATGCCGCCGGTTCCCGTGTCCAGTAGAAGTTTTGAATATCAAGGTTCATGGTCTTTCTCCGTCGTTTTGACAATGTTTATTCTATTTCCCGTGTCATGCGGACATGGGGAATGCCGTCTTCTAAGTATTCATCATCCGTGCGAACAAAGCCCACCTTTTCATACACAGGGCAGGCATAGGCCTGAGAGCTGATGGTCAGGCTTTTGGCACCAAACTTTTCTTTTGCAAGGGCGATGCCCTCCTTCAAAATGCGGGTAGCAAGTCCACAGCGGCGCTTGACGGAGATCACTCTGCCCAGTGAAGCGGCATCGGCGTACCGAGTTCCCTGGGGCAGCACACGCAGATAGGCTTGAATGCCCTCCTCATCCTTCAGATACACATGGTAGGCATAGGGGTCTAATCCATCAATATCCTGATAAATGCAATTCTGCTCCACCACAAAAACCGCATTCCGCAGTTTGTAAATCTCCATCAATTCTACCGTCGCCAGCTCGTTGAAATGCTTAATGACTAGTTCCATTTGTATTCCTCTTTCTGATGATAATGACTATTGGTATTATAACATAAAATTTTGAATAATGCCATTACTATGTTGAGGTGGAACGATAAATAGTCCCCTTTTCATTTATAGGCGTGGCTGTTTGCGGTTTCTGCGTTGCAAGGGACGATTTGGCGTGGTATAATAGTCAAAAAGTGATATAACTGACATCTTCGGCCTGTGGAACCCGAAGATCACGAAAGGGGAGGAATAAACAATATGAGCCTGATGAGC
The DNA here is from genome assembly GCA_045123795.1 of Faecousia sp. Taxonomy (GTDB): domain Bacteria; phylum Bacillota; class Clostridia; order Oscillospirales; family Oscillospiraceae; genus Faecousia. Next base: position 11,481 of record JBGVKN010000107.1, on the reverse strand, counting down.
GGATGCCAAGAGGGGAAGGGCACGCCCCGGTTGGTGGAAGTCAAGTGCCCCAATTGCGGCGAGTATGTGGAAGTGTTCGTAAAAATGGGCGGAGCTGTGGGGCAGACCGGCACGCTGGTAGCGGACGAGATCTGCGACTGCGGCTTTACCATGAAGGCCGGAACTTACGAAACGGATTATGAAGTATGATTGGTAGCATTGTAAAAGTCATCGTTGACCGACCCTTGGGAAGCTTTCATCCCAAGCACAAGGATATATATTACTCCGCCAATTACGGCTACATCCCGGGCCGAGTGGCCCCGGACGGTGAGGAGCAGGATGCGTATATCCTCGGCGTTCATGAGCCTGTGGACGAATTTGTGGGCAAGGTCATCGCCATCATTCACCGCCTTGACGATGTGGAAGATAAATGGGTGGTCGCCCCTGAAAACACATCCTTTACAAAAGAGGATATCATGGCACAAGTGGCCTTTCAGGAGCAGTATTTCCATACGGAAATCAGAATGTAAAGGTTTAGGTAACGGAATCCTGATTTGCAGAAATAAAACAAATATAAGAGGAGCTTATGTACAGCGAAGTATTTTGCAAAGTTTACAACGAGTTTGGGTGGAATTACTATCCTGAAATCTTCGGCGAGCAGTTGCTTGAGTGGCTGAAATTACAGGGCATCCAGCCCAGAAACAGCATGGATTTGGCCTGCGGCACGGGGATTTTGTGCGAAATTCTACAAAAAAGCGGTATTCAGGCATCGGGCATGGACTTTTCCGCCGGGATGATCGACATTGCCCGGAGTCGTAGCCCGGAGATCCACTATGATGTGGCGGATATGATCACCTATCGCCCGGACGAGCAGTTCGACCTTGTGACCTGCACCGGCGATGCCATCAACCACATCGCAAGCCTTGGGGACGTCGAGCAGATTTTCCGCAATGTCTTCGCTTACACCAGCCCCGGTGGTTATTTCATTTTCGACATCCTCAACGAAAACGAGGTATCCACCAGCGAGCCTTTTGAGATGGACTTTTCGGATACCATTCGAGTGTGGTTCCAGATGACCCGCCCCGGTGAAAAGCAGGTGAACCTGAAAATCCGTGTCTACGAAAGGGGAGGTCTGCAATTCGAGGAAAACATCCACGAAACCATCCACGACCCGGCTATCATTTGCGATTTGCTCCGCAAGACAGGTTTTGAAGTTATCAAATGCGCCGACCGCCTGCTGGAAACCAACAACCCCGGCACAACGTGGTTTGTCATCGCCCGGAGGATATCGGATTTGCGCACATATCGAACTTTTTGCCGGAGCTGATCGGGTGTGTGATGGAGTTGTCGGAAATGGGTCGGAGAGCGTGGACGGCTTTTCTGTGATAGGAGGAACGAATATGAAAAAAATAAGCATTGTTGTCATTGTTGCGATTGTGATATTGAGCGTTTTGGTTATCCCGTTCCGGATCAATACAATGAATGACGGAGGATCAAAAGAATATCGAGCTCTGACATACAGGATAGTGGATTGGAATTGCAAGACGGAGGATGGCATCTACGAAAAGACCCGTTTCTATTTCTTCTCTGATATGTCGAAGTCCATCGGCGAGCTGTGGGAGCGGGAGGAGCCGAACGTAGAGCATCGGTTCATTGCCACAGTCATTGAGCTGAACGGCGGCACCGCCCTTGTGGAGCCGGTGGAATATGAGTGGGAACGCAAAAGCAGTGACCGAATCTCTTTTGGTATTACCGAGCTTCCGGATGTCGGAGCAGAGGTTGGCAGTGTGGTGCAGGTGACCTATCGGGGTGCCGTTCGGGAAAGCTATCCTGCCAGCATTGATGCCATCAACTGGGAGATCACCAAGGATCTGCGCCACGTCGAATACACAGGCAAGTGGCTGGATCAGGAAACCGCAAAGCCAATTGAGGCGTATAATCGTGACATGACCATCACCCAGATTTACTCCAACTGCTTCTTCGCCGAGGAAATCGGCCCACATCTGGCAGAATTTAAAATCAATGGCACACTCTCCGGTGAATGGTGCGTGGACGATGATGTCAACGTGTCCTTTAAGAACCTGTTCAAGGATGAAAATAGTCGTATTGAAGGGGACATGAGCGGCATCACCCAAAGAGCATCAAGGCCGGGAGGAGGTCTTACCTTTGACAAACCGGTGATCTACCTCTACCCGGAGGAGGAAACGGAAGTATCCGTCCGCTTGACGCTGGATGGAAAGCTGACCTGCACCTATCCCGCCTACGGAAATGGCTGGACGGTCACGGCACAGCCGGACGGCACTCTGACAGATGCCAAGGGTCAGACCTACAGCTACCTCTATTGGGAGGGCGAAAGTAACGCACAGTATGATCTATCCAAGGGCTTCTGCGTCAAGGGCGAGGATACGGCGGCATTTTTGGAGGATGCCCTTGCTAAGCTGGGGCTTACCCGCCGTGAGGCCAACGAGTTTATCGTGTACTGGCTGCCACTGATGGAACAAAATCCCTACAACATCATTTCTTTCCAGACGGATGCTTACACCAATGCGGCACAGCTGGAAGTCGATCCTGCTCCCGATACGCTGATCCGTGTCTTTATGGCGTGGCGGGCATCGGATACCCATCTGGAACTGCAGGAGCAGGAACTGACCGCACCCCAGCGCACCGGCTTTACAGTCGTAGAATGGGGCGGAACGAAAATCGAATGAGGATATTCTTGATACAATAAAGCAAACCGGCTCCGTTTGGAGCCGGTTTTGTTGTTAGAAGAGGCATACGGTTACGCTGCGCCGCACCGGATATTGCCCGGCATCATTTTCCCATCACTCGTGCCACATTCTCCATCATCTTTCTGATGGGGAGCTGATAGGGACAGCGTTCCTCGCAAGCGCCACAGCCGACGCAGTCGGATGCGGTTTTCGGCAATTGGGAATACCGATCCACCGCCCATTGTTTCAGATTATACCGGCTGAAATAGCCCTCAAACAGAAACACCGACGGGATGTTGATCCCCACCGTGCAAGGGGCGCAGTAATTGCAACGGCGGCAGAAATTTGTGCCTAACTGTCCCCGGATCGTTGCGATTTTTGCCTGCTCGGCACCTGTCAGCGGTGTGGTATCGGCGGTTGCAGATACATTCTGCTGGATTTCTGCTTCGTCAGCCATGCCGGGGATGACCACGGTTACGCCGGGATTGCTTACCACAAACCGCAGTGCCGTTACCGCATCGTCGATGGCACCGCCGGCCAGGGGCTTCATGCAAATAAAACCGATGTTCTTTTCAGCGCACCGGGCGATCAATGCTTCGCCTTGCGTTTCTACAATGTTGTAGGGAAACATGATGGTTTCCACCCAAGGCAGCTCCACGGCCTTGGAAAATAGCTCCACGGAGTGAAGAGTAATGCCGATATGCCCGATCTTTCCTTGGGCTTTCGCTTCCGACAGAGCCTCCAGTGCGCCATCCGGAGCCATTACCCGCTCCAGATCCTGTGCATTGGGGTTGTGAAGCTGATAAAGGTCAATGTAATCCGTGCGGAGTTTTTCCAAGCTGGTGGCAATATCTTTTGCCATGGCATCTTTGGTGCGAGCCATGCTCTTGGTGGCCAGGACAAAATGCTCCCGCACGCCATCCAAACCGAAGCCCAGATATTCTTCACTGACCGTATATCCCCGGGCGGTGTCAATAAAGTTGACACCCTCGCTCATCAGCTTCCGTAACAGAGCCTTTGTGCCCTGGGCATCGATTTTCTGGATCGGGATGCCGCCCAGACCCAAGCGGGAAATCTCCAGACCGGTCTTGCCTAAAATTCTGTATTCCATAGTCTTGCCTCCTATGCCATATAGGTGAATTATACCATATTTCATGCATCTTCGCAACCACAGGTTTCTTTGACACGTTCTTGTCATGGAAATATACGCTATCATCAAATTTGTAGGATAGACAGAGAAATTTGAATAATAAAAGTCCCGGAATTGGTTTCGTGGTAATCACGCTTCCAATTCCGGGATTTGTTTCGGTTGTAGGCTTTGCTGTTCTCGGGTTTCCTGGTAACGGGGTTTAGTTCGCCCCAGGTCTGCCGCTTAGCTAAGTCCATCTTGCGCTTCTCTTTTTTAGAGAGCTTCTCGTAGGGAATGAATTTTTCCATGGTGTTACCTCCTCAAATTGCTGTGGGGGTATTGTAGCAGAAAAGAAAACGGTCGTCAAATAAATGATTTGTAAATCGTCTGTTTTGTGCTATGATATATGATAAGTAAAGCTTTTTGGGGTGATTATAGTGAGCGAATTTGAATTAAACAAGTTGCGCCCTTTTAAGGCCACAACACTGGCCATTGCCGGGGTGCTGTTGTTATTGTTTGTAGCCGTTATTTTGCTGTGGCACAGCAATGCAAACAGTATGCAGGCGACGCCTGCTTTGGTGGCGCAAGTCTATTTTGACGGAGAGTACCGTATTGCCGACGGTGAGTGGCAGAAGATCGTAGAGGGGGAGCACATTTCTTCTACCGAAGGAGACGTGACCCTGCGAGGCAATTTCCACATGTTGGCGCCGGATGGCGAGTATGTTGGCATTTACAGTGACAGTATTCCGATCGCTCTTTATACAAATCACATTAACCTGACATTTTACGAGGGTGAAAATGAGCCGTTTATAATAGACGTAGAAAATCCCATATACGGAGATTCTGCTTGCCACGAGGATTGGACTGCTTATGCGCTCACAAGCGGAAGCGAAGAACCCATCGAGATCCTGATTCACAATCCCCATCGTTTTGGCAACGAAACCGCCATCGATGAGCTGCTTTCCAGCACAGCTTTATGGACGGATATTGCGTTTGAAAAAGGCGCTCTTGAAAGTGGAAAAACCCAAAGAGATATCGGTTTGCTGTTTGCTATCATTTCTCTTGTTGTTTTGGGAACTGCGCTATTCTCAACACTGATACATATTAAAAACAGCAAGATTATTTGGTTATTCGGCATTGTGATTTTGTTCGCCGGCGCTTACTTGTCTTATAGTGCAGACGGTGTTTCGTTCTGGAGCGAATCCGTTGTATCCAATACAACGATTTTGGGCTGTTCGATGATGTTCTATATGTTCTTTCTTTCTGTTGCGCTTGTGCACCTTTTGAAAGACACAAAAGTATTTGGCATCATTACCGTTACGCTGCTTGGAGGCGTCAACGCAGTGCTTCTTGCTTTGCCCATCTTAACGGACATACTCTTTTATGATACATGGCTCTATTGGGCCAGTGTGCAAATACTTGCAAATATCATTTTGCTTGGTTGCCTGATACGGGAGTTTTTCGTTACAAGAGGAAAAGAACGCTGGCTTTATATCGGTTCGATTTTGCCGCTGATCTCCTTTGGAGTCGATGTTATTATGACAGACCTGGGATTATGGATGGGCGGAGTTTCCTCCAAATATGTTTTTGTTGGTTTCTTTGTTGCTGCGATGGTGGCCGTGCTTAAGGTCATACCAAACAGCATCAACACGCTTGCTAAAGCCAAGGAGTTGGAAACCGAGAAGATCGTGTTAAACGCCCAGCTTACCGAAAGCAGAGTTTCCACCATGATGAGCCAAATTCGTCCGCACTTTATTTATAACACCTTGGGGAGCATTGAGCAGCTTTGCAGCATCGATCCTCCGAAGGCAGGAGAGCTGGTTCATAACTTTGCGAAATATCTGAGAGGCAATTTCGGAGAACTGGATAATCCTAAGCCGATTTTAATGTCACAGGAAATGGAGCATGTACGCCATTACATCAGTATTGAAAATGTGCGTTTCCCGGATATGACGTTCTCATTTGAGATGAATTCAGTCGACTTTCACATTCCTGCCCTTACCATTCAGCCGATCGTGGAAAATGCGATCAAGCACGGATTGATGAAATTGCAAAAAGGCGGTACAATCCGTGTAGTCTCCTATGAAACAGATACCCATTACTGCGTTATGGTGGAGGATGATGGTGTAGGCTTTGATACGGATGTCCTGCTTGATGAAAGAAAGCACGTAGGTATCCGCAATATTCGTGGAAGATTAAAAGCAATGGTAAATGGGATTCTGGAAATTGAAAGCACAGAGGGTGTTGGCACTACCGTGTTGATCAAAATTCCCAAGGAGGTTGAACAATGATCGCCATAGCAGTTGATGATGAAATCTTAATGCTTGGTGCCTTGGCCACAGCGATCAAGGCATCGCCTGACATCTCTGAGGTTTCGCAGTTTTCCGGCTGTGATGAGGCTCTTGACTTTGTAAAGGAAAATCCGGTTGATGTTGCCTTTCTGGATATTAATATGCGTGGTATGGGCGGACTTGCGCTTGCGGAAAAAATTATTGTTTTTTGTCCGGATTGCAAAATCGTATTTTGCACCGGCTATGAGGAATACGCAATTCCGGCTTTTAAGCTTCATGCTTCCGGATATTTGCTGAAACCTGTGTCTGCCAAAGATGTGCAGGTGGAGATTGATAACATAAAAGGTATCCGTCAAGGCCAAAAGCCGCTTACCGTAAAATGTTTTGGTACCTTCGAGGTCTATGCAAAAGGCGAAAAGCTTACCTTTAAGCGTTCAAAAACCAAAGAACTGTTTGCATTTTTGGTGGATCGAAACGGTGCGGGGGTTACGGTTGCGGAAATTGGGGTTGCACTCTGGGAAAATGATGAGGATCAAAAGAACCAAAATTATATCCACCAATTGTTCCGTGATTTGCGCCAGTCCCTGGAAGCGGTGGGTGTCGAGGAGATCTTTGAGAGGAATAATTATTTTTACTCCCTTAATCCGGAAAAATTAGACTGCGACTATTACGCATACTTAAAAACCGGAAAACCCGAATTCCGGGGTGAGTATATGACCCAGTATAGTTGGGCAGAAGAAACCTGCGGATTACTTTGGCAAAGAAGAATTTAATAACAAAGCAACAAAGAAGCCGTCGATGCGACGGCTTTTTTTGTTAGTTTGTAAGAGGTTTGTCATACCCTAAATAATATAATGAAAAAGAAAAATGGGGTTACTATACTTATTTGCTTGAAGGAGGCAAAAAATGTCGGATCAAAACACACCGGATATTTTTCGCTTATTGCTCTGCGCTCAGAGCATTGAGAATTCCGATATTGTGGGAACCGCTGATGGATTTTATGTGGTCAATAGATCCATAGCAAACATACTCGCATCGAAAGACATTTTTGATTTTCCGGATTCGAGCGGGGAAAGACTTGCCTGCAATAAATTTTTTGACGACTGGTTTCTGTATGCCGTTCCAAACGATAACGATTTTACATACAGTCTTTTGAAGCTGAGAGAGCAAGAGCTTGATACGGAGGATGGCTCTCCGGCGGATGGTGATACACCGGGGGTGACAATATCCTTTATTTCCTTTGAAAGCGAAAGGCTGCTGGATTGTCTTGCGGATCCTACCGATGAAAACAGAAAGAAACTAAACACCGAAATAAATCGTGTAGTGGCTTATAAAGGGCAACGCCACCATAAAGCACTTAAAAGATATTTTAGAAATCCTCAATCTCAAGGAGCTTACCTTGTGGCTGATTTGTATGTAAAGACCATCGCCTCTTATGCTGATGACGGATGCTTAAGAGTTCCTGAGTTATACAAAGAAATCCTTCAGCAGAGTATCTCATATAAAAGCTCTGGAAAGTTAGCAAGACTCCCACGCTTTGTTGAAGCCTTGAATCAAACAGCGGGACGTGTTGTGTGTGATAATGAAAACATATACCTTGAAAACCGTGAAAAACAAACCGAGTATGAAGCTGCGGCAATTCTCGCAACCCATACGGGAAATACATCGGTATTTTCCTTTGCGGCAGAGGTGGAATACCATGCAAGATTCTTAACACCTTTGGCAAAGATTAAAATCCCGTTTTTTGGAAGATCTATTTACGATTCTGCAATTCGAGCCGATATGACAGTCGGCGATACCGAATTCGAGGGGCCGGCACCTTTTTATAAGTCGGACTCTAAAATTGTAAAACGGCAATATGAATTGCATCGGATGTTAAGGTTTTAATTTGTCGTTACGGCAAAATAAAGAGAAATATCTTTGAGAGGGAGAATTATTATGATCAAAAACAGAACAGCGCAATTAATTTATCAGACAGTCTACGTTACGCTTGGACTGGTGGGCCTTGTTGCTAGCCTTGGAATCTTCGACAATATTAACACGATCCGTTGGGATTTCTACGTCCACTTCACCAATATCAGCAATTTTCTTTGCATCGGCGTGATGGTTGCCGGACTTATTCAAACGGCAAAGAAAAAAGAAGACAGCTATGTTTCAGCTGCGCCCATTCTGAAGTTTATCGGAATGCTCGGCATTCTGTTGACCTTCCTTGTTTTTAACATTATGCTCGCGGGCGCAGAAGGCCGTGATCCTCAGGCAAATTGGCGTGTGGGTAGCCTGTGTTTCCACGTTGTTCTGCCCATTATGTACATAGCCGACTGGTTCTTGTTCTACGAGCGCAACAAGACAAAGTGGTATTATCCCATCGCTTCCATCGCATTTCCGCTCACTTACGTAATCTTCCTTCTTATCCAGGCGATCATTTTGAAGTTTGACGCTTCTATTTTGATTCCTACTACAACCACACCGCTTATCTACCCCTATTTCTTTGTAAATCTTGATACGCAGGGGGGTTCCGGTGTTCTTATGTGGATTGGCATCCTTTCCGTAGCGTTTGTCGTTGTTGGATACTTGTTCGTTGGCCTTGACAAACTTGGAAAGAGAAAACAGTTATGAAAACGATCAAATATAAAAACCAAGTTGCACAAAATGGAGGTAAATACAATGCAAAAAGAAAAGAAAGAATTGATTAAAAGTTTCAAGGTAGTTATTGAAGATTTAATGGATCACTACGAAGAGTACACAGACGAAGAAAAGGCACAGATCAAGGAGATTTTCCAGAAAGTTGCAGATCTGAATACACTTTTTGATAAATACGACATGGAGGCAAAATTTGACTGGAATGAGTATTTAATTGCTTGCGGCCACTGCTTTGACTATATGCATTATTAATAAATATCCGAATTGAGGTTTAAAAATAACTTGGTTTTTATATTTGGGCTATCGGCTTTAAGCCTCCAAGTTGCTTAAAGCCGATAGCCGCGTTTGTACAAGAGATTACAAGGAGGGCACTATGAATAACAGCTTTGTTATAAGAGGTAATATATGCCAGACAATGAATCCCAAAGAGCTTGATTTACACGAAAATGCCTTTGCAATCTGTGTAGATGGAGTTTCAAAAGGTGTGTTTGATACTTTGCCCGAAGAATATGCCTCCTTACCGCTTTATGACCATGGAGATGCGCTGATTTTCCCGGGCATGGTGGATCTTCATGTCCATGCTCCACAATACGCTTTCCGCGGAATGTGTATGGATTTGGAACTCATGGAGTGGCTGAACAGTTATACTTTCCCCGAAGAAGAAAAATATGAGAATCTGGGTTATGCCGAAAAAGCATACGGTATGTTTGTAGATGCTTTGAAAAAGGGTGCAACCACAAGAGCTTGCATCTTCGCTACCCGTCATCGCTTTGCCACTGAACTTTTGATGAAGCTGATGGAAGAAAGCGGTCTTGTCAGTTATGTCGGTAAGGTCAATATGGACAGAGAGGCAAGCGAAGCGCTGACAGAGGATAGCGCAGAAATCTCCGCCTACACCACATTTGGATGGATCAATGCAGTAAAGGACAAGTTTACGAATACGAAACCGATTTTGACGCCTCGGTTTATCCCTTGCTGCACCGATAAACTGATGGAAGAACTTCGAGAAATTCAAATGGCTTATGGCATTCCTGTGCAGTCTCATTTGTCTGAAAGCAAGGGGGAGATTGAGTTTGTTAGATTTCTCCGTCCGGAAGACCCGTTCTACGGGGACTCCTATAACGACTATGACCTCTTCGGAAAAAATGATGATATCAATACCAATGTCAAGACTGTGATGGCGCATTGTGTCTGGTCAACCGATGAGGAAGTTGAACTCATGGGAAAAAATGGCGTATTTGTTGCGCATTGTCCCGCCTCCAATATGAACCTCACATCCGGGATCGCACCTATCCGCAAATATTTGGATTTAGGTCTTAATATTGGCCTTGGCAGCGATATTGCCGGCGGACATAGCGAATCGATCTTCCGAGCAATTACTGACACAATTCAGGTATCCAAAATGTATTTCCGGATGGTTGATGAAAAATATAAGCCCCTTGTGTTTTCCGAGGCGTTCTATCTTGCCACCAAGGGCGGCGGGGCTTTTTTTGGCAAGGTAGGTAGTTTCGAAGAAGGTTATGAATTTGATGCTGTTGTCCTGGATGACAGTGTGCTTGCGCACCCGCAGGAACTGAATCTGGCGGAGCGAATGGAACGCGCGGTTTATCTGGGATTGGATGAGAAGAACATAACGGCGAAATATGTAGCGGGAGAGAAGATTTTAACATAAGGGGAGATTGTAATGTCCAAAAAGCAAAGAAAGTTTGTGGATGACGGTTGGGCTGTTTGGATCGATGGCGAGGATACAAGCACGATTCATATTAACAATTGGCTGAATCCAAAGGGCAAAAGCTACATAGACATTGCGATCCACATACGGGGCATCCAGTCCTGTAAGTCGTTGAATGTGTATGTGCCATTCCCGGTTTTGAATGAAGAAATTGAGGATGTGTCGCTATCCTTTGGGGATACAAAAATACTGCAGGCAATCTTTAGCGCGGCCTGCATTGTGGACTATAAGAAGAACCCTCATACTTCGGAGATCGCCTACAACGGCAAAACCGTGGATATTGTGCATATAAGCGCTACAAGCTTCAAGGCCGAGCCGTTATCCAGCGGAACGCTGATTCGTGTTGATTTGCAGGAATTACAGCAATATCTTGACAACGATGAAGCCTATTTCATTTGGCGTATGCCGCATAAATCTTTGGATGCTATATTCAAGCCCTATGTTGATGTGGGAAATGCGATGGAACGGATGCGCGATCTGCTTACCACACCGGTTGTGTCAGAGAAGTATGGGTATTCCATCCGGATTAACGAGTCCAGGCTTTTGCCGGAGGAGATTACCCGCATTGGTCTGTTTCACCGACAGAAGTTAAAAAAGGCGGATATCACAATTTCCATTGATGAGGATTACGAAATCAATGATGTTGGCTGCTACCGCATTCGCAGATTGGAAGAAAACCTCTATGCGGCGTATCTTCCTTCGGATTACCGGACGGAGGATGTTATCACATATCAGTGGAACCAAAACCGTGAAGATAATTTTCAGGGACAGTTTAATTTTTACTACAGCATAACAAGAGATTCTGTCAGCAAAGGCAGTATGCTTTTGTATATGATCTTACTGTTAACGGTTGGTGTAATTGGAGATGGCATCTCCAATGGGGTTCAGGCGTTATTTGCCCTATTTTTACAGTGAGGTGTTTACATGAGATTAATCATTCCGGTGTTGTTAAACTGCTTTCTTGTGCTAGGGGTTTACCTGATCGATAAGCATACTCCTGCA
>JBGVKN010000106.1:0-1805 GCA_045123795.1 Faecousia sp. | reverse complement strand
GCGACCTTCTGCATGATCTCCATGGTCAGCTGGTTGTGGTCGGTAGCAATATTGGTAGTGGTATAAATGGGAGCCAGTTCGTGCTGTGCCGGAGCTACCTCGTTATGCTCCGTCTTTGCCAGGATACCCAGCTTCCACAGTTCCTTGTTCAGATCCTCCATAAATGCCGCGACTCTGGGCTTAATCACACCAAAGTAGTGGTCATCCATTTCCTGCCCCTTGGGCGGCTTGGCACCAAACAGGGTCCTGCCGGTATAGATCAGATCCTTTCTCTGCTCATACAGTTCTTTGGGTACCAGGAAGTATTCCTGCTCGGGACCTACAGAGGTGCGGACACACTTCACATCCGTGTTTCCGAACAGCTTCAGGACCCGCATTGCCTGCCGGTTTAATGCTTCCATAGAACGCAGCAGAGGGGTCTTCTTATCCAGCGCCTCTCCGCCGTAGGAACAAAAGGCTGTGGGAATACATAGTGTCTTATCCTTGATAAAAGCATAGGACGTAGGATCCCATGCTGTATAGCCCCTGGCCTCAAAGGTGGCGCGAAGTCCGCCGGAGGGGAAAGAACTTGCATCTGGCTCACCCCTAATCAGCTCCTTGCCGGAAAAGTCCATAATTACGCCACCATCCGGAGCCGGAGTAATGAAGCTGTCGTGCTTTTCTGCGGTAATGCCTGTAAGGGGCTGGAACCAATGGGTATAGTGGGTAGCGCCGTGTTCAACTGCCCAATCCTTCATTGCAGCCGCAACAGCGTTGGCGACACCTGCATCCAGTTTGGCACCCTGATCGATTGTCTTGCGGAGGGACTGATAAATATCGGCATTCAATCTTGCCTTCATGACACGGTCATCAAAAACCAAGCAGCCAAAATAATCCGAAACAGTACCCATAAGATTTACACTCCTTTTCAGAATTTGGCAGACCCGGAGGAGAATGTGAAGGGGAAAGGAAGAGACAAAGAAAAAAGCATTGTCAAGGGAAATGGTTCCTCCGGGCCGCCAGGGTATAAAAAAAGGCAAAGGCGTCTAAGAGCTTAATGCTCAAAGACGCCTTTGCCTTATGGGTGCATCATACACCCGTAAATTCGATTTGTCAACACCCTGCACAAAAAAAGTTTTTTGACCTTGTATACATTGACAAATTCCGTAAGTTGGAATATAATACCATCAATGAGCAAAGGCGTTCATGGATAGGGAAAGTCTACCCTGTCGGTGAACGCCTTTGCTTTTTTATTTTTGTCCGAAAGGATTGAAGTGTATGAAGCCAGAAGGTCAAGTGCGTATTCCATCAGGCTGCGCGATTGCTGCTGTTATTTCCAGAGACGGCAAACGAATGTCCGGCAAGATGATTTGCGAAGCCATGAAACCTATGCATGACCGTTCCAACGGTCTGGGCGGTGGATTTGCAGCATATGGGATTTATCCGGAGTATAAAGATTTTTATGCACTGCATTTGTTCTTTAATGAACGGGCAACCCGGAAAAACTGCGAAGTATTTCTGAAAGAGCGGTTTGAAATTGTAAAGTCTGAAATATTACCTACCCGAAAGATTCCTGCAATCACAGATGAGCCGATCATCTGGCGTTACTTTGTTACGCCGCTCCGCAGCGCACTTACCGCTATGCAGGTGGACGAAAGGGAATTCGTCGCCAGAACTGTCATGAAGATCAACACGGAAATGCCAGGTGCCTATGTGTTTTCCAGCGGCAAGAACATGGGAACCTTTAAGGCTGTTGGTTTTCCGGAGGATGTGGGAGAATTCTACCGCCTGGAGGAGTATGAGGGCTATTCCTGGACCGCCCATGG
>JBGVKN010000105.1:0-3146 GCA_045123795.1 Faecousia sp. | reverse complement strand
CGTAAGCGAGGTCGGGGGGAGTAAAAACGTCTGTTTTCTCGAACTCCCCCAGTCGAAAATCAGAGATTTTCGCCAGCCCCCTCTTAAAAGCGGGGGCCGAGGGTGCGGAGCATCCTCGCAACGCTAAACAACAATTTATCTGATCACCAAAAGAAATATTCATCTGCTGACAAAATTAGCCCAACAATTTCAAATCGACCCTTTATAATGTCACCTACCAATGATGGGAAAGGGGAACCGGGGATGGGATATTATCTCTTAGGCCATGGGGGTAGTGCCGACCATGGCAGCGAGGATCGGGTCAGGGGAATCTGTCGGGTGCTGCCCGAGCAGCCGGAGTTGTACTCCGCTGCTCTGGAGGAGGACTGGCGTTACGGATTGGGAGAGTTGGCGGGCCTGAACCAGCATTTGCCCGGTGGGCCGGAAGGTATCAGTTCGGAAGACTGGAAGGTTTTGCTGACCCCTGCGTTGGGGGACAGGCTGACGAAAGGGGACCGAGCCCTGCTCTGGGGATGGACTCCAGGGGCGGAAAATTTGAGCCGTCGGATGATCCGACGGCTCAGGAAGTTTCATAGTGTTGTGGTGACCGACCCTGAAAGTGTAAAGCTGCTTTGCGCAGCGGGGCTTGAAAAAACGGTTCGGCTGGGGCCGGACCCATCCTTTTTGGTAAAACGGCAGCTTCGAGGTTTGCATGGGGCGTTTCGCAAGGAAACAGTGGGGCTGTGCGTTAGTCCAGCGGTGCGACGGTTTGAGCAGCGGCAAGGGGTGCTCTACCGTGGGTATTGCCATCTGATCCAGTGGGTGTTGGAGCATACAGACTGGCAAGTTGCGCTGATTCCTTACTGCGTCAAGCCCGGTTGCAATGATGAATTGCTGCTGAAGGTGCTGGAGCAACGGTTTGGTAAGACCGGGCGCATTCTGCGGCGTGGGGATGGAGACTGCCGGGTGTTGCGGGGAGATCTGTCCATGTGCCGGTGCTGTGTGGGGACGGCTGGGGCATTGGCTGGCTGGAGTTGCGGCGTTCCGGGGCTGTGTATCGGTTCCAGTGTTCGAGCACGGAATTTGAGCCGAATGCTGTACGAAACGGCAGATCCGGTGGTCAGCGTGGGCTCCCTACGGCGGGAGGAGGATCTGACTGTCCGATTTCAGGCGTTTTTGAGGCGGGAGGATATGCTGCGGCAGCGACTGGAGCGGTCGGTAAACCAATATCACCGTTGGGCCATGGATTGGGCATGGCAGGATGCGGTGTGATCATCCGCAGGTCAATTCTGTTCGTTCCCCATCCTTGTCGATCAGTGTCAGGTGGCGATCTGCAAGGATCAGTTCATAGCGAATCATCTCGGAATTCCATGCGTCGGACATGAATAGATTATTGCCATTGACGAAATATACGCCCTCAACAGTGGCGTTTTGGATTTTTCCCAGATAGGTATTGGTATACTCTATGGCGTATTCCTCTAAAGTCATGCCAAAATAGGACAGTATCAACTGTTCGGCGGCCTCCATGCTGCCGCATTTTACGCAGAGCCCGTCTGAAATTGCAACGGTCATGGCTTGCTTGCAGGCATCAAGGTCTTCAACAGCGGTGATCACGGTTGCGGTACCATCGTTCCGAAAGCTATAAATTGCGACCTCGGTAAAGGTAAAGGACTGGCCTGTCAGGCCAATGTTTTCGGCGGTGTGGGTACGGCGTGCTTTCCACTTACCAAAGAGTGGCTTGCAGGCGGCAGCGTCGAAGCGTGGGTCAGTGACGATGCAGTCACCTTCGGTTTTTCCGCAGGCGGTGCAGGTTTTGGGGGCTTCGGCGGTGGCAGTAGACCATGTGTGTCCCAGAGGATCGCCTACTGTTAGATTGCACAGGGTGCAGAATTTCGGGCGGTCACAGGTGGCATCCATCCAAGTGTGTCCGAAAGCCGTTCCATCCTCGGTGCCGCAGACTGTACAGTGCCGGGGTTCTTCGCAGGAAGAAGCCTGCCAAACATGGCCAAGCGGTTCGCCGACGGTGGCATCGCAGGTGATGCAAGCTTTGGGAGTGGTGCAGGTGGCGTCGGCCCAGTGATGAGGCAGAGGCTTTCCTTCGGTCTGATGGCAAATCTCGCAGAACATTGGTTCGTCACAGGTGGCGGGCCTCCATGTGTGGCCGAGAGGAGCACCTTCTGTCATACCACAAAACTGGCAGGTTTTTGGCGTATCACAGGTTGCGTCGTCCCATGTGTGACTGCAACGGCAGCCGCAGAGCGTAGAGATACAGGTCAGAACCAGTGCCAGAATGCAAATGGTTTTTCTCATTTTTGTGGATCTCTTTCTAATAAAAAAGCAATATAAAAATCAGAAGCCGGTGACAGCCAAGAAGATCATCACCGTATTCTGAATGGTATCATTCTGATCGTATTGGGTAAACAGGCATTCCAGCCGAGTGAACCGATTGCTTGCGTCCACTTCCATGGCGACGGTGCCGATGGTGTTTTGGTTGTCGGCGGCTTGTCCGTACAGCAGTGCGGACATTTCCACACCGGTCAGATCAGTCACCTCATAGCGGATAGTGCCGGTGTTGCTGGGGATGGCCCGAAGACTTTTACTACAAAAGTCGGAGAGTAGGTTTTTGTTGGTGGGGAAATCCGAAATCTGTACGTAAAGGGCATCCCAGTCGAGGGGGTGATCCAGGGAAAGGGTTTGCGTGTAAAGGTTTTCCTGTTTGTCATCGCCGGTGGTGGAAATGATGCCGTATTGCACGGAAGTGGCCCCGGCGTTTTTTGTATTGGTTATTGCTTCGGTCAATAGCTCCAGCGGTGTTTTTGTGGTCTGAATGCTGGGCGGCGTGGGTGTAGTATCCTCTGACGGGGCAGAAGGCCGGACGCAGGCGGATAAGATCAGCAAAACGGCGAGGAGTGTGAGTAATAGGCGTTTCTTCATTGGGAACTCCTAGAATGGTAAGATAAATTGTTGTTTAGGCTATCTGTCATTGCGAGGAGCGAAGCGACGTGGCAATCCCCCACGGCGATGCGCAAATGTTACGACTACCAACGAAAATGTCGAAAAAACCGGGAGATTGCCACGCCACTGCGCCCGCAGGCGCGTGCAGAGCGCAACCGCCGCAGAGCGGCGGCTCTTAGCGCGTCGCTGTGGCGCACTGGCTCGCAATGACA
>JBGVKN010000104.1:0-1903 GCA_045123795.1 Faecousia sp. | reverse complement strand
GGCGAAAATCTCTGATTTTCGACTGGGGGAGTTCGAGAAAACAGACGTTTTTACTCCCCCCGACCTCGCTTACGCTCGGTCACCCCCCTCATAAATGCGGGGGGCAAGGGATTTCCTATACTCGTAAACAACAATTTATCTCCCCAACTATCCCCAACGAGGTTTTTCTATGAAGCGCGACGACTTTAAAACGGAATATCCCGATCCGTGGGATCAGGGGTTCTATCAGACCGGTTCCACCAATCCCCCAAAAAGCCACAGCGGTTTGGTGGCATTTCTCCTGATCGCCGTGATCTTTTTGGCCGGTATTTCCAGCTTTTTGGGCTTTATGAATGTTCAGTTATTCTCAGCCTTAATGGAGCAGTCCGGCGGAAACGTGTCCATGGCCCTTCGTCCGGACAGCAAAACATCGCAAACACCCTCTGTTTCCAGCACTGCACCGGATGAGCCCACCAACTATGCAGAACCGGAATGTAACCAGACCCCCGAATATAAGCGAAACGGCGTGGGCTTTACCGGTGAGCCCATTTCGGCCCTGTATCAGTATTACTACCATCTGCCTGAGGGAATGTTCATCACTGAGGTCACGGAGGGGAGTAACGCCGCTATGCAGGGGCTGACCTCCGGCGATATTCTGGTGACGCTGGATGGGGCTACCGTGACCACCGCCGATGAATTAACCGCTTTCCTGTATGACTATCAGGTGGGCGACACTCTGGAAGCGGTCATTTACCGCAGTCAAAAATATCATACCATCACACTAACTGTGGAAGAAGCAAAAGGATCATGAGGTAACACGATATGCAACCTATTTATCGTCAGCAATTTCAAATCGATCCGGCGGCGGTGGACTGCTTCGGTCGGCTCAAGCCCTCCCGTCTGCTGCTCTATGCCCAGGAGGTGGCCGGTCACCATAGCGACCAGCTTGCCCTGACCTACGATGCCCTTGCGGCGAAGGGATTGTTCTGGGCAGTGATCCGCAACCGGGTGCAAATAACCCGTCTGCCCCTGTCCAGCGAAACGATCACGCTGGAAACATGGCCCATGCCCACCACCCGGACGGCTTACCCCCGTTCCACAGTGGCTTACGATGCTGCTGGAAACGAGCTTTTCCGTGCCATCAGCCTGTGGATACTCATGGATCGCAACACACGGGCCATGATCCTGCCGGGAAAAAGCGGCGTGACTGTGGAGGGTAGCCTGCGTGGCATGGAGCTGGACACCCCACGCCCCCTGCTGCCAAAGCCCTTAGCAAATTGCAGCCGCCGTAGCGTGTGCTTCAGTGATCTGGACGTGAATGGACATATGAACAACGCCCGGTATCTGGATTGGGCGATGGATCTGCTGCCCAGTGCCTTCCACAAGGAGCATACGCTCAAGGATATGACCCTGTGCTATATGAACGAGGCTCGTGAGGGGCAGGCTCTGGACGTGACGTGGGATGGGCAAAGCGAGGAAATGGTGCAGGTGGACATTCACCGGCCGAAGGAAAACGGCACGGATTATGAACGGATTTTTGCAGCTGGGTTGCAATTTGAAAGAGTTGTTCTGTAAACTAAAACGAAATCCACAGCTTTTTGTTAAGCTGTGGATTTTAAAGGCTCTCCCCTCTGAAAACCCCTGAATTTCAGGGGTTTTGACGGTTTTCACCTGTGGAGAAACCTGTGGATACTGTGGAAAACCCCTGTGTAAAAGTCTGTGAGTGGGACGATAATTATTTACTTATGTAAACCGATTTTCTGTCGTGTCATATCATTTTTGGTAAGATAAATTGTTGTTTAGCGGAGTAATCGAGAAACACATCTTAGTAGGGGAG
Source organism: Faecousia sp. (assembly GCA_045123795.1). Taxonomy (GTDB): domain Bacteria; phylum Bacillota; class Clostridia; order Oscillospirales; family Oscillospiraceae; genus Faecousia. Next base: position 87 of record JBGVKN010000104.1, on the reverse strand, counting down.
GGTCTTGACCCTCCCACAACGCAACGATTTTTGAGCTGTATATTCTTTATGAATACGTTCTGTTTCCGTAAAATAACCAACGCATCG
>JBGVKN010000103.1:0-5231 GCA_045123795.1 Faecousia sp. | reverse complement strand
CGATGCGTTGGTTATTTTACGGAAACAGAACGTATTCATAAAGAATATACAGCTCAAAAATCGTTGCGTTGTGGGAGGGTCAAGACCCTCCCCTACTAAGATGTGTTTCTCGATTACTCCGCTAAACAACAATTTATCTTATCAACCTCAATTTCTTGCAATCCGCAAAAAGACATGATATAATTACATATAAGCGACTTTTTGGAGGTTTTCGGCATGAAAACGTTACTTCATATCTGCTGTGCCCCCTGTGCCAACCAGCCCATCGAGGTGCTGCGCACCGATGGGTTGGAGGTCACCGGCTTCTGGTACAACCCTAACATTCATCCCTTTACGGAGTACAGAGCCCGGCGCAACTGCCTGCGGGAGTATGCGCAGGAAATCGACCTGCCCATCATCGAGCGCAACGACTACGGGCTGCGGCCCTTTGTCCGGACTGTGGCAGAGGATATCGAGCACCGCTGTGTCAAGTGCTATGAAATGCGGCTTTTTGAAACCGCCCGGCAGGCGGCAGAGGGTGGCTTTGACAGCTTTACGTCCAGCCTGTTCATCAGCCCCTACCAGCAGCATGAACTGATGCGTGAGGTGGCGGAGCGAGCCGCTGCCGAGTACGGCGTGCAGTTCCTGTACCGGGATTTCCGTCCCTATTTCCGGGATGGGCAGACCTTCGCCCGGGAGCATGGCTTTTATATGCAGAAATACTGCGGCTGTGTTTTCTCGGAAGAGGAACGGTATTTGAAGAAGAATAAGATCATTCCCTAATGGAGGAAATATGAACAATTTTGAATTTTCTGTGCCCTGCCTGTTTGGCTTGGAGGGCATTGCCGGCGACGAGCTGCGGCGGCTGAATATGGAAAACGTCCGGGTGGAGAACGGCCGTGTGCTGTTCTCCGGCGATGAAAGCGCCTTGGCTCGGGCAAATATTGGCTTGCGCACCGGCGAGCGTGTGCTGATCGTGCTGGCAGATTTTGAGGCAAAGACCTTTGAACAGCTGTTTCAGGGGGTCTATCACGCCGAATTGGAGCAGTTTATCCCGAGAAACGGCGCTTTCCCCGTCAAGGGTCATTGCCTGAACAGCACCCTCATGTCCGTGCCGGACTGTCAGGCAATCGTCAAGAAGGCTGCGTCCAAGCGGCTGGGCGAAAAATACGGCATGAGCTGGCTGCCGGAGGACGGCACTAAGTATCAGCTGCAATTTTCCATTATGAACGACCGGGTGACCTTGTATCTGGACACCACCGGGCCGGGTCTTCACAAGCGTGGCTACCGGGCCATCGGTAACGATGCTCCCCTGCGGGAAACCTTGGCTGCCGCCATGGTGATGCTGACTAAGTACCGGGGCCGGGATTTTGTCTGGGACCCCTTTTGCGGCAGCGGCACCATTCCCATCGAGGCGGCGCTGATCGCAAAAAACCGGGCTCCCGGTTTGCGGCGGCGGTTTGCGGCGGAACAGTTCGACTGGATCTCCACCGACATCTGGCAAAACGCCCGTGGCGAAGCCATGGACAAGGAATTTAAGGGCAATTACCGGATCTTAGGCTCGGATAACGACCCTAAGTGCGTTTCCCTTTCCATGGCAAATGCCCGAAAGGCAGGCGTGTCTGACTGCATTGAGTTCAAGGATGGCGATGCCACCAAGATGAGCCTGCCCACGGACAGCGGTATTATGATCTGCAACCCGCCCTATGGTCAGCGGATGATGGAGCAGCAGAGCGCCCAGCGGCTCTACGCCGCACTGGGTCGGCACCTGAAATTCGCCGACGGCTGGAAGAAGTATATCATTACCTCTGAGCCGGAGTTTGAACATTACTTCGGCCGCCGTGCGGATAAAAAGCGCAAGCTCTATAACGGCATGATTAAATGCGACTACTATATGTTCACCGACAATACGAGAAAGAAAAAGTGAAGATACGAGATACAAGATAGAATATAAATATCTCATATCTTCCTCCAAGGGAGGAAACTATGACACATCTATTTATCATCAACCCTGCGGCGGGCAGTCGCAACCGCACCGACGATTACAGCGAAGTGATCCACAAGCTCTGCCGGGAAAAGGGCCTTGACTACGACGTCCGTGTGTCCACCGCCCCCGGTGAGTGCACCCGTTTCGCCCGGGAGGCTGCTGAAACCGGAAAGGAATACCGCATCTACGCCTGTGGCGGCGACGGCACCCTGAACGAAGTGGTGCAGGGTGCGGCAGGCCACGACAATGTGGCGGTCACCGTGTATTCCGGCGGCAGCGGCAATGATTTCGTCAAGCTGTTTGATGACCCGCAGGCATTTTTTGATCTGGAGCGGCTGCTGGATGCGCAGGAGGCTACCTTCGACCTGATCCGCTGCAACGATGATATTTCCCTGAACATCTGCTCCGTGGGGCTGGATGCCCGCATCGGCACCGATGTTTCCAATTATAAGCGGCTGCCTCTGCTCCAGGGCTTCCGAGCCTACGCCGCCAGCACGGTGGTGAATGTGGTGAAGGCGGTTTCCGAGCACTATGTTGTGGAAATCAACGGAAAGCGCATTGATGCGGATCAGACGCTGGTGTGCGTCTGCAACGGTCGTTACTACGGCGGCGGCTTCAATCCCGTGCCCGAGGCTGACCCGGCGGACGGACTGCTGGATGTGCTGCTGGTTAAGAAGGTTTCCCGGTTGCAGGTGGCGGGTGTTATCGGCAAGTATAAGGCCGGACGCTATAAGGAGCTGCAACGTTTGATTCGGCACTATCGGACAAAGAGCGTGAAGATCCTGTGTGACAAGCCTACGCCCATCAATCTGGATGGCGAGCTGCGTGTAGCGCAGGAGATCACCATGTCCGTGGCGGAGGAAAAGCTGCGCTTCTTCTACCCCCGTGGTTTGACTTGGGCAGTCAAAGAGCCGGTAGAGGTTTGATTACTTAGAACGGTAAATTGTTGTTTAGCGGAGTAATCGAGAAACACATCTTAGTAGGGGAGGGTCTTGACCCTCCCACAACGCAACGATTTTTGAGCTGTATATTCTTTATGAATACGTTCTGTTTCCGTAAAATAACCAACGTATCAAAGTGTTTTAGGTTTTTGGGAGGGTCAAGACCCTCCCCTACGGAATTCGTGTCCTAACCCTGTAAACAACAATTTATCTTACGAACAAGGTGGTGACTGGATGGGAACCTGTGTGATTTTTTGTGCCGGAGAATTTGATATGTTGGCAGAGCCGATTGTCGAGTTCGATCATATCATCGCCGCCGATGGTGGCCTTGCTCACTTAAACCGTCTGGGACTGGAACCGAACAGCATCCTGGGGGATTTTGATTCTCTGGGCTACATCCCCACGGGCGCTGCCGTGTTCCCGGTGGAAAAGGATGACACGGATTCAATGCTTGCTGTCCGCCGTGGACTCGATTTGGGATATCGCCACTTTGTCCTTTATGGGGCGCTGGATGGGGATCGTCTGGACCATACGGTTGCCAATCTTCAGACCTTGCAATTTCTGGCTGACCATGGGGCAACGGGCTTTTTGGTGGGCTTGACCCAAATCGCCACAGTGGTTAAAAACGGCGGCCTATGCTTACCTGCGGTAGATGATGGAATTATTTCCGTATTTTGCATGGGTTCGGATGCCCGGGGCGTTACCATCGAGGGACTGCAATACAGCCTGACGGACGGTACATTGACCGCTGGTTTCCCGCTGGGCGTGAGCAACCATTTTGTGGGCAAGAACGGGAAAATTTCTGTGAAAGACGGAAGCTTGCTGGTTATTTATGACCGAAAGATTGGAATTTCGGAGGTCTGCTATGCTGACCTATGATTTAAAAAAGACCCCCGGAGTGCCCATGTACGAAGCCCTGTACCGCTGCATCCGGGGGGATATCTTATCCGGAAAGCTGATGCCCGGGCAAAAGCTGCCCTCCAAACGTGCGCTGGCTGCCAATTTGGAGATCAGTAAGATCACGGTGGAAACGGCCTACAGTCAGCTTTTGTCCGAGGGGTATATCACCGCCCGGGAAAAGATCGGGTATTTTGTAGAGGCGGTGGAGCGCACTCCTGTGGCGGCGCAGTCTGTGCCTGTCCTCCAGCCGGAACCGGCAGAGGATCTGGTGGATCTGACCGCCGGCGGCACGAACCGGTTTCCGTTTTCTGTGTGGAGCCGGCTGCAACGGTCTGTTTTGCTGGATTATGGGGAAACTTTGCTGCGTCCCCTGCCCAACCAGGGGTACTACGGCCTGCGCCGTGCCATTTCCGACCATCTGCTGGCCTTTCGGGGCATGACTGTGGCGCCGGAGAATATCCTGATCGGTGCCGGAACGGACTTTTTATACAATCTTCTGATCCAGCTTCTGGGCCGGGAAAAAATATACGCCGTAGAGGAGCCGGGGTACAGCAAAATTCGGCAGATCTACGCCGCCGGGGGTGCTCGGTGCGTGGATGCGCCTATGGATGACGCCGGTGTGATCCCCGGCTTGCTGGAAACTGCGCAGGTGCTGCACATTTCCCCCAGCCACCATTTCCCCACGGGGCTGGTGACACCGGTGTCCCGGCGACTGGCACTACTGAAGTGGGCCGCTGAGGGAGATCGGTGGATCATTGAGGATGATTACGATTCGGAATTTCGGTTCAACGCCCACCCCATCAGCGCCATGTATTCGCTGGACAGGCACGGGCGGGTGATCTACATGAACACCTTTTCCAAGAGCCTTGCGCCGTCCATCCGTATCAGCTATATGGTGCTGCCGCCGGATCTGATGGAACGGTTCCGCCGGGAACTGGGGTTTTACAGCTGTACGGTGCCGTCCTTTGAGCAGTACACGCTGGAACGTTTTTTGACGCAAGGGCATTTTGAGAAGCATATTAACCGAATGCGCAAAGCGTACAAAAACCGCCGCAACCGTTTGGTGGAGGTGCTAAACGCCAGCCCCATTGCCGAAAAGCTGACCATTTTGGAGCAGGATGCGGGATTGCATTTTCTGCTTCGGATGGATACGGATTTGACTGATGGAGAATTGTCAGCTCAATGGGCGGCTGCCGGTATCCGCATTCGAGCTTTGAGCGAATACTACCATGGACCGACACCGGAGGAATACCGCCGCTGTCTGGTGGCGGACTATTCCAGCTTGACGGAGGAAGATCTGAAAAAGCTGGAAACACGATTGAAATTACTGGAACGATAAATTGTTGTTTACGAGTTGGACAATGGCGGCGGCCGATGGCCGCCGAGGGCGCCCGCGCGGGGGCAAATACAAAACCCCCGGGGCA
>JBGVKN010000102.1:0-9933 GCA_045123795.1 Faecousia sp. | reverse complement strand
GGAGGGTAATGTATGTTAGATTACAAAGACATCATTACAAAACACTATGCCTTAGGCATGAGTGGCAAGGCCATTGCTGAGTCACTCAAAGTCAGCGTGTCAGGAGTCAATGACTTCCTGCGGGCGTTCCGGAATTCTCCGGTGCTTAGCTATCCCTTGCCGGAAGGGATCACCAATTACGGCATTGCCGCATTGGTTTACGGAGAAAAGCAACTCCCCGGCGGCAGAGATCCCAGCTATGAGCAGCCTGACTATGAAAATATCGCAAAGGATATGTCTTCCCGGAAGAACATGACCCTGGTAGTGCTGTGGAACCGCTATTCCAAGCAGTGCCGTGACCGTGGCGTCAAGTTCTACTCCTACCGGCAGTTCTGTGAGAACTATGCCAAGTGGTGCGAGGAGAACAAGGAGACCCTTCATTTCAATGCAGTCATTGGCCAGAAGATGGAGGTAGACTTCGCCGGAAAGACCTTCCAGATGGTAGACCATCTAACTGGCGAGGTCATGACCATCGTGGTTTTTGTAGCGGTACTGCCGTATTCCCAGTACATCTATGCGGAGGGCATGGTATCCACCAAGGAGCCGCAGTGGATCGCCGTCAATAACAATGCTTTGCAGTATTTTGGCGGTGTCCCGGCCCTGGTGGTCTGCGACAACTGCAAGCAGGCAGTCATTGCCAACAAGGACTGGATCGACCCGGAGCTGAACAAGGATTACGCAGAGTGGGCAGAACACAACCACACCGTCATCCTTCCTGCCAAGGTAAAGAAGCCCAAGTACAAGAGTTCCGTTGAAAATGCCGTAGGCATTCTGGAAAAGGGGTTCTTTCACGACATGGAGGAAATGGACTATTTCAGCCTGGAACAGTTTAACCGGGATCTCTGGAAGCATCTGGACGAGCTCAACAGTGCTCCTTTTACCAAGAAGCCCCACAGCCGCCGGTATTATTGGGATGAGGAGCGCCGGGAGCTTATGCCGCTGCCGCCGGTCCCTTACGAATACATGGAAAGACGGACGGCGAAGGTGTCCTCTGACTACCATGTTCGTTTCGACAACGCTTATTACAGCGTAGACCGTGCCTATCTGCACAGAGAGGTACTTATCCGGGCATCTGCCACTACGGTGAAGATCTTCTCCAAAGAGGGCGAATTCATCTGTGAATGGCCAAGAGCCACTGTAAAGAGCCAGTGGTCTACAGATCCGAACCATCTCCCGGCAAATTTCAAGGAAATGTCCGAATGGAACGGCACCTATTTTACCCGTAAAGCCATGACCATTGGCCCCAACACCGGCGAGGTCATTAAACGCATCCTTGCCAGCCGGAAGCTGGAGGTGCAGACCTACCGTATGTGCCAGGGTGTCCTGGGCTTCACCAAGAAGTATAGCAAGCAGGCTCTGGAAGAGACCTGCCGTCAGGCATTGGAGTTGGGTAAGCCGAATTACAGCTTTATTAAAAACTCCATCCAGCTCATTGCTGAGGATCTGGGCGTTGCCGGTTACAACACCGCCGTCAACGACGAGCGCAACAAGGGTGCTTTTGTCATGGGTGCTGAATCTATGGATATTGAACGCCTCCTGTCCCGCAGCCAGAGTCTGGCCCAGGGTAAAGGCAAGGGAGGTGGCAAGTGATGCGCACCGGGAAAGAGCTTTTTAACACCTTGCTGGTGGAACTGAATGAAATGGGACTGCCCGGTATGTCTTCCACTTTGGACGAAATGTACCGGTCTCCCAAGTTTCTGGAACTGGATCCGCTGACGGCCATTGCCAACCTTGTACAGCCGGAGTACCAGAAGAAAATGAACAAGCGCATCCAGAGCCGACTGCGCAGCGCACATCTGCGTGGGTGCCCGCAGGAACTCTCCAATTGCGTAGATTCCGGTGAACGGGAATATCTGCCCCGTGGCATTACCGGAACGCTGTCCGCCTTGGACTTCATTGACGCAGGCATGAATGTTTGCATCCTTGGCCCCTCGGACAGCGGTAAGTCTTATCTGGCCAAGGCCATTGGCATTGAAGCTTGCAACACCTACAAGGTGGAGTACCACCACTGCGAGACCTTGCTGGAGGAGATGGTAGCCCTCAAGGCTGCGGACTACTCCAAGTACCAGAAGCGCATGAAGAAAACCTGCGGAGCCGCCCTGCTGATTCTGGACGACTTCCTGCTGCACACCATTACGGATGAGCGTGAGGTCAAAGTGCTGTTTGAGATCCTGGAGAAGCGCAGTGAGATTAACCTGAGTACCATTATCTGTTCCCAGCGGGAACCAGCCAGTTGGAGTTCCATGATCCTCAATGATGAGGTCTCCTCCAACGCCATTATGAAGCGAGCCACACGGCACTATACCGTGGTGATTAAACCCATAACGACACCCTAATTCAGGGTGCCGTTAGCGGCGCTCAACTGCCGTTGGTCACCGCACCAGCTGCCGTTGGGCGCCGCAGAATGCAACAACTCATACAAGCGTTGTTGCGGGAACACGAATATGTCGAGTTCCTGGTTGGGCGGGACGGAGAATTTGACACAATAGTTTCCTCTACCATACACCGCTGCAAGCGCACGATCCGGGACGATAACAGTGCCCATGTTTGGGTGCTGCCATACCCAACAGCAGACTTGCGGGACAACGAGGATGCTTACCAGGACTACTACGATGAAATTGAAGTTTGCGACACCTCCGCTGGTGGCCACTTTAAGGGAGCCTACCAAACAAGGAACCGTGAAATGGTGGACCGTGCGGATCTCATTGTGTTCTGTATCCAGCACGAAAACGGCGGTGCATGGCAGACCATGAAATATGCCAAGAAGCAGGGAAAACCTTGTATCAATCTCAATGAGCAGTTGGAGGAAGCAGAATGAAAAATAAGATCATTGTGGGAATTACCGTTTGTGTTGCGTTGATTATCGTTATCACAGGTGCTGTATATGGGGTCAAAATCTATCAGCGGGAACAAGATCCCAACTGGCAGATCGCAAAGAAGCTATACAATGTGGAGTCCGCATTGCAGGAGATCGACGAAAGCTGGGAACTGCAATCCCTCACCCAAGTCACACCCTACTGCTATCAGAACCCCGATGGAGATACCATTACCTATTACTGCTGCGTTACCACCTATGTGGAAGATGCTCCAGCTATACTGTTTGGCCTTAACCAATCTGCATTGGAACAGGTCGTGGACATAGATGCTCTTGACAATTGCCGTGACTGTGAAGTAAACGGTCTGGAAGCTGTCGTGGGTGAACTGGATGGCAAGACCTATCTGTGCTGGACAATCTCGCCCACATACAGTTGCGTTCTGGAACACACCGCCGGAAGCATATCGGAAGCTGACATTTTTCGGATGGCAGAAAGTGTACCACATACTGAATAATTCAGAGAAGAAAATGGGGTGGCCTCTTTGAGCCACCCCAATATTACAGTTTGAGCATGTCTTATACGATTCCCATTGCCATCTCTACCAGCAAAGCAACGATCACCACCAGAGCAGAAATGATAAACCCGTGGATCATGGGGCAGATGCCTGCCTTCTTCATGCTGGAGAAAGAGGTGTTCAGACCGATGGCTGCCAGGGCGCAGACCATCAGGAATTTACTGGCACTCTTGGTGCCGGACACTACCTCTGCCGGAATGGGGAAGATGCTTGCCACGATGGACATAGCCAGGAAACCCAGAATGAACCAAGGAAAGATTTTTACGATGGAGAAATTCGCTTTCAGTTCCTTGCCGTCTTTCTGGTTGGCAAGGGCTTCCTTGCGCTTGAGGTTGAGCTGAATAAAGGCAAAGGTAATTACGGTGGGGATAATGGCCAGTGTGCGGGTCAGTTTGACCATGGTGGCAAAGTCGCCTGCACCCTCGGAAAAGGCATAGCCGGTGGCGACCACAGATGAAGTATCATTCACTGCCGTGCCTGCCCATATGCCAAAGGCTTCGTCGGTCATGCCCAAGGCTCTACCCATAATGGGGAACAGCACGATCATGGCCATGTCAAAGAGAAAAGTTGCAGACATGGCGTAAGCCACATCGTTATCGTCCGCATCAATCGTGGGAGCAATGGCTGCAATAGCAGAACCACCGCAGATACCGGTACCGGCAGAGATCAAATTACTCAGCTTCCAGTTCAGTCCCAATGCCTTGCCGATGAAATATCCACCGCCGAAGCAGGTCAGCAGAGTGAACACCATAACGGTCAGAGACATTTTGCCCACATGGAGGATCGTGGAAATATTCAGAGACAGGCCTAGCAGGATAATGGCAAACTTCAGAATCTTCTTAGATGTGAATTTCAGTCCGGATGCAAACATATCGGTCTTGCGGATAAACTGATTCAGAAACATACCGATAAACATGGCGATAACAGCCGAGCCGATCAGATGGATGGGCAGCAGACTTTCCAGCCAGCAGGCAAGAGTCGCAATTGCTATGGACAATACAATTCCGGGGAACAGCTTGATGATCTTCATAGGAATTCTCCTTCTTTTTTACTTTCGTACTTGATTATACCAGTAAAATGCAATAAAATAAAATTATCATTTATTATCAATTGATAAAATGAAATGATAAGGAGAACGCTATGCTGGACTACAGAGTACTGACCTTTTTGACCCTCTATGATGAAATGAACTATCGCAGAACAGCGGAGAAGCTGAATATGACCCAGCCGGGAGTGACCCAGCACATTCACTATCTGGAAAATTACTACGGTGTAAAGCTGTTTGAATATGATGGACGAACCCTATCCAAAACAAAGCAAGCGGAACAACTAAAGCGGCATTTTGAAAGTGTGCGTGCCGAGGAAATTTCCTTAAAGGAAGATTTTGTACAGACAGATAAGCTTCATTTGAGGATTGGTGCCACGAAGACCATTGGAGAATTTGTCATTGTTCCGGAAGTCAGAGAATTTCTTCTGCAAGGGCATCACAGTCTGGATATGATCGTCGATAACACAGAAAACCTTTTGGCGATGCTCTCCCGCGGCGAACTGGACTTTGCTGTGATCGAGGGCGTGTTTGACAAGGAAAGATATCCGTATCACCTGTTCAAGAAAGAGCGGTTTGTGGGTGTCTGCGGTAAGAATCATCCCTTTGCGGGTGAAACGGTGTCTTTGGCGGATATATTCCAGGAAAGGCTGATTGTTCGTGAGAGGGGCTCCGGTACCCGCAGACTTTTAGAGCAGGCAATTACAGACAGAGGCTACTCCCTTGATAGCTTTCATAGCTGTTCATCCATCAGCAATTTCTCTGTAATTTGTGAATTGGTAGCAAAAAACGGTGCGATCACCTTTGCTTACGAGCCAATCGCTAACAGCAGCGTTGATCTGGCTACTTTCACGGTAGAGGATATGCAAATTCAGGGAGAGTTTAATTTTGTCTATACAAATTCGAGAATCGGCAAAGAGAAAGTGGCGCTATTCATGAATACGCATCATACGCAATAATGAATGAAAACAGCCGGGGTTTCCCGGCTGTTAACTATTTTCACGGTGTTGGCTTTTTCCTTGGTGCCGTGTGACGCATGATGATCGCTAAAATGCAGCCGCAGACAACCAGAATCAGAGACAGTAGCTGTGATACCCGCAGACCGGGAATGATATACAGACTGTCTGTACGAAGCCCCTCAACTACAAAACGGATTGCACCGTAGCCAATCATATACATGGGGATCAGATAACCCTGACGCTTAAAGCGGGGATAGCATAGGAGCATGACCACCAGCAAAATGGCATTGGAAAAAGATTCATAGAAAAAAGTTGCCTGATGCCAATTGCCGCTGGCTTCAATATAGACGGCATAGGGAAAGAATTGCAGATTGGGATTGGTGACCAGATTCCCGTATGCTTCCTGGTTCATAAAATTGCCCCATCTGCCAATAGACTGGCCCAGAACCAGACTGGGAAGCAGAAGATCCGCAAATTGCAGAAAGGACAGCTTTTTGATCCTGCAAAATACGAGAGCGGTGATCACACCTCCGATCACACCACCGTAGATGGCAAGACCGCCCTCCCATACCGCGAATACTTTGACGGGATTATCGGTATAGGTTTCCCATTCAAAGATCACATAGTACGCTCTTGCACAGAGAATGGCAATTGGTGCAGCAATCAGTAAAAAATCATACAGCACATCACTGTGGATGTTTTCTTTCTTTGCCCGATATACAGCGAGAGCCAGCCCCAGCAGCATTCCACAGGCGATGATCACACCGTACCAGGCAATATTCCACCCTTCGATACCAAAGAGGTTCTCAATCAAATACTTGCTCATAATGCTGCCTTCCTCAGACAACCAGGAACTCATTTTCTTGCTCAATGTATCTGCAAAAGGCGAAAATACCACACAGAATCTCAGGAGCAAAGCCGTGATCGTCATGGAATTGCCAGCCGCCCATCAATCCCCGATGTATGATCTGTAAAATCACATAGCCTGATCGGTCCTTCATCGAATAGTTCTCAGCGTTGTGCATGGTCAGGTCGTATTCTTGTTCTCCAATCTTGATATGGGCATGATCTACCCGGGGCAGTCGGCAGACAGGCCATCCGGCGACCGCAGGATCTTCTCCATCGGCATATCCGGGTCTGCCGGTCATCCTGGTATCTTTCTGATCTGCAAAGATATACTCCCGGAACCGCACATCACCGCTGCGCTCTGGGGGAGGATTTAGTCTGCGGATATCTGTATGATACTCGGCATCGGAAAGCAGGATCTTTTTAACAGGTCCCGTGATGGTGCTTTTGATTTTTGCCATGACCTCGCTGGATTGCTCTTTGGACAGGCAGCCAGATCTCATAATGTAATTCATAAGACAACCTCCCTTACACGATGGAATAAAGGATCACGCCTGCTGCGCCGCAGCCTGCCATCACCCAGAGGGGACTCAGCTTCCATTTTCGAAGAACGAAAAATCCGGCAGAAAACAGCACAAGGGCAATGAAATCCAAACGGAACACGTCAGTGGGAATGGAGCGCTCTCCGTAAAGGGCCATGATCAGCAGGGAAAGACCGGCAGAGGCGATCATGGCGACCACAGCGGGCCGAAGCCCTGTCAGAATGCCCTGTACGATGCTCAGTCCCCGAAAACGGTAATATACATAAGCCAGTGTCAGCACAATAATGCAGGAGGGCACCACACACCCCAGAGTTGCAACAATGGCTCCGGGAAGACCGGCTACCTGGATGCCAACGAAAGTCGCAGAGTTGATGGCAATGGGGCCAGGGGTCATTTCCGCAATGGTCATGATATCGGCAAACTGGGTCATGGTCAGCCAGGGGTGAATATCCACCACTTGATTCTGGATCAGCGGCATGGCAGCATAGCCGCCGCCGATGCTGAAAAGGCCGATCTGGAAAAAGCTCCAGAACAATTCCAGATAAATCATCGCCCAAATGCCTCCTTATGGATTTTCTCCCGTTTCCAGGTTTCCAGACCGCCAATGATTCCGCAAATCAGAATGACAACTATGATATTGACACCCCAAAAACGAACTGCAGCAAAGGAACCGATCAGCACCAATGCAGGAATCATTTTCTTTTGCTGCAAAACCGTCTTTGCCATATTGATAACCACATCCAAAATCACGGCGGCTACACCGCAGAGCATACCGGCCATGGCCATATTCACGATGGTGTTATCCCGGAATGCCTGATAGAAAAGAGAAATGATCGAAATAATGATCAGCGGCGGAAGGATTGTTCCCAGAACCGTCAGCAGCGCACCCCGAAATCCTGCGACCCGGTAGCCGACAAGAATGGATGCGTTTACCGCAATGGCACCTGGAGAGGATTGAGCAATGGCCGTCAGGTCCATCATCTCCTGCTCCTCGATCCAGCCCAGTTCCTCTACAAACTTTTTCCTCAGCAGAGGGATAATCACGAAACCGCCTCCAAAGGTACAGGCACTGAGCTGAAAGGTAGAAAGAAATAGTTTGCTGTATTTTCTCTTCAAACGAATCACTCCTTTGCCTGCATTATACCGCTTGCATTTCGATAATGGAAATAATATAATCAAATCATAGTGATAAGTAAATCTGTATAAGGGTGTGGAAATATGACGTTACGGCATATGAAGATTTTCCGCTGTGTCTGCGAGAATGGGTATAATACAACAAAGGCAGCAGAGGCGATGCACATGACCCAGCCTGCGGTCAGTCTGGCGATTCGGGAGCTGGAAGAGTATTACGGTGTGAAGCTGTTTGACCGGATTGGAAGAAGACTGCTAATCACGGAAGGCGGGCAGCGGCTGCTTCAGTATGCCTCCCATATTTCTTCCATGTTTGACGATATGGAAAAGACCATGCGGGACTGGGATTCCTTCGGTCTGCTGCGGGTGGGTGCCAGTATTACCATCGGCTCTCAGTTCCTTCCCGGCTATGTGAAAGCCTTTTACAGCCGCCATCCCGGAACGGAAGTTCGTGTCCTGGTGGCTCCCTCCGATGATCTGGAGCAGAAACTCCTGAACAGCGAACTGGATGTGGCGCTTGTGGAGGGTATTCCCCACAGTAAGGATCTGATCAGTGAAGAATACCTGGAAGATCGTTTAAGTGTAGTCTGTCCCGGCAATGGACATTTTTGGCAAGGGCAGCAGATAACCGTTGAAGAATTTCGGACACAAAAATTCCTTCTACGGGAACCGGGAAGCGGCACCCGGGAGGTTTTTGACCGGGTGGTTCATAGTGCCGGTTTTTCTGTAACTCCTTCCTGGGAGGCGACTAGCACCACAGCTTTGGTCAATGCGGTGATCAACGGTTTGGGCGTTGCGGTGCTGCCTCACAGAATGATTGCAGGCCCTTTGCAGCGGGGACAGGTCGTTACCGTGAGTGTGGATGGACTGGATTTTCACCGCCGTTTCCAGATCGTCTATCATAAGGATAAATATCTGACATCTTCTGCAAAGGCATTCCTTGACCTGTGCCGGAATTACGAATTGGATTATCCGCAGCCGAAATATCAAGGTTTATAAGTAAAACCGCATTGGACTTGATGAATCCAATGCGGTTTTCAAAATCTTTATACTGATACGTGCACCCTAATACCTTTTTATGTTCCATATTAGCAGTAGATCAATTCAGATATAACAACTTCTTCTGCTGCGTTACGGATGTTATGCATGGCTCCTACCCAGGCCATTTGATCTTTTGCTTTAAGTGCTTCGGTGATGCCTTGGGATTTTGCCATCTGCTTGGTAATCAGTTCTATCTGAGCATTGACGGCATCGTCAACCTCATTCAGATGGGCCACCAGTTTTCCATCGAACAGCAGAGTGGTGTAATATGCTTTCTTGTGTTCCCGGAGGTAAGTATGGCGCATTCTGCCGTACTTGCCGTACCGGGGCGTTTCTTCTTCCGGGAGTTCCAGGTTGGGGTAGTACATTCCGTCAGCACCGAGGGTATAGGTGCCGCCCATTTCTTCAAACAAACTTGCCATAATTGTCATCCTCCTGTTTACATATTAGTTACGCTATGATATAATAGCATAAATAACATCACATATCAAGAGGGAGGAACAAGATATGCGTAGAAATGAAGAACAGATTGCCATATACTCCCGTAAATCCAAGTTCACTGGCAAGGGTGAAAGTATTGGCAATCAGGTGGAACTATGCAAAGAGTATGTCCGCAATATGTTTGGCGAAGAATATGTGGATCACTGTGTTGTCTTTGAGGACGAGGGCTTTTCTGGCGGCAATCTGCAAAGACCGGACTTCAAACGGATGATGGAGGAAGTACGCAAGCGCAAATTCAAAGCAATCGTAGTCTATCGCCTGGACAGAATCAGCCGTAACATCAGCGATTTTACCGGCTTGATCGATGAACTGACCAAGCTGGATGTATCCTTTGTGTCCATCAAGGAGCAGTTCGATACCAGTACTCCCATGGGCAGAGCCATGATGTTTATTATCTCTGTGTTCTCTCAGCTGGAGCGTGAAACCATCGCTGAGCGTA
>JBGVKN010000101.1:0-2330 GCA_045123795.1 Faecousia sp. | reverse complement strand
GGTGTAGCCGTCGGCCTTGCAGGTGGGGGCAGTCACAACGCTCTCGTAGCTGTGGCCGGAGGTGGTCACCTTGTTGCCCACATACTTGTCGCCGCAGGCGGTGCAGGTATAGGTGGTGTAGCCGTCGGCGGTACAGGTGGGGGCAGTCACAACGCTTTCGTAGTTGTGCCCGGTGGCGGCAATGGTTTCGGTGTAGCTGTCGCCGCACAGGGTGCAGGTGTAGGTACGGATGCCATCAACATTGCAGGTGGGGGCAGTCACAACACCTTCGTAGCTGTGCTGGCAGGCAGGGGGTTCAATGATATAGATGCTGATATCCTGCTGACCGGAGCTGTAGCAAGCAAACAGATCGTTGGCGTTATTGTAGCGCATCCAGTTGCGGGTATTGGAACCCTTCGCCTTGATGGTGGCGATGCCATTGGCAATGGAAATGGCCCAAGAGGAATTGGCAGACAACTTGGTTTCGGTTCTTAGATAGTTTTTAGAGCTGGATGCCGCATACAGGTAGCCATTGCCCACATTAAAGGCAAAGGTGCCGGAAGTGGTGCCATTCTCCAGCGTAATGATCTGAATGGCGGAATCGGTGGCGAAGCTGACGGTGGAGCCATCATCGCTGATGGTGATATCCGTCTGTCCACGGTTGTTGCCGTTCTGGGTGGTGCTCAGGGCGCAGTCGTAGCCGCCAGCCACAATGACGATCTGATCGCCGACCTGCAGGTCAGAAAGGCTGGTTGCCAAGGTGGCAACATAGCCGGTGACCTCAGATGCGCCGCAGGCGGTACAAGTACCACCGGCAAAGCGATGGCCCAGTGCATCGGTATACGCACCGACATAACGGACACCGCAGGTGCAGATATAGGTGGTGTAGCCCCGCTCCTCGCAGGTGGGTGCGGTGACGGTAGCCGTATAGCTGTGTTCATGGTCACCGGAGCCGCCGGAAGGGGTTACCATATCGGCGGGGACGGTTTCGTTAAAGAGCATGAATGCCAGCTCGGGATAGTCAACGAAGACATTGCGGGTGCCGGTGATGGACTGCACGGAATCATTGTGGCCCATCTCCCAAGTATCCACCGGGTCTTCCTCGATCCACTTGAGCAGGATGTCCAGACTTTCCATCACGCCCTCGGTGCCCCACATATTGCCGGTATTGCCCCAGCGGGTGTACATATACAGCAGGGTTCTGGCGCAGTCACCACGGACGGACACACCGGGATCATAATAGCCGCTGCTCTCACCGTAGGCCTTATTGCCACGGGTGCTGTTCTCTGTGGGGTTAGCGGCACGCAGGTGCATGATGTCGCCAATATCCGTAGAATCGCTGCCAATGCATTTGCTGTTGGGCCAAACGTGCTCCTGGTTATAAGTGGCACCGGAATCCCATGTGCTATTAACCAGCGTACCCAGATACAGCAGGGAAACCTTGCTGGTATCACCGGACACACAGTCGGTGTACTTGTAAAGCTGGCGGCTGTCAGCCTTGCCGGAGCCACTGTATTTCGTAAAGAAGCTGTGGTTCTTCACCATCAGCTCCTGCAGCGTGGAATACAGGGCGCTGCTGGGCGCAGTGGAGGAGGTGCCGCCATTCAGGACAGCCAGCTCCTCGTATGTATAGCCGGAGGTATAGAAGCTTTCAGCATAGGTCGTCAGGAACGTACTTGTTTCGCCCCGGGCGCCCCAGTTGGCGATGATGCCATCTGTAATATTGTACACAACGTCAGATGCGGCGGTGTAGCCGGTGGCGGTTGTGACAACAACAGTGGCGGAAGGTGCTGCGGCAGCCGGGATGACCAGACCGACCAGCAGACACAGCATCATCAGCATTGCTGCCATGCGCTTTGTAAATGTTGTCATAAGCGATCTCCTTTGGAACTTTATTTTTTGACAAATTCATTATAATTGGAGGATAAAGAAAATGCAACGTTCGTTTCAGAAAAAAGTGTACAATTTTCTGGACTTTCTTTTCGCAACGGCGTTGAACCGTTAAATTGTTGTTTACGGCAGTAAGAGATAGCACCGCACCCTCGGCCCCCTCTCTGAGGGGGCTGGCGAAAATCTCTGATTTTCGACTGGGGGAGTGTCCTGCGTTAGATGCATCGCCATAACGACACTCCCTCCGTCACGCCGTTCGGCGTGCCACCTCCCTCAGAGAGGGAGGCAAGGGCAGCTTCGCTGCCGGGGCGTTTATTAACGTAAACAACAGGGGACCTCTAAAAACCACCCCATATCAATTGGTATTATCTTAGGCAGTGTTTTTTGCGAATGTCCCCTGCAAATTTCGGCTCAAATGCCCGGTATTAGGGCCTTTAGGCCGTGGTTGACACAGACCTGTG
>JBGVKN010000100.1:0-2607 GCA_045123795.1 Faecousia sp. | reverse complement strand
TCTTCATTCAAAGCCGCGTAATCCAAATCAGTTGCATCTAACAGCATAGTTATATCACATCCATTTTTTCATTTCCAATGTTTTTTATTCCCCTGCATGAGAAATGCCGAGGATCTCCAGTTCTTTCTCCGTCAATCCGATGCCCCGAAGCATCAGGCGGTTTCCTTTCAGAGCTTCAATGGAGTTGATACCCATGCCGCCCATCATTTCCTTGATCTCATGCCGCCATGCAGTCATCAGATTGACAAGGCGTTGACTTCCCTCATCAGGATTCAGACGATTCACTAGTTCCGAGCGCTGGGTAGCTATGCCCCAGTTGCACTTACCACTCTGGCAGGTTCTGCACAGGTGACATCCCATGGCCATAAGCGCTGCCGTGGCGATATAGCAGGCATCTGCTCCAAGGGCAACGGCTTTGACCACATCGGAAGCGCTGCGGATGCTACCGCCAACGATCAGCGAAACCTGATTTCGGATTCCTTCATCCCGGAGCCGCTGATCGACTGCTGCCAAAGCCAATTCAATGGGAATACCCACATTGTCCCGGATTCGGGTAGGCGCTGCGCCGGTACCTCCACGGAAACCGTCAATCGCAATGATATCGGCACCGCTGCGGGCGATACCACTGGCTATTGCAGCAATATTATGGACAGCCGCCACCTTGACAATGACCGGCTTGCGATACTCTGTTGCTTCCTTGAGAGAATATACCAGCTGTCTTAAATCCTCAATGGAATAAATATCGTGATGGGGTGCCGGAGAAATGGCATCAGAACCTTCCGGCACCATTCTGGTCCTGGACACATCGCCCACAATCTTGGTACCCGGCAGATGACCGCCGATGCCAGGCTTTGCACCCTGGCCCATCTTGATTTCGATTGCTGCACCGGCTTTCAAATAGTCCTCATGCACACCGAACCGACCGGATGCTACCTGCACAACGGTGTTGGGGCCATATACATAAAAATCCTCATGCAAACCACCTTCGCCGGTATTATAATAGATACCCAATTCGGTGGCAGCTCTGGCAAGGCTGGCATGGGCATTGTAGCTGATGGAACCATAGCTCATAGCCGAGAACAGAACCGGCATACTAAGCTCCAGCTGGGGAGCAAGCTCACAACGCAGGAATCCATTTTCATCCCGGATAACTTTCTCAGGCTTTTTGCCAAGAAAAACCCTGGTTTCCATTGGTTCCCGGAGTGGATCAATGGAGGGATTGGTCACCTGAGAGGCATTGATCAGGATCTTATCCCAGTAGACCGGAAGTTCTTTGGGATTGCCCATGGAGGACAGCAGAACACCACCGGAATTAGCCTGCTTATAGATCTCCTGAATGGTATTGGGCTGCCAGTTGGCATTTTCCCGGAAGGAGCAATTGGTTTTTACGATCTTCAAAGCTCTTGTGGGGCAGAAAGAAACACAGCGCTGGCAGTCAACACATTTGGTTTCATCACTGATCATGCGCTTGCGTTCCGTATCAAAGGAATGTACCTCGTTGGCACACTGCCGCTCACAAACACGGCAGTTGATGCAGCGTTCGGTATTCCGAATCACTTCAAATTCCGGATAGATAAACCCAATTCCCATCAGAAAGCACCCTCTTTCACAGTCACGATTACCGGCTCTCCGCCTGTTGGTGCCCAAACATTTTCCACATCGGGTTCCATAGCGCGGATTGCGGATTCCTCACTGGCAATGAACACTTTGTCCTCTTTTTCTCCAATAACCATTGACCGCAGCTTCAGGCGGTCGTTCAAGGCCATCAAGCCACCGTCAAATCCAAACACAATGGAGAATGGTCCTGTGATCAGCAGGCTGCTGAATACCGTCCGCAAATAGGTCAGTTCCCGCCGGACATTGGCATCTTGCTTCTGGATCGTACTCCAGAAAGGTGCCGCTATAACCGATGCTGCTTCTTCCAATGTCAAACCCTGACGGCGAAGCAGATAGTCCATGATATAAGTAATGACCTCTGTATCGGTTTGCAAATTGCACTTGTAACCGAACATTTCAATAAAGCGGCGATTTGCATCATAAGAGGAGATCTCTCCGTTATGGACGATGGAATAATCCAGAAGGGTAAACGGATGCGCACCTCCCCACCATCCGGGGGTATTGGTCGGATACCGGCCGTGGGCAGTCCAGGAATATCCCGCGTACTCCTCCAAACGGTAAAATTCTCCCACATCCTCCGGAAATCCAACAGCCTTAAAGGTTCCCATATTCTTACCGCTGGAAAACACATACGCTCCGGGCATTTCTGTGTTGATCTTCATAACCGTTCTGGCCACAAATTCTTTTTCGTCCACCTGCATAGCCGCCAGCGCACTACGCAAAGGAGAAACGAAATACCGCCAAATGATCGGTTCATCCGTGATCGCGGGGATCTTCCGGGTAGGAACGATCTCTGACTGAACGATTTCAAAGCGTTCTTTCAAAAATACTTCGCAGTTTTTTCTGGTAGCTCGTGCATCAAAGAACATATGCAGCGCATAGAAATCCTTATACTCCGGATAAATTCCATATCCGGCAAATCCGCCGCCTAGTCCGTTGGAGCGGTCGTGCATGGGTTTCATGGCTTCCATGATCTTATTTCCGGGCATC
>JBGVKN010000099.1:0-132485 GCA_045123795.1 Faecousia sp. | reverse complement strand
AATGGCCAGATACACCCAAAGGGATAAAAGATAAAACGTTTCACGACAAGATCCGAGTATGGGTTCGGCAAGAGGATGCGTGTGGAGAGGAAATCTTGCGGCACAAAAGTCAAAACAAAGTATGGAGTGCGGAAGAAAAGTATGAGCTTGTTGCTCAGGTTCTGGCAGGAAAATCCTGCAAGGAGCTTGCAATATCACATGGAATCAATTATGCCCTCTTGTATCAGTGGGTCAACCGGTATAAAATGAAAGGGTATGAGGGCTTGGTCTCGCAACGAAAAGGAAGGCCACCCAAGGAGCCTGATATGAAAAAGAAAGTTGTACCGGCAGAACTGACACCGTCAGAGCGTGAAGAAATGATTCGTCTCAGGGCAGAGAATGAGCGAATGCGTGCGGAGATCGCTGTCATAAAAAAAGAAATCGCCTTGAGAGAAGAACGTTACGCTGCGCAACTCAAGGCGAAAAAGCAGCGCTCGTCAAAGAACTCCGTGAAGAAGGATATCCACTGAAACACTTGTTGTCTGCGATAGATCTGTCCAAATCAACATACTATTACGAGATTGGGAAGACAGATAAAGTACAGGAGAGAAACGCTGAGATATCTTCTGAAATTGCTGTAATCTTTCACGAACACAAAGGAAGATACGGTGTCCGACGAGTACATCAGGCGCTTGTGCAGCGAGGTTTTCATGTAAACCACAAACGTGTTCAGCGCATTATGAACCTGCTGGGACTGGCTGGTAAGCGGCCTAAGGAGAAGTATCATTCCTACAGAGGCGAAGTAGGCAAGGTAGCTGACAATATCATCAATAGAGATTTCAGTACAGAGAAGCCTCTGGAGAAGTGGACAACGGATGTATCCCAGTTCAATCTACCCTGGGGGAAGTGCTACTTCTCTCCGATTCTGGATATGAACACAAACGAGATCATTTCTTATAATCTTTCTCTCAGTCCCAATATGGAACAAATTAAGGATATGCTCAACAAGGCATTTGAACGTTTTCCCTCTGTAAAAGGACTGATCATGCACTCGGATCAGGGTTGGCAGTATCAGCACGCAACATATCGAAGTGAATTACAAAAGCATGGTATTGTTCAATCCATGTCCAGAAAAGGCAATTGCTATGACAACTGCATTATGGAGACTTTCTTTGGCAGATTGAAGAATGAGATGTTTTATGGATTCGAAAAAGAGTATACCTCTTTTGAATCCTTTGCAAAGGCAATAGATGAATATATTGATTATTACAATAACAGGAGAATCCAGGTGAAAACAAAATGGATGCCTCCCTTCAAAATTCAGGGAAGCATCCATGATGGTTAACTAATTGTTCAATTCAAATGACAGTGTCCAGAAAACTGGGTACATATCAAAGGCGGCAGTTCGTATGTTTATACAGTTCTGGCAGTCAGACTTTTCGCCAAATCGATCATATATTCCGTTTCTTCGAAAATAGAAAGAGCTTCGATGGCATTTGCGGTATACTTCTGCACCAGCTCTTCGCACTTTTCAAGGCCATAAAGACGGACGAAGGTGTTTTTATTCGCATCGGTGCCCACGCCCTTGCCCATTTCTTCCTGTGTTCCGATCACATCCAGCATATCATCCCGGATTTGGAATGCCATACCAAGCGCACCGGCAAAGGTTCCGGCAGCGGCGATCTGCTTCTCGGAACCACCGGCTGCAATCACACCGGTGACGCAGGCGGCGTTGATCAAAGCGCCGGTCTTGCGAGTCTGGATATCGATGACCTCCTGCTCCGTCAGAATACGCTCCTCGCTCATAATGTCCAACACCTGACCGCCCACCATACCTAAAGAACCAGCACACTCTGCCAGTACAGCCACGCCTTCAATGAGCCCGGAGGTGGACGCAACCGCAAAGGCATCAGTCAGCAGCGCATCGCCTGCGAGAATGGCCATGGCTTCACCATAAACCTTGTGATTGGTGGGTCTGCCCCGACGAAAATCGTCATTATCCATGCTGGGCAGATCATCGTGGATCAGACTGTAAGTATGGATCATCTCAATGGCGGCGGCAAAGGGTGCCGCCTTTTTCCAGTCGCCACCGCACATCCGGCAGAACTCAAAAGCAAACACGGGACGCAAACGCTTACCACCAGCCAGCAGACTGTATTCCATGGCATCGAACAGCCGGGTCTGGGGCTCGCTATGGAAGCGAGCGTACCAATCCTTCAAATAGCCTTCAATATAGGCTTTATATTCCGACGTCCGCTCATTCATTGCTCATTTCCTCCAAAACCGGGGTGCCATCGGCGGCAGTCAGAACCATCTTGACCTGCAGCTCTGCATCGTCCAGCAGTTTGCCGCAGGAGCGGACCAGTTCCGTCCCCTCTTGAAACAGCTTCAGAGATTCCTCCAGTGCCACATCGCCTCGCTCCATGGCCCGGACGATCTGCTCCAGACGCTGCATATTCGATTCAAAGGTTGCATTGCTTTTGCTCATAAGCTATTCTCCTTTATATCCGTAACGGTAGCGTGAAGCCTGCCGTCGCTTAGGGTGATTTGAATAGAATCGCCGCTAGATACCTGTTTGGTTGAACGTACCACCTGACCATCATCAGCCTGTGTCATAGCATATCCACGGGTCAGAACCTTCAAAGGACTCATGGCATCCAGCTTCGCTGTCAGACCAATGAAGCTCTGCTTTTTTCGATCAATACAGCGGGTTTGGGCAGCCAGCATCCGTTCCTGCACACGCTCCAGACCCAGCCGCTTCTGTTCCAGGTAACTCACCGGGCTTTGCAGCGCCGGACTGGCGGACAGCACCTTCAAATGCTGCCGGGCGGCCTTTAGCTGACGTTGCAACGCCGAAGCCATAGCCGCAGACATTCCATCCAGCGTCTGTCGTAGAGCATCTTGATCGGGTACTGCCAACTCTGCCGCATTGGATGGCGTTGCAGCACGCAGATCGGCCACAAAGTCAGAGATCGTCACATCCGGCTCATGTCCAACGGCAGAAATAATGGGGATTTTCGATTCATAAATAGCATAAGCCACACGTTCATCGTTAAATGCCCAAAGATCTTCAATGGAGCCACCACCCCGGCCAACGATCAGCAGATCTGCCAATTCATAATGATTAGCATAGCGAATAGCTGCAGCAATCTCCCCTGGTGCTTCCACACCCTGAACCCGAACCGGCAACAGTCGCACCTGCGATAAGGGATATCGCTTTTTCAAAATCCGCAGCATATCGTGCAACGCCGCACCGGCAGAGCTGGTAACGATACCTATGGTTTCAGGAAATTTCGGAATGGGCTTCTTATGGGCAGGATCAAAGAGTCCTTGTGCCGCTAGTTTGGCCTTCAATTGCTCAAATGCGGCGTACAGATCACCCACACCGTCCATGGCCATGGCGGTGCAATAAAGCTGATAGGCACCATCCCTTGGGAATACGGAAATCTTGCCCATGGCAATAACCTTCATGCCGTTGTCGGGACGGAAACGTAGACGCAGCGCATTACCCTTGAACATGACGCATTTCAGCGCCGCACCTTCGTCCTTCAAGGTGAAATAATGATGACCTGAGGGGTACATCTTATAGTTACTGATCTCGCCCCGAACAGCGACACTGTTCAACAACGGATCGTGATCCATTTGGGCACGGATATACTCATTAACTTGGGTAATCGACAGGACTTTTTGTTCCATATCATCCCTCCAACGCCCGATGGGTCAGCACTGCAACGCCCATGGCGTTGTCCGTAGAATACTTGGGCTCCGCAAAAACCGGGGACAACGGTGCCAAGCGAGTACGAAGCATGGAATTAGATGCTACGCCGCCGGAAAAAACCACAGGCAACCCGGGATAAGCCTTCAAAGCATTTTCCGTGGCCTGATACACAGCAGATGCCACGCAGCGCAGCGCATAAGCGGCAGTTTCCGCATAATCTGCTTGCTTTTCGTGGAATTGTTGTACCTTATTTTGCACGCCGGACAGGGAAAACTCCATGCCGGGGCATTTGACCTTGAACGCTTCCCTGCCCTGCGCCGTCTGGCTGAGCACATCCAGATGCTTTCCGGATGGGAACGGCAGTTTCAAAAGCTGACCCGTGCGGTCAATGAGCTGACCTGCGGAAATATCCGATGTGCCGCCAATACGGGCACACTTCACATTTTTCCCCTCCGGCTCAACCAACAGCAACTCCGTTGTTCCGCCGGACAAATGCCACGCCAAATGAGGCTGCTCCAGCAGATCCATCCGTCCGGCACTCCATACCGATGCGGCAACGTGCCCTTGCTGGTGAGAAACCTCCACCAGCGGAACTCCCAGCGCATCAGAAAGCAGCTTCGCATGGGTGTAACCCACCATGAAGCAGGGCATATAGCTCCCCTCCACAGCCCGTGGCCGGGTACTAACGCCCACAGCGGAAATCTGCCGATTATCTATATGGGAAAACAGCCTGCCGGAAAGCTCCGGCAGGCTTTTAATATGGGCAAATACCGCATCGGACTGTCGCAGGCCCAGCTCACCCTCCTTCACGGGAAGGAGACGGGATTCATTCACACCATCAACCCCATCAAAAAAAGCAATAGAGGTGGTGTAATTGCTGGTATCAAACCCGATGACGCTCATTGTGCGTCCTCAGCGGTCAGGCTCCGGGCATAGGCACCCAGAATGCCGTTAACAAAGGATCCGGTATCATCACCGTCGTACTTTTTCGCAAGACGCACGGCCTCGGAAACAGCCACGTTGGTGGGAACATCCTCTACGTACTGAATCTCATAGATCGCAAGCTGCATAATCGCCCGGGTCAGACGGGAAATACGACTAACATCCCAACCAATGGAGAATTTCTGAATCTCTGCGTTCAGATCTTCTGCACGGTTTGCGACGCCGGACACAACCTTATCCAGATATGCCATCTGTGCACGGCTGGGGCGCTCTGCATATACATCATTTTCCTCGGACAATTTGGCATAGTATTCCTTAGCCAGTCGGACGGAAACGACCTGCTCCGGCTCCTCACCGGTAAAATCACGGCCGTAGATCAGGTGAACAGCCAGTTCTCTGGCGTTAGCTCTGGTCATAGCTTCCCCTTACTGGCGGACGATGCCGCAGACATTAACGTTGACGCTGATAACGCTAACGCCGGTCATGGACTGAATTGCACCACTGACCGCTTCCTGAATGGCGTTGGCAACACCGACAACACTATGACCATAGCTGATGATCACATTACAATCAATGGTCAGCTCATCATTTTCGCTGATGGTGACCTTGATGCCCTTGCCCCAGTTCTTCTTGCCAATCAACTCGACAATGTCAGAGCCGGGCTTGGCGCTCAAGCCAACGAAACCATCAATATCAGAAAGAGATTGCAGCGCAATGGTGGAGATCACGTCCTCAGAAATCATCAAACAACCATTGTCCTGTACCTGTGTAATATACTGCTTATTCTCAGCCATGGTAAAATACCTCCTGTAATGTGCCCAACGGCATATTTTTATTCATTATACCACGGCGAATTGAAAATTACAACAGATTTTTCACTGAAAGAAGCCCCGGAGTTTCCGGGGCTTCCACTTATTGCACCTCTACAACCCGAATCTCAGCCATTTTCAGGTCGGACTGGCTCATAACAATATCAGCAATCAACGCAACATCCTGATCTTTCAATCCGCCCTCCGGGGAGGCCACTGCCACAGAGATCCCAGTATCCCCCATGTAGGCCACACAGTCTGCATACCCTTTTGCAATCACAAGGCTTTCGATCTGAGCCTCGCACAGGGCGGTCTGAACAATCTGCTCCAACTGTGCAGAAGATGTAGTCGCTTCGTTCTCGTCACCATAGGACATGGCCTCCTGCAACAATGTCACAGCGCTATCTCTTGCCTGCTGGCGAGACAGGCGAACTGCCGCAAAATAATCTGTGGTCACATTATTCAGTTCATTGCCGCCAACCTGTACTAAGCTGTCATCCAGAACCAGCATATCATCGGACATAACCTTTTGGGCATCCAGCGTATCAGTCAAATCCTTTGTGCCGCCACTGCCGCTATACATCCAGTTGGCATAAATGCCCACACAGACTGTGACCAACACACCGGCAGCCACCAAATTCTTTTTCCAATTTTTAAGCTTCATAAAATATGCCTCCATTCATTTCATTTTCAACACAGAAATTCGATCTGTTCCCAACCCTGTGGCATTGGAAACGGCCTCTACGATCGCCAGCCGCACAGCGGCATCATCCGCTCCCTGACAGACCACGATAGCACCCCGGTATTCCGGTGCAATTGTCTGCTGAATCAGTCCTTGCTGCGCTCTGTCTCCATCGGTTATGATCACGGTTTCATATCGCACCGAGTCAGTGTTTTCCCCAGTGGTTGTATCCTGATCTGTTTGATACAAGATCTTTTCTCCGGAATTCATGGTAAGCAGCAGCTTAACCTTTCCTGCCCCATGAATTTGTGTAAGGATTTGTGTCAAGGCTTCTGTTTGATCCACACACAGGTTCGACACTTCCGTTGTTTCGACAGGAGGTTCTTCCTGCCTTGAGCGGCTCGGCAGAACCATCAAAACGATCCCCACCGCCAATACCAGCAGCGCATACCGGTATTTTTTGACCAATTCCATCATTTTCAAGATAATGGCATTTATATCCATACTTGATTCTCCTTCTTGATACCAAGCTCCTGTGTGATTATTGACTGCAATCGTAATTTTGCGTAGGGCGATGTCTTCCCTGACAGCCGGACAGAGGCCGGAAGCGGAATATCATCTTCAGATAAAGTCACCTCCACCTCCAGATTAAGCTCCAGCCCGGCGGCTTTGTCCAAGATATATGCTTCTGTCCGGGTTTTTATGCTTGAGCGCAAGGCATCTATGGTCATTTGCTCTCCGAGGGCTGCCGCCTGTGCGCCGGTATCGGAATATAGATCCGAAAAATCCGTTAGTCCTCCCAAGTCAATCTTTGCCACGGGAGCTATGACCGTAAATGTCATGAATAGACCGGCAATCAGCTTCACCATAGCTCCCTGCGTTCCCTTTTCTCCCGTAAACCGAGTGACAATTCCGCAAATCACAGCCGCTGCCACGATACTCAATAAATAAGCCTTAACATCCTCCATCAGCCCATTCCCTTCATAAAGCACACGGTACTAATCAGCAGAAGTAAACAGACCGTACCTGTCATAGCAAGAAGCAAACCCATTGCGGCAGAAAAATCCCCGATCAATTCACTGCTTCGTTTATTTCCGAATATGCCGCAAACTGCCGCCGTCAATTTTAAAAGGAGGTATTGTACGGCAATTTGAAGAAAGGGCGTAATAGCGATGGCTGCAATGGCTAACAGTCCATAGACGCCCACCGCACTTTTAACCAACCCAGCGCTAACCAAAACCGCCTCCGAGGCATCAGACAAGATCCCCCCAACCACTGGAACTACTCCGGAAATAGTCAGCTTGGTAGCTTTTAGCGCCGCCTGATCTGTGGTACCGCTAACAACCCCTGTAACGGCGATATACCCGGTAAAAACATAGAGTATGATCTTTAAACACCATGATACCAGCCATTTTAGAAAATCCCGCAGCTTTTTCAGCAGATCCTCCCCCAGCGCACTGTTTGCAACTGCAAGAGCAAGAAAGACATAGATCATGGGAACCAACAACCCGGATATGAGGGCACACAGTATCGCATCAAAAATGGCCGTTCCGGTATAAATGGCGGCAGAGGATGTGATACCGCCTTGTGCAGCCATAGCAGTAGTCATCACAGGTAGCAGCAGCTTTCCATATTCACTAAGGGCCGTTACTGTATCCGCCGCAGAGTGAATCAACGTGTTAGCACTACCCAATAGAAGACACGCTACCGCAATGGTCCCCGCTAATTCGGTAACTCTCTTGGATTTTCCAGGAAAACTTACCAGCAGAGATGTGAGCATCGCCGCTGCGATCACAGACAGACAAACAGCACAGCCTTTTGCGATCTGCGGCTGAAGGGTTCCCACCGCCGATTTAACGATATACCACAGATCCTCGCCAAAGCTATTTGTTTCCGGTCTCATTAATCCCTGTGCATCTTTCGGTGCGCTGGGAGCCGTCAAATCCAACGCATATACAGGCGATGCCACGAAAAACAGAAGTACACATATTAGGATCAGTTTTTTCATACTTCCCCCAAAATCTGCTGTAAAAGCTCCAAAAGTTGAGTCAAAAGTGGAAGTGACAACCAAAGAATCACCGCCGCACTGAGCATTTGCAAGGATTTCCCTAATGCCGAATTTCCGGTGTCTGCGCAGATCAACCCGGCGATCTCACCAATCAGACCGATTCCCATTGTTTTAAGTAGAATCTCCAGCATTCCATCATCAAGCTGTGCAGTGGTCTGAAGCTGACGAATAAAGTCCACCACCGGCTGTAAATAGGATAGGGCCAGCACCCCAACCATACAGCACACCGCCAGAGTCAGTAGTAATCCGGCCTCCTTCCCCTGTTTTCCCAGCGCAAGACCCAGAATAACGGTCAGCAGCACTGCTGCAGCTCCTTGCCAAAAATGGGTCATCAGAAATCAAACAAGCTCTTGACCAGATCAAAGAGCTCTGAGATCTTCTGCGCCACCATCATTAAGACTACTACCAGACCTGCCAGCGTTGTCATGGTCGCCTGCTCCTCCCGCCCGGATCGGGATAGCACCTGATTTAGGATCGAAATGATGATGCCGATGGCGGCGATCTTAAAAATCAGATCAATATCCATAGGCATTACAAAAACAGGATCGCAAGAGCAGATCCAGCGCACAAGCCAAGGGTCTGATAGCTGCGCAGGCGAACATCGCGATCTTTTGAATGCTCATCCAGATTCCGGCGGCATTGCTGTCTGGCATTTTCCAATCCTTTTAGTTGGCCTTGCAGATCAAAATGTCCAAGGGATTGCCCCAGCAATAACAGGTTCTTTTCGACTAGTTTTGGCAGTTTAGACGTTTTTGCGATGGCTGCATTCATGCAAAAGTTGGCATCCGGTGCAATCTGACTATCTAACTCCTGCGCCAGTGTTAGCAATACGTTACGAATGCAACCACTGGTTTGTCTGGCAGCCCCACGGCACAGCTCGGGCAAGGGTGTCAGGTGATATTGCAACTCACAGCCCATGTAATCCAGCGCACCGATGAGCTGGCGTAGAGCTTTTTCCTCCCGCCTGTGAGCTGCCGCCATGGAAAATCCAACACCACCGCATCCCGTGATAATCAGCGCAGCGCCGATCAATTTGATACTCATGCATCCATCCTTTCTGCCATCCAGGACTTGTCGGGTCGTAAAATAACTAACGTGTCAAACAAATGGCTTTTAACCAGTGGCTTGTACACAGGTCTGGCCAATAAATCTTCTTTGCAGGATGCGTGAGCCGTTGCCAGCAGTGATACACCGCACCAACCAGCTTTGATCAATGCTTCACAATCTCTTTCCGAGGTGATCTCGTCCACCGCAATAGTGGCGGGGCCCATGGTACGAAGCAGCGCATCGATCCCCTGCTCTTTTGAGCAACCTGTCAAAACATCCGTCCGACTGCCGAGCGCAAAATTTGTTGCCATCGGAAACAACTCTCCACGCTCGTCCACCACAGCGATGCTGCCACCGCCTGTATCAGACCGCTGACGAATCGCATCACGCAGAAGAGTTGTTTTTCCACTGCCCGGTCTTCCGATTATCAACACCGACCCGACGTTTTGCAATTTCCCAGCGATCCCCGGCAGATCCCGGGCAATACGAATACATAGGGACGTTACCTGACGCAGCCCCGTCATATTCCCCTCATGTACCACAGCCTGTCCGCATAGACCAATTCGATGCCCACCCGGTGCTGTGATATACCCTTGCGCTACAGTGGCGGCAGACCACGGCGAATAACGGGAAGCGGTGTTAACGATATAGGAAAGATCCTCCATCGCCACCATCCGTTTTAGCTTCACAGCGCCGTTGCTGCGTATCAACTCCGGCGGCAGATTGAGCCGTAGCCGAAGCTCCTGCAAGGTATCACGGCCCAGCGTGTCCACGTCACTGCGGCACCATGGGGGTAAAATTGCCAACAGCTCTTTCCAAGCACACTTCATTTGCATCAACTCCTAGGCAAGACTATGCGCCGGATTGCTGAATATGAACAGAAAAAAGCAGCCACTTGATAGCGGCTGCTTAAACAGTTCTATTTACAGGTCGTTGCCAATATCCGATTCCCGAACATCCGGATTGATGTATCGATCCTGCTTGTTGGAATTCCTATATCGTATTGCTTTTTGAGGACAACGATGGTAACACCCAAGACAGAGCACACACTTGTCAGCAAACGTGATTTTCCCATCTTTCAAGGAAATATTCTGACTGGGGCAAAGACGAATACATTTCCCACATTGGGTGCAATCGGAACTAATCGAAAATTCTTTAACAATCAGATGCCATGTAGGACGGTTTTTCAAATAAGTCTTTTCCTTGGTTCGTTTGCGGCGTGGTATATGCGGTTCACCATTATGAATTTGTACACCCACCTTATCAATAACCTTCGGTGCTGCTTTCAAAGTTGCATTCGTATAAAAGGAAGGAGCTGAAAAAGTCAGGGTATAGTTTTCCGGCATTTTGACCGTAAATACACCCTGAATATCCAAATTATGCTCCATAGCATACCGATAGGTAAACAAATCCGCACCACCGGTCATACCGCCATAATTTAAGACAATCCACACGGGTCGTTTCTTCGTCAGCTTCGGTATGAAATCATAAACATGAACAGGCAAACCGAAAGAATAGATGGGCGAAACAATAACAACCCGCTCATATTCCTCACCATCTCCTTCATAGCCCGGAATATAACGAACACTGCCACCCAGTATCGATTGCAGACGCTGGGCTACGAACAGAGAGTTGCCTGTTGCGCTGAAATAAAAGATTCCGGTCATGCACACGCTCCCCCCTCACCGTTTATTCTTTTTATAAATAATATTCAAACCCTTCAGCAGTAGATCTTTTTCCACAATAATTTCCCGCTTGCATAGGGGTGTAATAAACTGAGCAAGGCCTCCAGTGGCAATGAGGGTACATTGGTGCCCCAGCTCCTCCTCCATGCGCTCCACAAGACCGTCGATCATGGCGGCACTTCCGTACATCATGCCGCTTCGCATACAGTCAACGGTATTTTTGCCGATGACCTGCTTGGGCTGATCCAAACTGATGCCGGGAAGCTGAGCCGCCCTGCTGGTCAGTGCATCCAGCGATACTTTCACACCGGGGAAGATCACGCCACCCATATAAATATTCTCCGGCTCCACCACTTCAATGGTGGTAGCGGTGCCCATATCCATCAAAATCAGCGGTGCTTTGTATTCCGCCAGCGCCGCAACCGCAACCACAATGCGGTCACTGCCCACCTGAGATGGCACATCCACATGGATGTTCAGCCCAGTTTTCAGCCCCGGGCCAACAACCATGGGCTGTTTGCCGATCACCTTAATGACTCCGGTTTTTACGGAATTAAACACCGGTGGAACCACGGAAGAAATGATGCAGTCCGAAATATCGGAGATCTTGGCACCAAATGCCTCCACCATATTTTTGATCTCAACGCCGTACTGGTCGGAAGTCCTGGTACGGTCTGTTGCGATTCGTGCTTTAAAAATGATCACATCGTCACGAATTCCGCCGATCACGATGTTTGTATTACCAATATCGATAGCAAGAAGCATCTGCATTATCTCCTTACTTTAAGTTGAGTTAAAATTCGGCCAATCAAGCCAACAGTTGCAGTCGTCGCAAGCATCTCAACCACCGCATTCACGCCCACAAAGGCGCAGATGAACAAAATCACATTACGTCCGTCCATCAAATCCCGGATATATTCCGTGTTTCCAAACAGAAGAACCAATGCCAGCATAAACAGCACCGTATTGAGCAGTGCCGCAGAAAATCCAGTCACAAAACAAGCCACTGTGGAATTGGACAACTTCTTAATGCCAAGATAGATCCAACCGGAAAGCAAGCCAGCCAGCAATCTGGGAACAAACCGCTGGATAAATACAAGAACCGGGCTGATCTCAAACAAGATCACACCCATAGCACTGGTTCCGCCGATGCCAATACATTGCAAAAAGCTGGTAAAGCCAAACAAAGCGCCCATAATCGCACCACCGGTAGGCCCGAGGGTCACAGCTGCAATGCCAACAGGGATCATATTCAATGAGATTGCCAGAGGGCCTATGTTCAAATACCCAAGCGGCGTAAAGGACATGATCAGCAAAATCGCGCCGAGCATGGCCAATGTCACCATTTTTCTGGTGTCAAAGGATTTTGTTTTCATATTCAGTTACCTCCTGCTGCCGTTCCCACAGGGATACAGCGCATTTTTACAAATAGCATTATATCACAGCTTCTGCTCGATTACAAGCCGAAATGAACCCTTTACACAGGGCGAATATTGGGGTATAATAGACAAAATAAGTAATGGAGGAAACAAATATGCTGAAAGGAAAGACCATTCTTCTGGGTGTAACTGGTGGAATTGCCGCATACAAGGCAGCCGCACTGGCATCCGCTCTTGTCAAACTCCATGCATCTGTCGAGGTTGTGATGACCAAGAATGCAACCCAATTTATTACTCCCTTGACCTTCGAAGAGCTGACCGGACATCGGGTCATGGTTGATACCTTTGACCGTAATTTTACCCATCAGGTAGAGCATATTTCACTGGCCCAGCGAACTGACCTGATGATCATTGCCCCGGCAACTGCCAATGTGTGTGCAAAGCTGGCACACGGCCTGGCTGACGATATGCTGACCACCTCCGCACTGGCCTGCAAATGCCCCAAGCTCATCGCTCCGGCGATGAATACCAATATGTACGAAAATCCTGTGACGCAAGATAATCTGGCAACCCTGCGCCGCTATGGCTGGCAGGTCATTGAGCCTGCCAGCGGAAGGCTGGCCTGTGGTGCGGTTGGTAAAGGAAAGTTGCCGGAGCCAGAAGAACTGGTTCAGTACATTCTGCGCCGTATTGCTTTCGCCCAGGACATGGTAGGAAAACGAGTTCTGGTCACCGCTGGACCGACGCAGGAGGCGCTTGATCCCGTTCGATATCTGACCAACCATTCCACGGGAAAAATGGGTTACGCCATTGCAAAAATGGCCATGCTCCGGGGCGCCGAGGTCACGTTGATTTCCGGCCCCACTAATATTCCCGCTCCCCCATTTGTCAATTTGGTTTCCATTACTTCTGCGCAGGATATGTTTGAAGCCGTAGCGGCCCACGCATCCCATGCCGATATGATTTTCAAAGCCGCTGCCGTTGCCGATTACACCCCGGCGGATGTGAGCAATGAAAAAATGAAGAAGAAGGACGGCGAACTGTCCATTCCCCTCAAACGGACACAGGATGTTTTGAAGTATCTTGGCGAAAACCGGGTGCCCGGTCAGATCATCTGCGGTTTCTCCATGGAAACACAGAACATGGTGGAAAATAGCCGTGAAAAGTTAGCGAAAAAGAACGTAGACATGATCTGTGCTAATAATTTGAAGCAATCCGGCGCTGGTTTCGGCGTGGATACTAACGTGATCACCATTATCACAGCGGATCAAACCATTGAGCTTCCGCTCCAGTCCAAGGAAGCCGCTGCAAATGAGATTATCAACTATGCGTTAAAATTATAAAAAATGACAGGTTTCTATCGAAACCTGTCATTTTTTAATCAGAAATCTTCAGGAACACCGTCATCAAAGGGAATATCATCAAAGTCCATCTGACTACCCTGACCGCCCTTCATAGCTTCCCACTGATCCTTTGTAATCAGAATGGTTCTGGGCTTACTTCCTTGGAAGGGGCCGACAATACCCTTTTCCTCCATCTCATCCACAATACGAGCCGCTCGTGCGTAACCCAGCTTCAAGCGGCGCTGGAGCATAGAGACGGATGCTTGTCCCGTTTCCAAGATCACATCCACTGCGGCAGGCAGCATTTCGTCACCATCCAGTTCATCCGCATTGGGTTCCGGATCAGCGGCATTGGATTTACCATTACCGGACTGGGCAGCCTTGCGTTCGATCTCCTCCATGACCGACTGGTCATAGCTGTTGATGTAGTTTTCCTTTACATAGCTGGCAACTGCCTCAACCTCCGGATCGCTGACAAAGCAACCCTGCACACGCAGGGGCTTACCACTTCCGATAGGTGCAAAGAGCATATCACCACGACCAACCAGCTTTTCAGCGCCTTGGGTATCCAGAATGATACGGGATTCCATAGCGGACGCAACAGCGAAGGCAATACGGGAAGGAATGTTCGCCTTCATCAGGCCGGTAATGACATCAGCCGAAGGACGCTGGGTGGCAATGATCAGGTGGATACCGGCTGCACGACCCATCTGAGCGATACGACAGATGGATTCTTCCACTTCCTTGGCTGCAACCAGCATCAGGTCGGCCAACTCATCAATGATGACCACAACCTGCGGCAGCTTTTTGCCATCTTCCTCTGTTTCAATGATGGAATTGTAGGTTTCCAGATCACGAACACCTGCATCTGACATGGCCTTATAGCGGCGCATCATTTCAGTAACAGCCCACTGCAAGGAGCCGGCAGCCTTCTTCGGATCAGTCACAACAGGGATCAACAGATGAGGGATGCCGTTGTAAATACCCAATTCCACCATTTTGGGGTCAACCATGATGAGCTTCACATCATCGGGGCTTGCCTTATACAGCAGACTGATGATGATGGAGTTCATGCACACAGACTTACCGGAACCGGTGGTACCGGCGATCAGCATATGAGGAAGCTTTGCGATATTGCCAACAATGCAATTGCCCGCAATATCCTTGCCAACCGCAAAGCTGGACTTGGATTTTGCCTTGGCAAACTCATGGGAATCAATGACCTCCCGCAGAGAAACGGTAGTCACAGCCCGGTTCGGCACTTCGATACCCACAACCGAGATTTTTCCCGGCACAGCCGCAATCCGAACGCCGGATGCGCCCAAGCTCAGGGCAATATCGTCAGCCACAGTGGTCAGCTTATTCAGACGAACACCCTTCTCCAACTCCACCTCATAACGGGTAACGCTGGGGCCACGAGTGACATTGATGATGTGGGCTTCGATCTTAAAGCTGGCAAGGGTTTCATTCAAACGGCGAGTGTTTTCACGCATTTCCGTTGTGCCGTCCGTGGCACCACCCTTGGATTTCTTCAGAAGCTCAATGGGCGGGAAGCAGTAAATGGGCTTCTCCTCCGCTTCATTTTCGGCGATCTCAGCGGCAACCTGAGCGGCAGATGCTGCCGCCTCTTTGGCAGTAACCTTTGCTGGCGCAGGCTCAGCGACAGGCGCAACAGGCGCATCTACGAATTCTTCCGCCTTCAACTGCGGCATACCAGTGATTTCATCAACCACTTCTTCTGTCACAGGCTTAATAGGCGCAGTTGATGTGGCGAAGATAGTCGGAACAGGCTCCGTCACAGGCTCGTCTACCACAGGAATCTCCGCTGCGGCAACCGGCGTTTCAATTTCATCGATCTGCCGTAGCATATCCTTGGCTTTAGGACTTAAAGGTGTCTGTTTCTTCCGCTTGGGTTCCCCGTCCAACGGAATGTCGATATTCGCCTTTTCCTCTTTGACTCGGCGGCGGTTTTCAACATATTGAATTCGCTTAGTTGCCAAGTGATTGACAACAATAGCCGCAGGCTCCGGCTGGGCTTCTCTGGCTTCTTCACTCTCCCAATCTGCTCTGGGGCGATTCTCAACCGCACGAACAAGGCTGGGCACCGTAATCTGCATGGCACCCAACAGGGTAAACACAGCAGCAACGATCAGAATGATATAAGAGATCACACTGCCGCACAGCCACCGCAGCAAAATTGCGATAGAACCGCAGATCAGGCCCCCGGTCTTACCGGTCACGCCGCCGGTGTAAAGATTGGCAAGGAAATTAAGACCCTTTCCCAATTCTCCCGTATGCAAGCCTAAATGATAAATACATCCGCAGATCAGGACGAAGCTGATCAGACAAACACTGCGCATCAAAATAGGCCGCTTGGCACTGAATGCATGAATAATGAATAAGTACAGCAGTGCCGGGATGGCAATGTAGAAGCTGGCCCGTCCGATAAGACCCAGCACAAAGCCGTAAAACAGTTTGACCAGCGCACCATCCGGATTGAACAGCATCACAAGAAACAGAATGAACAGTGCGATGCATACTGCGGAAGTAATAAATCGCAAGGGAATCTGAAGTCCTTCCGTTGTCTGTTTCTTCTCAGGTGTCTTTGAAGCAGAACTCTTGGTTGTGCTTTTTTTCGTGGAAGCAGATTTACGTTTAGCCTCGGCGGCAGCTTTTTCTGCCTGAGAGGGTCGGTTTGTTTGTGCCATAAGCGCCTCCTAAACCATCAAATACAAAATGAAAGAAAACAGGGCAAGTCCCCAGCTATAATAGCTGAAGCCAGTAAATCCTGCCTTCACGGACAAATATCGCATAAATGTAATGCCAGCCCACGCACCACCAAAAGATACAGCACCAAGTAGCAGGTAGACCAAAAAAGCCACAATACCAATCGCAACCTTTGCTGCAATCACAGCGTAGGCATCAAAAATCAAAAGTCCCAGCAGCACAGGGATGGACAGCAGCAACGCCGTATCCAGCGCGTATCCTCGATCAACGCCACGGGCTGTTGCAGTACTGACCATCGCACCTACTCTGGAAAAACCGGGGATTGCAGCCAGCGACCCGGCTAAACCTATGAGGATTCCATCCATCCGGCTGACCGAGCGTCCATCCTTATTCCCCTGACTAAGCAACCGAGGAATAAATAACAGGATGCCATTCAGTAGCAGCGTCATCGCCAGCAGCAGTACGTGATCGATCCACTGACCTGCCCGTTTGTAAAATAGCACACTGACCAAAAGCGGAACCAAAGCCGTTTTCAAAAGGCGCATATCCAGCAATGCTACCATATCCGGCTGGCGATTTCGACGGCGGCGTGAAAGGGTTGCCAGCCGACGCTCACGCATCAACTTGCGAAGCCTTGTACGACAACAGAATACAACAGCAGCCAGCACACCAAGTCGAACCACTAAGGTAACCATGGCATCTGACTGGGAGAAACTGGTCATAGATTCAAACAGTAATTGATGCGGAGGGGCGGAGACACCCAAAAACTCCGTAAAACCAGAAAAAATCGCATAAATGAATTTGTGAAGCAAATCCTTTGGCATAAAGTCTCCTCCCTCCATAAGATTTCATTTAATCATACCACATTATGATGAGAATTTCCACCCCGGAATGAAAATTTATTGTTTTCCCTTTTTGGCGATCATCTTGTGCAAGGCAGACAGCGCATCATTCAATCCACCCAGTTTGTCGATCAGACCGGAAGCCACCGCTTCCTTACCGTACAGAATCGTACCAACATCTGTTGCCATCTCCCCTGTCGCCATCATATAGGCTTCAAAATCCTCTCTGGAAATTTTAGAATTAGTAGTCACAAAATCGGCAATCTGCTCCTGAATGCGCTGGAAGTAACGGAATGTCTGGGGCGCACCCACCACAAGTCCGGTCATGCGCACCGGGTGCACCGTCATACTGGCAGTGGGAGTAATGAAGCTCTTTTTGGTGCAGACAGCCAGAGGTATTCCAATGGAGTGACCACCGCCCAGAACCAGAGAGACCGTTGGCTTTTTCATGCCTGCAATCATTTCCGCAATAGCAAGGCCCGCCTCAATATCACCGCCTACGGTGTTCAGCAGAAGCAAAAGTCCGTCAATGTCCTCGCTTTCTTCGATGCCTGCAAGCAGTGGCAAGACGTGCTCATACTTGGTTGTCTTGACAGTTTCCGGAGCTACCTGATGCCCCTCCACCTGACCGATGATGGTCAGGGTGTAGATATTACCTTGTGAACTTTTAGTAATGTCAGAACCAAGCTCTACAACTTGCTCCCGCTCCTCTTTTTTCATATCCGGGTTGCAGTTTTCGTTCATAAATAGTCCTCCTATGGTTTTTACCATAGGATAACCGCTTTTGTTTGCAGTAATTCACACTTGAAACCTTTGTGTTTCTATCGTATAATAAATAAGGTGATCAAAATGGCTGACAAAACAAACGCCGTCCGGTTGGTTCAGCAGGCAAAAATCTCCTGCCGGGAAGCGTTTTATGAATTTGATGAACATGATTTAAATGGCAACCACGCCGCCGCAGCGGTGGGAATGCCGCCAGAGCAAGTATTCAAAACTCTGGTAGCCCGGGGCGAGCGCACAGGCATCAACGTATTCTGCATCCCGGTGTGCTGTGAGCTGGATTTGAAAAAGGCAGCCAAAGCCGCCGGAGATAAGAAAATCGAGTTGGTAGCGGTCAAAGAATTGCTGGGACTAACCGGCTATATCCGTGGCGGATGCAGCCCTGTGGGGATGAAAAAGAAATACCCCACGTTTTTCGATGAAACCTGCATTCTCTGGGACGAAATTGCAGTGTCGGCAGGTGCCAGAGGGCATCAGATGATCCTGCCGCCGGAAGCACTGACCCAGTTGGTTGGCGCACAATTAGTGGATTTAACTTAGAAAGGAACATAGATTATGCAGTACACTTACAGAACCAAGGGAGTTTGCTCCCAAGTCATCACCTTTGAGGTGGAGAACAACAAGGTCAGCAACGTCCAGTTTTTCGGCGGCTGCAATGGTAACCTGAAGGGCATCGGCGCACTGGTAGAAGGCATGGATATTGATGATGTGATCGCCCGGGTCGAAGGTATCAAGTGCGGTATGAAGCAGACCTCCTGCCCCGATCAGCTTGCGAAAGCACTGAAAGAAGCAAAAAACGCATAAGCAATGCCCACAGCGGATAACCGCTGTGGGCAAATTCTATGATTTTATATCTTCTGATGACTGACGTTTCAGGAGCCTATTCCACATTCTTTTAAGGAAAGATGGCTGATTGGCGGGAGATACGATCTCGGTTTCCACCATAGGTTCGTCAAGAACCCACGGAAGTTCCATAATGCCCACCTCCAGCACAAAGTATGGTTTTGGACAATCCGTATTAATCTTCGCCCATTCAGAAGTCCTGGGGGTAACGACCACCCCATTGACCTCAACTGCATTGTGGGAGGCCTTTATGATTCTTCCTGAGACCGGATATAAATTGGTAACGAGTGTGGATGTATACGGCATCAGTTCATCCGGAGCTTCAATATCCAATCCGAATTGTGCCAAAAATGGACGCAAACTAGGGTATGCACCATCCACAGCAGCATAGAAATTGCGACAATAAGGGCAAGTACAATGGTCTGCCACCTCTGCGGCAGAGTATTCCATGGTTCTAGCTATATCGATATCAAACTTCCAGTCATCGATTTCTATGATCACAGCATCACTCCTTGTCCATCAGGATGTTATTTATCTACCACAGTCATTTGATGCAAAATCCTGCATACTCAATATTACGCACATAGTTATTCTTCAGATACTTATCGATTTCAACTGTATCCGCCCTATCAATCATTTGAAGCAAAACAAAAAGCTGTTGATCTTCGTTTTCATCTTCTTGCTGTCGGTTCGTATCAAACAAAGCACTGTTAAAATAGTTTGCATAGGTATGTTGTTTCACTATTTCATTGACAACTTTTTTCGCATGATTGATTTCGGCGCAAGCAAGATATGGAGCAATTTTCATAGCATCATTCCACGTACTGTCCAGCTTCCGAATTGCAATTGACAGTTTCTTTTGCGTATCAATAGAATTCAGCCAATCCAGTACAGGATCCCGAAAAAGCTCAATTTGGTCACAAATCGGCGGAGCATAAACAACAGGAATTTCATTTTGGGCAGCACAATTCATGACAGAATATCTCGGAATACAACCAGACGACGTAAACCATTGCCGCAACAAATCCCCATACATTGAAAACAACCCAACGTAAAGGATATGTCCATAAAGCCCTCGTTCATATTTGGGTTTTACGACCTGCAAAACCCCATCACCTACCAGTCGAAAATACGCACTGCCTCTTCGCCTGAAACCAGCTTGATTACATATGTCATGTAAATCAGGATAGAGCATTAAACGTACCCCCTCAGTTTCCTTCTTTCACAGCAGCGAGAATCAACTTCACCAACTCATCCTTGCCGTTCCCTTTTTCAGCAGAGAAAGAAATGATAGGCGTATCTTCCGGCAGCTCTAAATCGGTCCGGATGGTGGCGAGGTTCGACTGAACCTCGCTTTTTTTAACCTTATCCAGCTTGTTAGCAACTACTACAAAAGGACAGCCGCTGTCAATGAACCACCGAGCCATAGTGATATCGTTATTGGTGGGAGCATGGCGGTGATCCACGATCATCACGCCCAAATCGATACGATCGGCGGCAAAATAATCCTCCATTAGCTTGCCCCAGCGTTCCTTTTCCGATTGAGAAACCTTAGCGTAGCCGTAACCGGGCAAATCCACGAAATAGCACTTCTTGTCAATGGTGAAGTAATTAACATGGATGGTCTTGCCGGGTTTCTCACCGACCCGAGCGAAGTTTTTTCGGTTCAGAATGCGGTTAATCACCGAAGACTTACCCACATTGGACTTGCCCGCAAAGGCAATTTCCGGCAGGCGATTCTTGGGGAAATCCTTGGGGGCCGCCGCAGAAATCAAAAATTCTACATTATGAAAATTCATACACGGCACCTCACTGTTGAATATTATTATGGGAGCGACGCTTCACATCGGAAGGAATGTCCGACAAGATAGTCGGCATCACCGTACCGCCCCGCTTCAACGCCGTATCCAGCACTGTGTCTACAGTCTTTGCAGTGATGAAATTCAACTGCTTACGGACAGTCTGATCGATTTCTTCCAGATCACGGCGGTTATCCTCCGGGATAATGACGGTAGAAATGCCGTGACGCAACGCCGCCATGGTCTTTTCTTTCAAGCCGCCAATGGGCAGAACCCTGCCACGGATGGAGATTTCACCGGTCATAGCCACATCCCGGCGCACAGGAGTGTTGGTCAACGCAGAAACCATAGCAGTGGTCACGGTCACACCGGCAGAGGGGCCGTCCTTAGGAACCGCACCCGCTGGAAAATGCACATGGATATCCTTGGTTTTATAGAAATCAGCAGCGATGCCCAGCTTTGATGCGTTGGCACGGATATAGCTCAGTGCCGCATGGGCCGATTCCTTCATCACATCACCCAGATTGCCGGTCAGCTCCAGCTTACCGGTGCCGTCCATCACGTTGACTTCCACTTCCAGTGTTTCGCCACCTACGCTTGTCCACGCAAGGCCGGTAACAAGGCCCACCTGATCACTGCCGGGAATACGATCGGGAAGGAACTTGCGAACGCCCAGATAATCGGAGACATTTGTTCCGGTCACAGAAAGCTTCTTCATATCTTCGTCGCCGACCAGCTTCATAGCGGTCTTGCGGCAGATTTCTGCCACACTGCGCTCCAAATTACGAACACCAGACTCCCGGGTGTAGCAGCCGATGATCTCACGAATGGCATCATCGGAAACCTTCAGTTGTGTCTTCTTAATGCCGTGCTTCGCCATCTGCTTGGGGATCAGGTGGTTCTTGGCGATCATCAGCTTTTCTTCATCGGTGTACGACCCAAGCGCAATAACCTCCATACGGTCAAGCAACGGTCTAGGAACCGTATCCAGAGTATTGGCCGTGGTAATGAACATCACATCGGACAGATCAAAGGGAAGCTCCACGTAATGATCCCGGAAAGTCTTATTCTGCTCCGCATCCAGCACTTCAAGCAGCGCCGCACTGGGATCACCACGATGGTCAGAGCCCATTTTATCGATCTCATCAAGTAGGATCAAAGGATTGGAACTGCCAGCTTGAGTCAATGCAGTCATAATGCGACCGGGCATGGCACCGACATAGGTCTTACGATGACCTCTGATCTCCGCTTCATCACGGACGCCACCTAAGGCAATTCGAGCCATTTTACGGTTCAAAGAACGGGAAATGGAATATGCAATTGATGTCTTGCCAACGCCAGGAGGGCCAACCAAACACAAAATCTGGGGCGGCATCTCCGGGGCGACCTGACGGACGGCTATGGTTTCCAGAATGCGTTCCTTCACTTTTTCCAGTCCGTAATGTTCCTTTTCAAGAACCTTTGAAGCAGCTTCCACGCTGATCCGTTCCTTAGTCTTTTTATTCCAAGGAAGATCCAGCAATACGTCAAAATAATTGCGCAGCACCGATGCTTCCGCAGAGCCAAAAGGCTGCTTTTTTAGCCGCTGGAGATCCTTACGAAGCTTATTCTCGTCGTTTTCATTGAGATTAAGCTGCAAAATCTTCTTTTCATACTCCGCAAATTCAGAGTAATCGTCTTCCTCTCCCAGCTCCTCACGGATGACCTTCATCTGCTCCCGCAGATAATAGTCTCGCTGGTTTCGGTCAATGCTGGCATGGGTCTTGGACTGAATGTCTGATTCCAACTTCAGCATTTCCACTTCCCGCCGAAGCAAACGTAAGGCGCTTTCCAGACGCCGTACAGGGTTCATATTGCACAGCAGTTTGTTTTTATCCAGATAATCCATGCCGGAATTCTGAGCGATACAGTCAGCCAAAAATCCAGGCTCATAGCTGGACAACATCCGGAGCTGAACTGTCTGAGCCGGAAACTCAGAAAGCTCCAGGTACATGCCGTACAAAGCATTGGCTTCCCGACAAAGGGCATGATTGCGAGGACTATCTACAACCTCAGTTTCAGGGACTGCCTGAACATCCGCCTCCAAATAAGGCTCTGTCTGGTGCAGCTCAGAGATGCGGCCACGGCACAATCCATTGACAAGCACCCGGAGCGTTTCGCCCTGAGGCTTTAAAATCTGCTTGACCTTGGCAACCGTGCCGATGGAGCACAGATCCTCCAAACCGGGATCGTCAAGGATAATATCCTTCTGAGGTACAAGAAAAATATACTGACCGTCCTTCATGGCCTGTTCCAGCGCCTTAGCAGATTTCATGCGTCCAACAT
Source organism: Faecousia sp. (assembly GCA_045123795.1). GTDB lineage: Bacteria > Bacillota > Clostridia > Oscillospirales > Oscillospiraceae > Faecousia. Next base: position 109,517 of record JBGVKN010000099.1, on the reverse strand, counting down.
CAAAGTGAACGGATTGTCCGGGAAAAACTGTCAAACCACGTAAAGCCAGCACCGGCAATTTACCGGAAATAATGGTTTCGCTCATTGGGATCACCTTCCTTCAAATTGAGCGAAAAGGGGGTAGAAAAACTACCCCCTTACGGAAAAAACTTATTTCTTGGAGCCTTTTCTGCTCCGGGGGGCATCCGGCGTACGTTCAATCATAGGCTCGCCACCCTGAATGCACTCCGGCGTAATGGTCACCTTGCGGATGCTTAAATCCGAAGGAATCTGATACATAATACGCACCATCGCCTGCTCCATGACCGCACGCAAACCTCTGGCGCCAATTTGACGGTCAATAGCCTTCTGAGCCACGGCATCCAGTGCCTCGGGCTGGATCTCAAGCTCCACATTGTCCATATCAAACAGCTTTTCATACTGCTTCGACAAGGCGTTCTTGGGCTCCACAAGGATACGGACCAAATCCTCTTTTTTCAGGCTTTCCAGACAAGTGATGACCGGAAGACGACCAACAAGCTCCGGAATGATACCAAATTTCAGAAGATCATGGGGCTCGACCTGGGCAAACAACTTACCCACATCCCGGTTCTTACGGCTTTCCACCGGTGCGTCAAAACCGATGGCAGACCGATCGGTACGAGCTTCAATGATCTTATCCAGACCATCAAAGGCACCGCCGCAGATGAACAGAATCTTGGAGGTATCAACGGGTATGGTTTCCTGCTGAGGATGCTTGCGTCCGCCCTGAGGGGGAACATTCGCAACCGTACCCTCCAGAATTTTCAGCAGGGCCTGCTGAACGCCCTCGCCGGAAACGTCCCGTGTGATGGAAGTATTCTCACTCTTGCGGGCGATCTTATCCATCTCATCGATATAGATAATGCCACGCTCAGCCAACTCCACATCGAAATCGGCTGCCTGCAACAGACGAACAAGGATATTCTCCACGTCGTCACCCACATAACCAGCCTCGGTCAAGGTGGTTGCATCGGCAATGGCAAAAGGCACCTTCAAAATCTTGGCAAGGGTCTGGGCGAACAGTGTCTTACCGCTGCCGGTGGGGCCAATGAGCAGGATGTTGCTCTTTTGCAGCTCCACATCGGAGTCCTCAGCCAGATAGATGCGCTTATAGTGGTTGTATACCGCAACAGAAAGGGCGATTTTGGCGTCCTCCTGTCCGATGATGTAACCGTCCATGAAGGATTTAATCTCCATGGGGGTGGGAAGATTTTCAAGTCCTGGGTTGTCAAAACCGGGGTGATCAGGCTGGTCGAACAGAAGCTCGCTACAAGCCTGAACACAGTCGCTACAGATATATACGCCGGGACCGGCGATCATCTGAACCTGTCCCTCCCGCTTCCCGCAGAAGGAGCAGCGAATAATGGGCTGCTGCTCATCGTGATTAGCCATGAAGCAGGTTCCTGCCTTTCTTTATCGATCAATGACGATCGAGCACACGGTCGATCAGTCCGAAGGCCAGCGCCTCCTCAGCGGACATGAAATTGTCACGCTCGCAGGCAGCAGTCACTTCTTCAATGGATCTGCCGGTGTTCTCAGACATGATCCGATTCATGCGCTCCTTGATGATCTGCAGGCGCTTCATGTGAATGGCCATATCCGTGATCTGACCCTGGGTACCGGCACTTGGCTGGTGGATCATGATCTCGGAATTGGGCAGGGCCATCCGCTTGCCCTTGGTGCCGGCGGACAGCAGGAACGCACCCATAGACGCAGCCATACCGACACAGATGGTCGCCACATCGCACTTAATGTACTGCATGGTATCATAGATCGCCATGCCTGCGGTGACACTGCCGCCAGGGCTGTTGATATAGAACTGAATATCCTTGTCCGGGTCCTGAGCCTCCAGATACAGAAGCTGTGCGACTACCAAAGAAGCGGTAGCGTCATTGACCTCCTCGGACAGGAAAATGATACGGTCATTCAGCAGACGGGAGAAAATATCATAGCTGCGCTCGCCGCGACTGGTCTGCTCAACAACATAAGGAACTAATGCCATGGTGATGTCTCCTTTCATGGGGGTTTGAAACATTCTAACCATTAAAGAGGAAGCTTATTCCTCCGAAATTTTACTCGGCCTTAGGAGCGACAGCCACAGCGCTGTCAACGATAACCTTCACAGCCTTACGGGTCTTCAGGCTGGCAGTGATCTCCTCAGCAGGAACCATGGACTTGACCTTCTCCAGCTCCAGCTGGTACTGTGCAGCCAAAGACTCCAGCTCAGCGTTGATCTCATCCTCGGAAACCTCGATATTCTCGACCTCACCGATCTTCTCCAGAGTAACGTTGATCTTAGCCTGCTTCTCAGCGGCGGGACGGAAAGCGTTGCGCATGGTGGCCACATCGCCGCCCATCATCTTAGCATACTGCTCCATGGAGTAGCCGCTCATCTGCAGCTGGTAGCCGAAACGCTCCATCTGAGTGTCCAACTCAGCCTCGATCAGAGCCTTGGGCATCTCAACAGTGGTGTTCTCAGCAGCCTTCTCAACGCAAGCCTGCTCGAAGGAAGAAGCGATCTGCTTCTCAGCACTCTCCAGAGCCTTAGCACGGATGTCAGCCTTCAGCTCCTCCAGAGTATCGAATTCAGAAACGTCCTTAGCAAACTCGTCGTCCTGAGCGGGAACAACAGTCTCAGTGACCTTGTTCAGCTTCACATGGAACACAACGGGCTTGCCAGCCAGCTCGGCAGTGTAGTTCTCAGGGAAGGTCACGTTGATGTCCTTCTCCTCGCCGGCAGTCATGCCGACAACCTGCTCCTCAAAGCCGGGAACAAACTGGCCGGAGCCCAGCTTCAGGTCAAAGTTCTCGCCCTTACCACCGTCGAAAGCAACGCCATTGTCGAAGCCCTCGAAGTCAATGTTAGCAGTGTCACCCAGCTGAGCGGCACGCTCCACAGTTTCGGTGGAAGCAACGTTCTGAGCCATGCGATCAAGTTCAGCCTGAACCTGCTCATCGGTCACAGTAGCTTCAGCCTTCTCGACCTCCAGACCCTTGTACTGGCCCAGAGTGACCTCGGGGTAAACATCGGTAGCGATAGTGATGGTCACAACGCCATCCTCGCTGATGTCCATATCGGTCAGGCTGGGACGGCCGATGGCCTTCAGATCCTGCTTGACGACAGCCTCTTCGTAGACCTCGGGGAAGATCTCCTCCAGACCGTCTTCGTAGAAAACGTGAGCGCCGTACAGAGACTCGATCATCTTACGGGGAGCCTTGCCCTTACGGAAGCCGGGAATCTGGATGTTCTTGCGGGCCTTCATGTAAGCAGCGTTAACGCCCTTCTCCATCAGGTCCTTGTCGATCTCAACGACGATAGTAGCCTGATTGCCGTTCTTCTCAATGTTCTTCACATTCATCTTTGTTTTCCTCCTGAAATGAGTCCGCACTAGGCGGATTTTATGTAATAAATAACTGTAGTATTTTAGCAAAGAAAGTGGCACTTGTCCACTGTTTTTTCAAAAAATCTTTGTTAAATTACTTTAAATGGCTTAAAGTCCAAAAAGTCGGCGGATACGAGCCGGAATTCTGTTCCATCCCACAAGCCTTCCATGGCAAGTTTATGGCTTGGGCCGTGAAGATGACCATAGAAACACCGACGGACTTCATATTTTTCCAGTAATGCTAAAATCTCATCGCACTGGTAGCCCTTATAGCGGGGGGGATAATGCAAAAAAACCATTTTAGGCAACTCCCCTGCTGATTTCAGCGAGGTTTCCAAGCGAATCAATTCTCGTTTAAATACTTTTTCATCATGCTCTCCGCTGCGTTCTTCCTCAAAGAACCAGCCCCGAGTACCGCAAATAGCCCAGCCTTCATACTCATAATGATTATTATTCAAAATGAACTGATTGGAATATCCGTTGACTTCGCAGAATTTATAAAACTTTGAGGCGGTACTCCACCAATAATCGTGGTTACCCTTGAGGATGATCTTCCGTCCGGGAATGGCATCGATCCATTCAAAATCCGCCTTTGCTCCTTGAAGATCCAGCGCCCAAGACAAATCCCCCAGCAGCACTGTAGTATCCTCGGGCTGGATTACGGACAGTCCTTCTTTCAGCTTATCCATATAACCGACCCAATTGCCACCGAACACATCCATGGGTTTGGCCGCACCGAGGCTCAGATGAAGGTCGCCGATTGCGTATAACGCCATAGTTCCTCCTTACGCCTCGCTGACCCGTTTTATCAGCTCTTCCACAGAGATCCGCATGAATCGAGCAACTGCTTCGCCATTACACAGGGGGCTTTTTTCACACAGCAACAGTGCCATACCGCTGCCGCCGGTTCGAGAACGGAAATCGCTCAGGGCACCGTAAGCCAGTGCAGAATAAGGATCAAGGATATATTGATTGGTTCTGTAAACACTGGGAATGATCGTTTCTACCCGAACACGACTGACCACAGCTGCAAACATTCCCTTACGCATCTGTTCGTATGCCAACTCAGAGGGCGCATAGACACTCCCCTCCGTGCAGCTCCAGAAGTAATGTAACGCCTCCTCCTGACCGCAGGTTTCACAGATCAAGCGCTCCATGTCCAACGGTAGGGTCAAATCTCCTTCCGGCGTGTTGGTTTGAACAGCTTGCGCATCTGTATCAAGCTCACCTCGATGGAGCAGATCCCACGGAGCACTGTTTTCGTTACAGCCGCAAATAATCGTGCCTACGGGAAGTCCCATTTTCCGGGCATACCACGCCGCCATCGGTGCAGCAAAGGTTCCGGATGCAACAGCAATATCCAATGTAGCTCCGGAACGCAGCTGTTCGGTGCGAACAAGCTCACCATAAACAGCAAACAGCACGGCGATCCGCACAGCGCACTGAACCCAATTGGACGGTGCGCCAATGATTTCCCCGTCCGGATGGACTTTTGCCGCCAGAGCATTGATCAAATATCCGAAATGGCGATCCATATTATGCCACAATTCCGAGACGATAATACGGTAATTCATGGATTTAAACTTGACGGGATTGCGTCCCACAGCCATATCCACATCCCAGCCGGACAGCTTTGTGGAGAAAAACAGGTTCAGAATCTCTGCCACATTCTGTCCAAAGGATTTACCGCCTAACGCCGCAATTTCTTCCCGACTAAACTGGGGTAAATGAAACGGAATAAACAATCCCCCATCCGGCCCACGATCCAGATTCATGGTGCGTGCAGCCGTATAAGCATCATGCTTACTTCTTGTGGTTACATACAGCACTGTTTCATCACTCTCCATGCATTATTCCAGAACAGATTATAAACCATTTCATCCGTTAATCCACGGGTCTTCAATCGCTCAGCCAGAGTCGGGTAACTCTGGATACCGTCAAATCCGTCGGGCAGTCTGCCGCAACCATCCAGATCGCCGCCCAGCGCTAAGTGCCGACATTCACTATCCATTTCCAGCAGATGAAGAATATGATCGCACACCGTATCCAACGTGGGATTCTCTCCTACAAAATCGGCGTATTGATTGAAACCAGCCACACCGTCAGTCTGGCAGATGGCCTTAAACATATCATCCGTCAAGTTTCGGGAGTGTCCACAGAAGCTGCGGCTGTTTGAATGGGATGCAATGATCGGTGCGTCAGTTATATCCATAATATTCCAAAATGCATCGTCACTGATATGGCTCACATCCACCAACATACCCAGGCGCTGAGCTTCCCGAACATATTCCCTGCCCTGATGGGTCAATCCGCCGCCGGTCAAATGAGAACCGGCCAGAAGATTCTGTTCGTTCCATGTCAATGTTGTCATCCGAAAACCAATCAGGTGCAGATCCTGCAAAAGCTCCGGATCATAGCCGATACCTGCCGGGCCTTCCAAGGTCAAAATAGCAGACATCTTCCCCTTTTTTCGATTATCCTCCACCTGAGAAGCGGAATAAGCAAGGGAGATCAGGTTTCGATTTTCATAAATCTCTCGCTGAATCGTCGCCAACTCCCGTTCAAACAGAACGGTAGGAGAAATTCCCTCAATCAGCGGCGATGTGAAGCAGGCAAAGCACTGGGCGTAACCCGGCAAGGACTTGGCCCGTTCTAGATCGATATGATATTGGTTTTTACGCAGGCTGCCGGCACTGTTGCGGTCCTCCCCCAACAGTGCATAAGCCGTATCGCAGTGCAAATCAAAAACAGGGACATTCATTGAAACGCATCCTCCAAATGATGGATCTGAGGATCGACAGTAGCCGATCCTGCCGGGGCATAGATTTCAACCACATCGAACCGTGGCTGCAAGTCCGTCGGATATTTGGACAGAAAAATAGACGCCGTTATAAGGATACGATCCTGTTTACGCCGATCAACATACTCCATAGCCTGAGCAAAGCTGCCGTTTTTACGTAGCTTTACCTCCACAAAAACTAGAAACTTTCGATCCTTGACAATCAGGTCGATCTCTCCATAGCGACTGCGAAAACCAGCCGCTACCAGCGTGTAATGTTTTTTTCGCAGATATTCCCCAGCGATGGCTTCGCCCCATGCGCCGTTGAGGTTATTTCTCCCCATAAAACTTCTTCAGGAAAGTCATGCGGTGAATGGGGCTGGGGCCAAATTCAGTCAAGGCCGCATAATGCGCCTTGGTACCGTAGCCCTTATGTACGTCAAACTGATACTGCGGGTACTCCCCTGACGCTTCCAGCATCAGATCATCTCGGGTGACCTTCGCCAGAATAGAAGCAGCTGCAATACTGGCACTACGGCTGTCGCCCTTGACCACGGTTTCCACGGGCAAGCCAAAATCCTTTGCCCGGTTGCCATCAATCAACGCCAGCTCCGGCTTCACAGAAAGCTGAGCCAATGCCCGCTCCATAGCAAGATAGGTCGCCTGCAGAATGTTGATCTCATCAATCTCTTCATGGGTTGCAAGGCCGATGCCGTAAGCAATCGCCTTCTCCTTAATAATTGGAAACAGCTCCCGACGGCGCTTATCCGTCAGCTTTTTGCTATCATTCAGCCCCGGAATCTCAGCATTTGGGGGCAAAATCACTGCAGCGGCACACACAGGCCCCGCCAAAGGGCCACGTCCTGCTTCATCCACGCCGCAGATCAACTTAATTCCCTTTTCAAAATGGGAGTCTTCGATCTCCCACATATTAATCTCACTCATTTCATATCCTCCGGCAGCTCCAGTGTGAATCGTCCCAGCTTTCCGCTTCGGTATTCGTCAAGCAGCACCTTTGCCATACGCTCGGTGTTGATCTCGCCCCGGGCAAGCAAGTATCCACGTTTCCGTCCGGCGAGAGCCAACAGCTCATAGCCGGGAGTATCCGGCTCAGCCTCGATGCCATAACGCTCCTTCACAGCCTGAGGATAGCGCCGCCAAAGCAGCTCCATCAAGAAAGAGGAAAGCTCCTCGATGTCCAGAATTCCTTCCTTCACCGCACCGGTATACGCCAGCATCATGCCAACGTTGGGATCATCAAATTTGGGCCACAGGATACCGGGGGTGTCCAGGAGTAACAGGCCGACTTCAACAGTTACCCACTGCTTGCCACGGGTCACGCCGGGACGGTTTTCAGCCTTTGCACCCTTCCGCCCGGAAATCTGATTGATCAGAGTGGACTTACCCACATTGGGAATGCCCACCACCATCACACGCAGAGGGCGGTTCATGCCTCGAGCCGCATCACGTTCCAGCTTTTCCTTCAAAACCTGCCGCACAGCGGGGGTAAAGGCATTAATACCCTTGCGGCTTTTGCAATCCGTCGGCACAGCTGCACGCCCCTGACTGCGGTAGTAGGCTGCCCATTTGGCAGTCGCATCCGGGTCAGCCAGATCCATACGGTTGAGAATCATAATTCTGGGCTTATTGCCACAAATCGCGTCGATATCCGGATTTCGGCTGGAAATGGGGATACGGGCATCCACGATCTCACACACCGCATCCACCTGCTTCAGATCCGCTTCGATCTGACGCCGGGTCTTGGTCATGTGACCGGGATACCACTGAATATTCATTTGATCTTTTTCCATCAGTCGATCACTCCGATCCGGTCGTATTGCGCCTGCTCTCTACCACCATTGGTGCCGGGGCTCAGCAGGAAAATTGCTTTACCTAAGATTTCACGCTCATCTATCAGCCCAATTTCGGGATTGCGGCTATCTTTGGAGCTGTTGCGGTTATCGCCCATGACAAAAATATGGCCTTTATCAACTTTCAGAGGAAAGCTCACACCTTCATCCAAAGTGGTCAGTGTATGCGTATAATCTTCCTCCAGCGCAACACCGTCCACATAGACAATACCTGCCTGGAAGTCAATATCAACGGACTGTCCTTCCGTAGCAATGACACGCTTAACAATGCACTCGCCGTTTTCAAAGGACTTCTTGCTGGCAACGATGATATCGCCCTGTTTGGGATTTCTATATACGGAGCTGCTGAGCAGCACCAGCCGGTCACCGTCAATCAGCGTATCATACATAGATGGGCCGACCACGACTACAATACGGAAAAACAGCATATAAATGATCATAAAGCCAGCCAGAACATACAGCAGATCATGCAGATCCAGCAGGAGGCTCTGCTGCCAAGTGAGCTTCTCCTCCGGCTTTTTTTCTTTCTTTTTTAATTGAAACTTCATTAAAAAATTCCCTCCGGTTAATTGTCTTATCCGATCCAGCCGATACGATCAAAACGGGGCATTTCCTTTCCACCGTTATCACCGGGGCTGAGAATAAATATCGCCTTGCCAATAATTTGACGCTCATCAACCAGTCCGATCATTGGACTGCGACTGTCTGTAGAGCGATCCCGATTATCACCCATGACGAAAACGTGTCCTTTTTTCACAGTCACAGGAAATTCAATTCCTTCTTCTCTTGTGGTGGAAGTATGGATGTAGGGTTCATCCAACGCCGTCCCATCTACATAAACGATTCCGGCATCAAAATCAATATCCACCGTCTGTCCCTCAGTAGCGATGACACGCTTGACAAAGCCTGCACCATCATCAAAGGATGCCTTGCTGCAAACAACGATATCCCCCTGCTTTGGGTCGTTGTAAACCAAACTGCTTACCAAAAGTAGCCGATCTCCCTGAATCAGGGTATCATACATGGACGGGCCAACCACGACCACGATACGAAAAAACAGGATATATACCGTCAAGATCAGCGCAACAATATGAATAGCATCCATGTCCTTGATGAACTGCTTCCTGCGGGAGCGTCGTTTGGGCGCACTTACCGGCTTTCTCTTTTCATATTTACCAACTGTTCCGGCCAAGTCCACCCCTCGCTTTCCTGATAAATCCCCCAATGGACGCAAATATACGAATACATTATACACAAAATCGCAAGAAAAGAAAAGGATTATTTTCCTTTTGCGCAAAAAAGATGAATGCATCGAGTTGGAGAAAACAAATATCTACCGCAAAACCTAAGACCCACCAAAACTGATGGGTCTTAACTATACCGTCCAGATAAATCCACAACAAGAACACACATGCCCCTTCTTGATTTTGGGCAAATAAAAGTATGCGTGCACTAAAAAAGCTAGTGCTTTAAAGTATACATTATGATACCTATATAAACGCGCTGATTTATATGGACGAACGCTCGGACAAACTATTAGTCTAACGTTGTACTTACGACTTCCGCATCTTAAGCAAACTTTGCCCCTTTGCCCTCGTGTGGATACATTGCAATTGTCGTGAACTTCAGTATTTCTATCAGTATCTGCTGTTTTAAGAGTTAGATCCCACTCACAGTTGGGGCAAATCACAGCATCCTTGCAGTCAGTTCTGCAAATCGGACATACCATAATTCCCACGCTCCTTTGTATTTATTATAAGTGGAAACCGATGAAAAAGCAAGGATAAACCACCATTTGCAACCATTTGAAGCAAAATAAAAAGAGAGGGTTTGCCCTCTCTTTTTATTAAGTTGAGTATTAGACTCTCTCCTTGACCTTGGCAGCCTTGCCCATACGATCACGCAGATAGTACAGCTTAGCACGACGAACCTTACCCTTACGGACGGTCTCGATCATAGCCACGTTGGGAGAATGCAGGGGGAAGACCTTCTCGCAGCCCACGCCGTAGGAAATACGACGGACAGTGATGGTCTCGGTGATGCCGCCGTGCTTACGAGCAATGACGGTACCCTCAAACACCTGGATACGCTCACGGGAGCCTTCCTTGATGCGCACGTGCACACGAACAGTGTCGCCGACCTTAACTTCGGGCAGCTCTTCCTTCATGTACTGGCTGTTCAGAGCCTTAACTAAATCCATTTCTTTGTCCTCCTTAAATATTAGGCGTTCATGCGTTTTTTACGCAGAGGACTCACCTTGATTTCAGACTGATGCATTATAGCATAGTCAATAGAAAAAATCAAGTACAAATTCACAAAATAAATATATTTCTTGGTAATCAGCAAACATACTTATTCTCTTCCACATACTCCCGGAACATTTTTGCGGTACAGTACAAATAAATGACCTCAAGCACTGCGATCACCAACGTAAGTACCGCCGATAGCAGCACGGCCAGCGCCCCCAGCAGTGAACCGCCTAATGACATGATCAAACCAACTGCCATAGCAATGGTGCTACCCAGCGTCCAGTACCAAAGTACCGTCCATTTGCGGCCCATATCCTCATCCAGTTCTTCCGTAACCTCAGCGTACCCCATGTATCTTTGATACGAAGCCATGAAGGCAGGAACCAGCAACACCATTGATACCACAAAAATCAGAACCGGATTATGAAACAGTGAAGATATTAATTCAACAACCACCACGATCACTGTACAGATACCAGCTGTACGGAAACAGTCAGACGTTTTTGAGAGCTTTAAAAGAAGAAAGGCATATACAAGATTTGTAACCACAGTGACAATCAGGTTCGGTATTCTCATTCCCGGCTGGTTTTCCAAGAAGGAAAATACAACACCGGCAATGTTCGCAGTAAGTACAAACCAGAACAGCACCCACAGCCAGTTCCCTAACAATTTAGACCGCTCTAACAATCTGCGCTGTTTTTCAGCTTCCGCCTTATGCTTTCTTAACCGATCCTCCGCTGCACGGTGACTACTTTTAAGGTTGAAGCAAGTCGATGCTGTACTACAGGATGCGCAGGAATAATGTCCTCTCGAAATACAGCATTTTGCAATTGAACAATCTCCACAATATGCTCTACCAGGCCCCATCCGACAGCCAGGACAATTGAGCTGCTGCCGTTCCTCGCAATCGGCGCAACTCTTTTCACAATAGGATTCTGCCATATAAACCATCCTCTCTATTATGTAATTTTACCATTAAAAGGGATATCAGTCAACCCCTTTACCATATACTAACCAGAAGATTTGTATTCTTTGTGTCGATGGCAAATCTTGACGCATTTTATGTGCTGTGATATAATTATAAAAAATACAGAAAGGTAGAAACGCCTATGACTCAGGAAAAAATCAAAAAGATTCATCTGGTCTATGGATGTGTCGCTGCAGTGCTCATCGTCGCACTGGGCATTGCACTGATCCTGTCATGCCTTGACATTTATAATAGCGGCGCACGACCCTACACCCCCGAATCTATCGGGACTCATTTCCAGAAGATTTCTCTTTTGGCCTACGCTTGCATTGCGCTTGCCCTCGGCGGCATTGTTTTGGGACTTGCCCTACCGGCAAACCAGTCCAAACCCAAAGCTGTCAAAGATGAATTTGCCCTTATGGAGAAGGTCAAATCTAAAGCCACCAACCTGACCGAGGATACCGCCGCCTCTGCAAAAAAGGAGCAAAAACTCCGTATGGTGCTGCGCATCGGCACTGCGGTTATCTTTGCCGCACTGATGGTCTACCCTGCCATCTATTTTATGGACGGCGCTCATTTTACCCTTGATGCATTAAACGACGATATTCGCAATGCCGTCCTCGTCGCCCTCATCCCCGCCCTTTTGGGTCTGATGCTGTGCTTTATCTGCGCAGAACTGGAACGCAAAAGTATTTCCCGGGAAACGGAGATTTACAAAAGCGCGGTCGGTCCTAAGACCGACGTTTCCCCGACCGTTGAGCAGAAAAAAACAAACACGCTGTTGGTCGTCCGCTGTGCAGTATTGGCTATTGCCATGTGCTTCATTGTGTTGGGCATTTTTAACGGCGGTATGAAAGACGTATTTGACAAAGCAGTCGCCATCTGCACCGAATGTATAGGATTGGGTTGATATGGAAAAGAATGAAACAACTGTAAAAGAGAAAAAGAGCTTCAAACAGTGGCTCTCCGATCATAAGCCCACTAAACGCCGGATCATTCAGCTTTACGCCGCACTGCTGACCAACGCCAATTTGAAGGGCTTCGCCAGCGGCTACATTTATAAGGGCAATGTAAAAAATGTATGCGCCCCCGGTTTGAACTGCTACTCCTGCCCCGCTGCTTCCGCAGCCTGTCCCCTCGGTGCGCTGCAGAACGCACTGGCTAGCTCCAACGCCAGACTCCCCTATTATATGTTTGGCATCCTGCTACTATACTGTATCCTGTTCGGACGCTGGATTTGCGGCTTCCTGTGCCCCTTTGGTTTTGTTCAAGATTTGATCCATAAGATCAAAACCCCGAAGATCAAGAAAAATCGGTTTACACGCATCCTCTCCTATTTTAAATATGTGATCCTTGTAGTCTTTGTCGCCATCATTCCCGTGATTTATGCATTCCAAGCTGGTTCCCTGCCGGTTCCTGCATTCTGCAAGTACATCTGCCCCTCCGGCGTTTTAATCGGTGCTTTTGGCCTGCTGTCCAACGAGGTCAACAGCGATATGTTCCAGATGCTGGGCCCCCTGTTTACATGGAAATTCATCCTGCTGGTGATCTTCCTTGTGGGTGCCATTTTCATCTACCGCTTCTTCTGCCGGTTCTTCTGCCCTCTGGGTGCGCTGTACGGCCTGTTCAATAAGATCTCCATTCTCGGTATCAAGCTGGACAAGCCCAGCTGCATCAACTGTGGCCTTTGCGTTAGCAAGTGCGAAATGGATATCCGCCATGTAGGCGACCACGAATGCATCAGCTGCGGCAAGTGTGTGAACGTCTGTCCCACCGGTGCCATCTCCTACAAGGGGCCCAAGATCCTGCTGGCTCCCAACGAGGTAGGCGGCAAAATCAATACCGCAAAGCTGAAAACCTGTGATCCCTGTGATGCTCCCGGCACCGAACTGCCGAAGAAAACCAAGATCGCCAGATTGATCGTAGCCATCTCCATGCTCGCTGTTCTGGCTGGCGCACTGGTCTACTACAACTTCATTGACAAAGATCCCGTCATCCCCGAGGTCACAGTCCCCACTGGTGACTCCACCATCAACTACGGCGGTAAGGTGGGCGATGTGTGCTACGATTACGAGCTGGAACTGATCTACGAGGAAGGCACAACCTGCGCTCAGGATTACCGTGGCAAAGTCACTGTGATCAATTTCTGGGGTACATGGTGCGGCCCCTGTAAGCAGGAGCTGCTGACCGAATTCCCCTTGATTGACGAAAACTATGGCGATAAAGTCGTTGTTCTAACTGTCCATTCGTACCTTGGCTGGTCCAAGAAAACTCCGGACGACATTAAGCAACTGTTCCCTGACTCCGCCTACCTGTTTGTGAAGGATGGAGAGAATGAGGACTTCTTCAAGATGCTGGGTGGCCGTGACTCCTGGCCCATGACCGTCATTCTGGATGAAGACGGCGTGATCGTAAAAACCTTCGTCGGTTCTGTCAAATACGACGATCCTCAGACTGAGACTGAGGATTTGAAGGGTGTAATCGACAGCATTCTCACAAAATAACAAGATATGACGAAGCCCCGCCTTCCATTTGGAAGGCGGGGCAATTTTTATGCACCAAAAACGAAAGCAAGATAAGCCAGCAGATAAACCACAGCCATTGCTGCAATGACCACCAGCATGGGTTTGACCATCATTCTGACGGCACTCCAATAAGTTTTCCACACATCCTTAAACTTCGGTTTAGGCCGGTAAGGATTACGATCATGTAGACGGGAACCGCTCCTTAGTGCGGACATATCCGCAAGCGTACGTCCGTCATCGACGTATGTGATTTTTTCCTTATTCTTACCCATAGCTTACTTCTGCTCGTCCAGCAGATGGCAGGCTGCAAAGTGACCGGATTCATACTCCTTATAATCAGGGGTAATGTGCTTGCAGACTTCCTTAGCATAGGGGCAGCGGGTGTGGAACCGGCAGCCCTTAGGCGGATTAGCAGGAGAAGGAATATCCCCCTGCAGCTTGATGCGATCCATTTTGGCAGTGGGATCAGGGTTCGGCACCGCAGAGAACAGCGCCTTGGTGTAAGGATGCAACGGATTGCGGAAGATATCTTCCTTTGTACCGAATTCCATAACAGCGCCCAAATACATGACCAAGATCTTGTCCGAGATGAACTTGACCACAGACAGGTCGTGGGAAATAAACACATAAGCCAGATTCATCTCACGCTGCAGCTTCTTCAGCAGGTTAATGATCTGCGCCTGAATGGAAACGTCCAGTGCGGATACAGGCTCGTCACAAATGACCAGCTTGGGGTTGACAGACAGAGCCCGGGCGATACAAATACGCTGACGCTGACCGCCGGAAAACTCGTGGGGATACCGCTCGAAGTAGTAATCCCGCAGACCACACTTGTCCATCAGATCCAGAACGTAGTCCTTCACCTGATCCTTGGGGACAATCTTATGAACCTCCACAGGCTCAGACAGCAGGCCGCCAACCGTATCTCTGGGAGGCAGAGATGAGTAAGGATCTTGGAAAATGATCTGCATCTGCTTCCGAATTTCACGCATCTGCTTAGGGCTATAATTGGTGATGTCCTTACCATCGAAGATAATCTGACCACCAGTGGGCTGATGCAGCTTCAAAATGGCACGACCAGCAGTGGTCTTGCCGCAGCCGGACTCACCAACAATACCCAGTGTTTCACCAGCCTTCAGCTTGAAGGACACATCGTCCACAGCCACCAGCTCTTTGGTTACCTTGCCGGTGAGGGTCTTCTTCAGGGGGAAGCACTTACGCAGGTGACGAACTTCCAGAACACACTCCGGATCGAAGGGCTTCTGGAAATCCTCCGCGATTTGCTTCTGCCGCTTGGCCTTGTATTCAGCAGCCAGTGCCTCGTCATCATAAACAGGAGCCGCAACATTATTGATTACTTTTTCATCAGCCATTGTTGTTCTCCTCGTCATACAAATGACATGCGACAAAGTGAGTGGGGCTCACCTGCACCATGCCCGGATATTCCCCGGAGCACTTAGCGGTACACTTGGCGCATCTTTCTTTAAAGTAGCAGTGGGAAGGCATATTGATGGGGTTCGGCACGTTACCGGGGATGTTGTACAGCTCGGTACTGTCATCCAGCGCCATTGTAGGCTTAGACTTTTGCAGACCAATGGTATAAGGATGTCTGGGATCTTGGAAGATCTCAAAAACGGTACCCTTTTCAATCACCTTACCGGCATACATGACAACAACGTAATCAGCCATTTCTGCAATAACGCCCAGATCGTGGGTGATCAGCAGAATGGAGCCGTCAATCTTATTCTTAATGTCCTGCAACAGATCAAGGATCTGTGCCTGAATGGTTACGTCCAGAGCAGTGGTAGGCTCGTCCGCAATGATCAGACGAGGCTCAGCCGCCAGTGCCATGGCAATCATCACACGCTGACGCATACCGCCGGACAGCTCGTGGGGGAACGCATTATAGACGTTCTCAGGGATGATACCAACCAGACGGAGCATATCCTCAGACTTGGCCTTTGCCATCTCCTTGGTTGCACCGGGGACATGAAGCAGTGTCACCTCATCCAGCTGCTGACCAATGGTGAACACGGGGTTCAGCGAAGTCATAGGCTCCTGGAAGATCATTGCAATCTGCTTACCACGGATACGATGAATCTCGTGAATGGGCATTTTAGCGATGTCGTAGATCTTCTCCTCCATCTCAAACTCACCCTCAGCACCAGCCTTGGGAATGGGGTTACCCTTTCCGTCCCGCTTGTACTCGTTGGACTTGAAACGGATGGAGCCGTCTACAATCTGACCGGCAGGGCCCTGAATCAGGCGCATGACGGACATACTTGTGACAGACTTGCCGCAACCGGACTCACCCACAACACCCACAACAGCATTCTTGGGAACATCATAGGAAACACCGTTGACGGCCTTAACCACACCCTGCTCCGTGAAGAAGAAGGTGTGCAGATCGTCGATTTCCAGAATGTTCTCCGGATTCTTCATCTGGGTCAAAAACTCAGATTCTTCCGCCTTACGGTTTTTGTAGGCCTCCAGACGCTTAACTTCCTTAGCGTTAGCCTTTGCGATGGCCCGAATTTCCCGACCGGAGAGATAATTTTTTCCAGTATTCTGTTTAGCCATAAATTATCTCCTTCCCTTCGGGTCAAGTGCATCACGCAGACCGTCACCCACGAAGTTAAAGCCCAGAACAGCGATGACGATACAAACACCGGCGGGCACCCATACATACAGGTGGTTCTGCAGAATGTCAGGATTCGTCGTAATAATATTGATCATGGAGCCCCAGGCGGTATAAGGAGCCTTAATGCCCATGTTCAGGTAGGACAGGGTTGCCTCATACAGGATCATGCTGCCCAAGCTCAAGCTCATCTGAACGATCAACTGGGGCATAACGTTGGGCACCAGATGCTTAAAGATCTTTCTGCCGGTGGAATAGCCCATAGCTTCAGCAGCTACCATAAACTCCTGCTCACGCAGAGAGAGGATCTGACCTCTGACCAGACGGGCGGTGCCGGTCCAAGAAATGATCGTCAGGAAGAACATCAGAATGTAAATTCTCATTTCCTCCTCTACCATATCCAATGCGACCCAGCCGTCCATAGCGGAGCTGAGGATCAGCAAAATCGGAATACCAGGCAGGCACATCAAAACGTCACACACACGCATGATGATGTTATCTACTACACCACCGAAATAGCCCGCCAGACCGCCCAGAATGACGCCAAACAAAGTCATCAGAATAACGGTCATAAAGCTGACCAGCAGAGATACCCGGCCGCCATACATCAAACGAGCCAGAACATCGTAGCCCTGATCGTCCGTACCCAGAGGGTGATCAATTGAAGGCGAGGACAGGAAATTGTCGACCAGATGGGTTTCGGTAGTTTGGCGCAGGGTGTACTCCACACCATTGACAGTATAGGTAGTGACACCCACGGCGTACTCAGTCTTACCGCTCTTGTCCAGATCCGTTTCACCCCAACGAGTATAGACCACAGGGCCAAGGAAGCAGAACAGGAACAGGCTGACGACCATGATCAAACCGATGATACTAAGCTTAGACCGGAAGAACCGGCGCACCAGCATCTGGTTCGGAGACATCAGTCGAACATTTTTGTCAAGAGGGGTTTCAGTATCCACGATCTCAGGATTATTCTTTTCTTTCAATTCAAGTCCGTCCATACTGCACCTCCTCACTCAAGTTTAACTCTGGGATCGACCACAGCGTACATCACATCGGCGAACAGAACACCGACAACGCTCAGCACCGCAAGGAACATATTGTAGCCCATGATGAAAGGAATATCACCGGCATTCATAGCCTGCAATGCAATGTTGCCGATACCGGGCAGGTCAAAGACCTGCTCGGTAATGATGGCACCGGAGAACAGCGAGGGCAACAGGCCGGCCATGGAGGTGACCAGCGGAATCAGAGTATTACGGAAGGCGTGCTTATTAATAACCACGCTCTCCTTCAGACCCTTGGCCCGAGCGGTTCGGATGTAATCGGAGTTCAAAACCTCCAGCATATTGGTACGGGTCATGCGCATTCTAGCACCGATGCTCAGAATAACCACCGTCAGGATCGGAATGAACACATGGCGGCCATAGTCGATCAGCAGTGCAATACCAGTGTTACTGGTAGTAGCATCCACCAGACCACTGGGCGGGAACAGTCCCAGCTCCAAGGACAGCCAGTTCTTCAGAATATTACCGAAGAAGAAGGAGGGCAGAGAAATACCGATCATAACCAAAATGGTAACAATGTAGTCCCGCAGGCTGTACTGGTGGGTGGCAGCGGTGATGCCCAGAGGAATGGCGATCATAAACTCAAACACCGCAGCAATCAGAGCGATGATGAAGGAAGTGCCCATGTGCGCAGCGATCTTTTCCGCAACAGGAATACCATACTTGAAGCTGGTACCCAGATCCAGCTTGCAAAGATCTGCCAGCCAACCAAAGTAGCCCTTCATAATATCGAAGAATGTGGCATTTTCCTTCAGACCGTAGGCCTCATACATGGCATCCACCATTTCCTGCGTAACAGACGCGCCGCTGGTTGCCATGGCATTGACCTTATCACGTACGAAGTCAATTGGCATCAATCTGGTCAAAAAGTAAATGATCAGCGAAACACCAAACAGAACCAGAATAGAATATCCAATTCTTTTTAAAATGTATTTTAACATAGGTTATCGCCCCTTATCAGCCGGCGAATTCAACTTCCCAAATGCGATCAAGAGGAGTGGAATAGGGGTTGACTTCAGTAGGCATGCTGCCACTATTGATGACATTAGCATTGTAGGCGTACAGAACATCACGCTGGTAGACAGGCAGCTCAACAGCCAGATCCAGAACATAGCCCATAGCCTGCTCGTACAGGTCGGCACGGGTAGCCTGATCGTTGGTCTCACGAGCCTGATCGATCAGGTCGCTCATGTCGTCCAGAATCTGCAACTCCTCAGCATCGCCACTGGTCTTCAGGTAGTTGTAACCCCAAGCCAGAGTGCTGGTAGCAGTGGAATCCTTGTGGTAGACCTGATACATATCGGGGTCCAGAGCAGAAGACCAAGCAGCAGCCCAAACTTCCAGAGAACCGGTAGAGATCTTGGTCAGAGCCTGAGTATCACAGACAACAGTGACCTCCCAGCCGAGGCTGTTCAGCAGAGTGGCAGCGTCACGGAAAACCTTATAGGTGGGGTGATCCTGCAGGGTAGAACCTGCGATGGTGAAGGTGATACGCAGATCAGACTCGCCACCGCTGTAACCGGCAGCTTCCATGTACTTCCTGATGTTGTTAATGGCGATGTCATCGCTCCAAGTACCCATCTGGGGGTAATCCTTGCCGTTGTCGTTCTTGGAAGGACCATCGGGATAAGCCCAGCTAACAGTGGACATATTCCAGTAGATCTGCTCAGCAGTACCAACACGGTAGTAGTCCAGAGCCAGAGAGGTATTCATAGCGCACATGATGGCCTTACGCAGGTTGATGTCGTTGATCTTAGAAGCGTTAATGCCGATATAGCCGTAGCCCAGCTGATCGGAGGACAGCATATTGTAGCCGTCAGCCTTCATGGAGGTCAGCTTATCGTAGTTCAGGGTGGTCAGAGAGGGAGAGATGTAGTGGACCTCACCACTCTGCAGAGCGTCAATAGCGTTGTTAGAGCTGACAACCTTGTAACGGATCTTCTCGATCTTGGCGTTGCTGATACCCTCGCCAACGGTCTCGAAATTGTTGTTAGCCTTGAAGTAAACGATGTTGTCCTTGTAGAACTCGTTCTCGCTGGGTTTGTCGCTGTTGTTGGCATCGGTGACCTTGTAGGAACCGGCACCCATGGGCAGCTTAACGTTACGGGGGGACTGGATGATGTCAGACATAAACTCGTAGGAAGCAAAGTCAACGCCGAACTTGTTGTTTGCAATGTCAACACCGGTCTTTGCACCCTCACCGTAGTAATGCTGGGGAGCAACGCTCAGAGCAAAGTTCCAGATAGCCTTGGGGTCGATGCCGTTGATGGTGATCTGCAGCACATCGTACTCGCTGGTGTTGGTAACGGTGCCGTCAGAATTGTGGCCGGAAGCGATGGTGTAATCCTTGCCGTTGACCTTGATGGTGGTACCGGCAGCGTCGGTGTGGCCCAGAGAAACGATACCGGAGATGTTCTGAACAGCCAGAGTGCCGTCGGCGGAAACGTTCTCGTGCAGAATGACTTCCTTAGCCTGAGCGGTGTACTCAGTGGTCAGCGTGCCGGCGGTAGCCCAGAACTGCAGGATGGTGTCCAGCTCACGGGCTATCTTATCATTGTAGATGTAATCGATGGCAGCTTCCTTGGTGGTAATGCTGTCGGGGTAAGCCTTGGTCAGAGTCTTGATCTGGGTACGATCGGGCTTGCCGTTGGCACCCTCGACGTACTCAACCTGAACATAGCCTTCCATGAACATGAAGCAGAAGATCTCATTGCCAAACTCGGAGTGAGACTTGTAGGGCTCGTCCTTATAGGACTCCTGAGCGCTGGAATAGTCAGTGCCCAGTTCTTCCTTAAACAGCTTCAGGGTGTACTCGTAGTCCTCCAGCAGCTGCTTATTCGTAACAGAATCAGCATCGTTGGAGATAGCGGACTGGTAACCGGAGCTGACGGAGTGGGACTGGATAGCAGCCTTCATATCAGCATAGCTGACCTCACTGGTGGAGGAAGCCTTGCGCAGAGAAATGAACAGATTCAGCAGCTCAGCAATACGGTTCTGAGCACGCTTGGAAGCATCGGCAGTGATGCGATCATCGTTGTCGTCATTGCCGGAGCTGATGGTCTGGGTGCGGTACTCGCTCAGGCCCACGATATCGGTGGAGTACAGAGTGGAAGAACCGGTGTAAACGGGGTCCAGATAAACGTAGTAGTTGAACAGAACGTCCTCCATAGTCAGGGGGTGGCCATCGGAGAACTTGATACCGTTCTTCAGAACGAAGGTGTAGGTGGTGGTGTCGTTGTCATTTTCAACAACGTCATAATCCTTGACGACAACAGCTTCATTGTCGCCGTAAGCGACCTGAACCTTGCCGTCGACAAACTTGGAGGACAGCATACCGATCTGGGTCATAGCTACGATGGTGCCGTCATTGGCAGAGGTGGAGAAGAAGGGATTGAACAAACCGTCCAGCAGTTCGGTCATGATAACGAAGGCATCCACATCTTTGGTCTGCTTACAGCCAGCAAACATGGAGCCCATGCTCAGGCACATTGCAACGCAAAGCACCAGAGCGAGAATTCTCTTTTTCATTTGTGACACTCCTTTATGTAAATTAAATTATTCACCGGGGAAATTGAGGGTAACGGTATTACCCTCGACCGTAACGGTCAGCGCATCAGGATTCTCGCCGGACACTGTGCAAGTAATGCCGGAAGCATCCACGCCGGGAATCTCGCCGCTGCCGGCTACCAGACCGATGGAATAATCATCGGAAAGGAAGGCACAGCCGCTGTCAATCAGCAATGTACTGTTGATGATCTGAACATTAGTGATCGATGCAGAGGAATGGACCTGACCGGCAAACAAGCCGAAGCAGGCGCCGGACACACGGGAGCCCTTCTGAATGGTAAATTTCACATTGTCGAAGGTTAGATCAGAGATCTGAGCAGTGTCCTTCAGCTGACCAAACAGACCGGCATTGGGCTTGGAGTTATTGGTCTGGGCCGCGCTGATATTTTTGAAGGTATGACCATTACCCTGAATGGTGCCACCGAAGGTGCCCTGCGCAAGCACAGTGGGCCAGATCAGACCATCAAAGTCAAGGTCTTCATGGATCACGTAATTACCGTTGGGCTTGGCGTTCTTAATGAACTGCTCAGCGGTATAAATATTGAACCACTCGCCTTCCAGATAATTAACATACAGCTTCATGGTAGAACCAACAGCTGCACCATATTCAAAGTCCATTTTACCGGTGTGCTGCAGCGTTTCACCGGTAACCGGGCTCATGCCATCTGCATCATAAAAGGCTTCCACAAAGGTGTATCCATCACGCTCAGGGAGATCGTTCATATCAATGCTTCCGGTTTTTTCATTCCACATAGGAAGCTTGATCTCATTGCTCTCCATGGGATTTAAAGTAATGGAATCCACATATTCGCCGCTATTGAGATCATACATCTCAATTTTAAACAAAGGAACCCATGCTGCGTAAAGGGTCTTAACAGGACTAGAAGAAGAATATGTACCGGTTGCATGAACCTTTACAGTATCTTGTGCAAAGTCCCACTTCTTGGCATAAGTGTAAACCATGTTCCCCTGCTCATCTTTTCCGGTGGCCACACGCTGCTCATACCAACCGGCTAAGAAATAACCGCTTTTGTATGCCTTGAAGCCATCCTTGCCACGCTGGGCATCATCCGGAGAAAGCAAAGCGATCTCCACCTGACCGGCATTGTTTGTCTTTAAAGTGGAAATATCGAAGGAATCCACGATCACATCGGTATTGGTGGTGAACAAACCGCCGTTTGCGTCAAACTTGATGCTGACGTTAAAATTGTTCGCATCATTGACCTCGTAGGGGTTCTTTTCGCCAGCGCAACCACTGATCAGGACCATCACCGCAAGCAGTAAACAAACTGTCAGGATTGTTCTTTTTCTCAATTTCATTGTTCCGCATCATCCCTTTCGTTGATTCGGTCCGGGCAGGGCAGGTTCTCTCCCCTGCCCGGTCTGCAATTCATTATTCCTCGGTTTCGGAAGTTTCTTGGGTTTTCAAAACCTCAGTGGCTTCTTCTGCTACTTCAGGCTCTGCAGCAGGTTCCTCCTGCTTAGGAGCCTCGGCAGCCTTCTCACGCTTACGGTCGAAGAACACAGCCACAGCCACACCGGCAATGCCCAGTCCAATCACGACCCAAGCCAGCCATGCAGTATTCGCCTTCACGGTCTCAGGCACTTCCACCTCGGGCTCGACGGGAGTCAGTGCAGTAATACGCTGCTCGGCAGTGACCAGCACATCATAGTTGGTGACCAGAGCCTGCTGCTCCTTGGTAGCAATCTTGTTGTAGGCAGCACGGGCAGCCTCAACAATGTGCTTGTGCTCATAGGTTACACGCTCGGGGATGGCATTGATTGCAGCGATGGCAGCCAAGGTAGTGTCGTCCGCACCAGCAGCACCGTCAATTCTCAGATCAAAGTAATGATCCATGATATAGGTGTTGTAGTGCTGGCCGTTGACAGGCTTGACCATGGTCAGCTTGTTGTTGACATAGCCAACATAATCCACGAAGTTTGCACCGTAGAACACGTTGGAATACTGACTGCCGGTTGCGTTCCACATATAGTAAGGAACAATACCAGTGCCTTCAATAGAAACAGGGTTACCAGCATAGTCATTAAACTCGCCGTAGTTACCAGTACCGGGAATGTGCTCATAGGACTCGTAGTAGGCTGCGTCAAATTCTTCCTCCAGAATGGGGGCATCGTAGCTGGTGAACACGATAGCGTTCAACTTGTCGCAACCGAAGAAGGCCTTATGACCAATGGAAGCGACTGTGTACGGTAGCTTCACCATCTGGACATCGGAACCAGCAAAGGCGTATGCAGTGATGCGAACGGTATCATCAGCCACCTTCACCTCAGTATGATCCACACCGGCATAAACGATCAGCTCATAGCCAGTCTTGATCTTGCAGTACAGAGAACCGTCAATAACCTTGACCGTGTCACTAATGTCATAGGTGTAAACCTTAGAAGTATAGTCAACACCGTTGAAGGTGATAACCTGATCCACACTGAAAGGCTCAATCAGACACATAGCGAAGGGATTATCTCCCAGACTGGTCAGGGCGTTACCCAAGGTAACCTTGAAGGGTGTGAACTCGGCCTTCAGGAACACGAAGTCGCCCAGCGTCACAGCACCGGACAGATCAACAGCAACAATGCCGGTATGGGCAAAGGCGTAGCTGTCAATGTTCTCGGAATACTGCAGGTTCTGAACCTCTGTCAGCGCAGCGCAATAGGAGAATGCACCCTCAGCGATATCAGTACCGTTTTCGCTCAGCTTCACATCAGAGAGCTTATCACAGTAGACGAAAGCATACTCACCAATGCTCTCAGCAGCGGACAAATCAACCTTAACCAGCGCAGCATCCTCGATGAACGCGTAGTCACCGATGGTAACGATCTTGCTCAGATCGATATTCTTCAGGGAGATGCAGCCGGCAAAGGCATACTGCGGGATTTCCGTGATATTGTCATTCAGAACCACGTCGGTCATCTCACGGCAGTAGGCAAATGCATACTCACCGATGGAGGTAGCCATGGTCAGCTCCACATTCTTGATCTGAGGACCATGATAGGTGTACATATACTTGCCGTCCTTGCTGACAGCCGCAACGGTCATGCTGTCATCCAAGCAGATGTAATAGACATCGCCGGAGAAAGCATAATCACCGATGGTCGTAGCTTGAGAAAGGTCGATTTCCTTCAGGCTGCAGGCATTATAGAATGCCATGTAGCCAATCTGAGCATTGGCACCCAGGGTCACCTTTTCCAAGCTTGCGGCAAAGGAGAAGGCATTCTTACCGATCACAGCATTATCGCCGATGGTCAGAGATTTCAGAGCGGTGCTGAACTTGTAATAGAAGTACTTTTCGCCACCCTCATTGTAATTATGGATGGTAAACGCATTATCCTTATTCACGGAGAATGCATGATCGCCAATGGTCACGTTATTGCCAATGACAACCTTCTCCAGCTTCAGACATTCGCTGAAAATGCCCTCAGGGAGCGTCACATTGTCAGGGATAACCACAGATTTCAGATCCGTGTGGGAGAAGGCATACTTACCCAGAATTGCATCTGCATAGAACGCAGGCTGAGAAGTAATACTGGTTTCAAAGAAGCCATAATCACCGATCTCCGACAGAACACCCAGTTCCACATCAGTCAGAGAAGTCATAGAGCCGAAACCGTACTCACCAACCACACCAACGTTATGCAGCTTCACAGAAGTGATCTTGGTGTTGTGAGAGAAAGCACCCTTTCCAACCACACTGACATCAGCGCCGCCAATATTTTCGGCAGTAAAGACCCCTTTTACGCTGGGTGCCACCGCAACCAGAGCGGTACCGTCAGCAGACAGGATGTAGTTGGCAGCCTGGACCTTGAAGGCCTTGTTACCGGCCTGAACCTCAAAGGTATCAACAGCGGAAGAACGGAATGCGAAGGGGCCGATATCGTTGACATCGGGGCCGATGGTAACCTTGGTCAGGCCCTCGCACTGGTAGAACATACCCTCGGGCAGAACAGAAGCGTTAACATAGAAGGATTCCAGAGCCTTACAACCGGTGAAGGCGTACGCAGCGTACTTAACCTTCTCAGATGTAATGGTCACATCCTTCAGGCTCTTACAACCGGCAAAGGCATACTGGCCGATGGACAGCAGGCTGTCGTCGGTGACGATACCCTTCAGATCCTGGTTGCCGGCAAAGGCGTAATCAGAGATCACGCAGGCACCGGTCAGGTCGATGGTACCCTGCAGGTCGCAGTTTTCAAACGCATTCTGGTTGATAATGAACAGGTTGTTGTCACCGCTGAAAGTGATCTTCTGCAAGGAAGAGCAGCCGTAGAACGCACCGTACTCAATAGACTCCAACGTAGAGGGCAGAACAATTTCTTCCAATGCCGTCAGCTTAGCAAATGCATAGGAATTGATTTTCTTGACACCCTCGGGGATAATGACCTTGGTAATGGTGTTTTCACCGATGAACCACTGCTTGCTCAGAGAAGAGTCATCGATCAGCAGTTCTTCTTCGGTCTTCATAACAAACTCGGAGTTAGAGAATGCAAATGCGCCGATCTCAGTCAGGGACAGATCAACAGGAATCGAAACCAGACCACCGTTACCATAGTAATGGGACAGGGTCGCACCCGCAGTCACGAACGGGTCCTTGACCTCGATGGTCACGGATTCGGAATAGTAGGTGGACTTACCGTCCATCATGACACGCAGAGAAACGGAAGCAAAGCCCTCGCCCACTGCTGTGACAACACCGGTATCGCTGATCTTAACGATCTTCTCGTTACTGGATTCGAAGGTCACAGTCGTATCATTGGGGAAGAATGCGTCCAGATCGTAATTCAGCTTCACAGATTCGGACGGATACATAGACAGAGAGTAGCCGTTGCTGAAGAACCGGGTATCGCCGGTATCGCCCAGCAGCTTATCCTCGCTGGCCAACATGTAGAATGCCTTCTGCGTATCGTAGCCGATCAGCTTGAATACATCCGCAACGGGCTTATCGTAGCGACGGTAACCCTCATCCCCTTCCTTCAGGACCGTAACATTGAATGTCAGGCTCTTGTTGGTGGCGGGATCACGAACCTTAATGGCCGCATTACCGCTGCCGGTTGCAACGATCTTATTGTTGACCACACGGACAACACTGGGCCGGGAGGAGGTAAACTCCAGCAGCTCAGCCCACTCGGTGGTGGGATAGACCAGAGGCTCCAGAGAGAATACCTCGTTGGGGCTCAG
Source organism: Faecousia sp. (assembly GCA_045123795.1). GTDB lineage: Bacteria > Bacillota > Clostridia > Oscillospirales > Oscillospiraceae > Faecousia. The sequence continues at coordinate 83,256 of JBGVKN010000099.1, read as the reverse complement.
GGTCAGACCCTCTTCCAGACCGTCAAAGTAGAAGTCCACATAGTTATCGGGCAGGCCAATCTCATAAGTGGCCAGGTTCAGTGCATAGTCATAAACAGTCAGAACGAAGGAATTATCGTTCAAAGAGTTTTCCTTAAGATCGTAGATATAATCGGTCAGTTCATAGGTAACGTAAGTAGTGCTGTTACGCTGAGAGTAGATGGGAGTCATGTACTGATCAAAGGCCTTCATGACGACGCCGTCGTTACCATCAGCATCCTTGCCCATCGTAACATAACCCAACTGAGAAGCCATGGCGAAGTGGTTGTCGTAAACACCGACCTTAGCGTACAGACGGTTCTTCTTCTGGGTCTTGTCGTACTCGTAGTAATACTCCACATCGGTAATGGTGGGAGCCTCAAAGTCTACTACCAGAGGGAACTCGAACGTATTACGCTCATTGGTTTCCAGTGCGCCATTGCCATAGTCCATATAACCGACCAGCTTCACCGTGTACTCGGTATTGTTGGCAAGATTATAATCCATAGTGTCAAACTCGATCTCAACGTTTGCGGGGTAAATGGAACCACCATCGCCGTAGGACTTACGAACATCGGTGTCCACCGTTTCATAGACCACTTCACCTGTGGTATCATCAGTGATCGTAACGACGATCTTCTGCGCATTACGCAGCAGACCAGCCCATACAAACCGCAGGGAGTGAATGGTGCCTTCCTGATTGGAAAGGGCAATGTAATCCTTATTGGCGGAAATTACCATATCCTTGGGGTCCTGAATGAAATAGTAAGAACCCAAAAAGCTGACATAATCCTCAGATACACCGCCGATAGGACGGCTGGCGTAGGCATCAGGCAGGTTCTTATCCTCCATAGCAATGGAGTCATCTCTCTCATCCGCATCGGTTTCGAAATACTCCAGGTCGAACATAGGAGCAACAGTCCAGTCGCCGAAGAAAGCCAGATAAGGAATGCTCATGTTGATATCAGTGCCGGAGGTGGCGGTCAGCGTGACGTAGCCTTCGACATACATACCATTCTTAAAGGAACTATTCAGGTAAGCCTTGTCCGCATCAGTCAGAGTGATCTTCACAGTGACCTTAGCATCTTTGCCGCCATCAACCGTAATGTTCTTTCCGCTGGCACTACCACCGGAAACGGAGATCACTTCGATGGCGCCGCCGAGCGCATAAGCCTCCTCGGTAACGGTAGTCTCGCCAGCACTGGTCTTGGTATCGCTGACACCCTCGGTCAGGACATAAGCGCCGATGTCGTAGGACAGTGCGGAAGATCCAAAGTTATGAACGGTGAAGGTCATTTCATAGACACCGGTCTTGGAGGGGTCATCGCCCAGCTCCAGCTTGGTCTTATCCATAGCCTTGCCGTTCTTGTCGTAGGTAGTAATGTAAGCCTTGGTATTCAGGCAGTTGGTCAGGTTGGCCAGACCGGCACCCTGCTTACGGACAGCGTAAGGCAGGCCGTTCTTGTTCAAAGCGATATCCGCAGTGGACATCATCAGCTTATTGACCATCTCACCTACCTTCACATTGTCATTGGCAATGTCGGGGAAATTCTCAACCACATACTGACGCAGCAGAATAGTCACACCTGCCAGGTTGGGGCAGGCCATAGAGGTACCGGACAGACGGTCGTAGCCGCCGCCGGTAACAGCGGACAGAATGTTGCCGCCATGGGCAGTGATCTCAGGCTTAATTCCCAGACTGGGAGTGGGACCCCAAGAAGAGAAGTCAGAAATGAAGGGGCCGGAGGTCTGCTTGCGGCTAATGGTGAGCTTACCATTGCCTGCAGCCACCAGTGCCTGACCATCGTCCTGAGAAATAGAACAGACAGCAAGCTTGGCATCGCCAATGCTCATCTTAATATCACCGGAAACATTGTTGTAAATGATGATACCGGCAGCACCCTGAGCCTCGGCGATCATAGCCTTTTCCTCGAAGGTGTTAGAACCACGGCGAACCAGTGCGATCTTACCCTTTACATCCACACCGGTGTAGTCAGCACTACGACCAACGCCGGGGATCACGATGTACTCGATCTCCTTGGTTTCCGCATCGCCCAGCAGATTGGCCACAAAGTCCTGCTCTACCGCAGCACCGCTGTTGGCCTCAATAAAGTAGATGATGGACTCGCCGTGCAGAAGGTAGGGAGTCTCTTCGCCGTTGATGGAAGCAACGGACATAACGCCCTGATAAGTACCGGGGGAACCAACCGTACCGGAGTCGGGGTTGGAAGTCAGAGGCAGGTTACCGTTCTTCTCGGAACCGTAAGCAGAGTTATAGCTGTTGGAAGCAGCGACCACAACAGAGATACCAGCCTCACGGATCTTGTCGTAAACACCGTTCAGGATCTCCTCATCAGACTCACGAGCAAAGCCACAGGCCGTACCCAAGGACATATTGATGACATCAACACCCAGAACCACGCAGTCTTCCAGTGCGGACAGGATCCAGCTGCTGATAGCAGAATCGTAAACGTCGGAGAATATCTTCATGGAAACCAGCTGCGCATTAGGGGCAACACCGGTGATGGTATCGTCCTTACCAACGATAACACCGGAAACGTGAGTACCGTGGTTATTATGGGTGGAGTAAACGTCGGGGTCGTTATCAGCATAGTCATAGCCGAAGGGGACCTTATCGTTAATATATACGTCATCCACTGTCAGACCGCCAAACATTTCGTTAGCAGTGGTCTGACCAACCAGCGCAGCCACGTCCTTATAGGACAGACCCAGCTTGGTAGAAGTGAAGTTCTTGGGAGAGAAAGCGGTATGATTGGAATCAAGGCCGGTATCCAGAACCGCAACGACCATGCCGCTGCCGTCATATCCTGCACCGGAGCTATTGAAGATGCCGGTACCATAGACATTAACCTTATTCTCCACCAGCTCAGTCTCACACTTCTCGTAGACTTCGCTGACAATAATTCCCTGACCCTTAGACAGCATCTTACGAGTCGTATCAAAATCGCCCGCCTTGATGCGAAGCTCAAAACCACTCAAAAGAGTGTTGTAGTGATCGCCGGTGGTATAAGCGATCTCCTTTTCATCCAGCGCAGTCAGGATCTTATCCTTCTCAGCGCTGATCTGCTTGTCGATCTGAGCAGCGTCATCGCTGTACAGAGCGTACTCCTTGAAGCTCATGGTCTTGTCACCAGCTTCATAGGCATCCATCAGATTGACGACATCCACGGTAATGATTACCGAGATCTCTTCATCATCCTTGATGTTCTCAGGCAGTGCAAACATTACGGAGCTATCGAGATAGTTCTTAATGTCCAAGGCAGGGCCATTCTCCATCAGCTGAATATAGGACGCATTGTATCCGGAAACCGCTCCATTTGGAATGGAAAGAATACCGAACACCAGCGTCGCAACCAGCAGACAAATCAATGATCCACGCAGTACATGGGTGAGGGATTTCTTCTTCATCTGTTCAATCGCCTTTCTTATAATGTTCCATTATGTAGTATACCATCGTGTATTATAGCCTATTTTCGGCACAAATGCAAGAATTTTTATCTAAAACAAATTGTGAACAAGCATTTTAATTGTGTAGTTTTACCAAAGACATTACTGTGTGCATTTGTCTTTTGCTGGTAGACTTTTGATGCGTAATTAGTAAAACTGCCCATCTCGAAAAAGAGATGGGCAGTTTATGTGTGAACTGTTACAAATTATTCAGCTTCAGGGGCATCCCAGACGATGGTCACATCGTACTTGCCGTCCTCGAAGTAGGTCTTGGTGTTATCGTAGTCAGCCATAACACCGGCAGCATAACCGGATGCCTCCTCCAAATTGAAGGTTGCAACGCCGTTTTCATCGGTCACGCCGGGAACGCACAGCTCCAGGCAAACCTGAACCATCACACCGGCCTGAACATTACCCTGAGAGTCCTTCACAGTGATAGTGTAGGTCTTCTTGCCGTCGTTAGGCTCGCTGGAGGGCTCAGTCTCACCGGTGGTGGGTCTGGTGGTTTCATTGGTGGAAGAAGCTTCGGTGGTGCCTTCAGGCTCGCCGGTGGTGCAGGCTGCCATGCAGAAAACCATAGCAAGAACCATCACCAGAGCCAAGATCTTAGTAATATTCTTCATTGTTCATTCTCCTGTTCAATCAATTAGTGGGAACAAATTTGGGAAGCTGGCTGTGGCTCTTCACAAAGGTCTGCTCATAATCGTCAGACACAAAGAATCCGAACATATCCAGCAATGTCTGTGTTTCAGTAACCATACCACGATGGACCATGCAAATATTACCGAAGCGGTCGATGATAAAAGTGGTAGGATACGCATCAAAATTCATCATTTTCTGCCAGCGTTCATCACACTTGAGCATCGGGAACGTATAACCATTATCTGCCTTAAAGGCCGCAACTTCGGCATCATTTCCATCATACGAGTTCAGTGCCAGCACTTCGATCTCATCACCAAACTGCTCGTAAGCCTCCTGCAAATAAGGGAACTCCATTTTACAGGGTTGGCAATTCAGATACCAAAAGTTCAGTACAACAGCCTTCTTTTCCTTCAGCAGCTCAGATAAAACGTACTTCGTTCCGTCCGCAGCGGAGAAGGTAAAATCAGGCATCGCATCGCCAAGAGCCAGCTTGGTGCTGTTCAGATCATCCTCCGTCAGCACACCGGGTTCCAGCACGATCGTGGTGCTCTCCCCTGTCAGCTTATAAGTTTCAGCAACGGCATAACCATCGGGCACACGGGAAATAACCACAGAATAATCACCCGGCAATGCGGCAAAGAACACTTGCCCATCCTTATTGGTCATTCCCTTAAAAACTGTTGCGCTACCGGTCTCGGCAGAAAATACCTCTACACTGCATTTGTCAATCGGGGTGCCGGCCTTGTTTTCAACGGTCACAACATATTCGATCATCGTTTCCGTCGGCTCAGTCTTTGCAGACTCCTCCGCACATCCGGCTGCTACCATGGTCATGGCAAAAGCCATGACCATGGCAATCAGCTTTGTAATCTTATTCTTCAGCATAACCACGCATTAACCGTTGGGTCCCAGGTAATCGTAGTAGTAGCACAGCTTAGTCCAGGAATGATCTACATTCTCGAAGGTGTACTTATCCATCAGCTTCTGCAGGATCTCAGCCAACTCCTCGTCCACCTCAACACAGCCGACCCGCTCCTTGGCAGAGCCGTTGTACATCTTGGACAGGTACTTGCTGATGTCACCAGTCATGTCTTCACCCTTGCCATGGTACTTTCCGTTGAATACATCCTCGATCTGGTAGTTCACTGCTTCGGCATCGAAATCTGCACCCCAATAATCCTTCAGGTACTCTCTGGTCTTATCAACATCGTTGTCGAACTTAGCCATCATGCCCAGGACATACAGGTCTTCTGCGGTCTTGCTAAAGTCGAAGCCGCCCATTTCGATCATACCCTTGATCTTAACGATATTACCATTCTCATCACGAACAGGCTTGCCGTTCTCATCATAGGCAGTCACAGAAGAAATGGGGTTGGAGAACAGGCTGGTAACACCGGTAAAGTCGGCGTACAGCTTACTGCCACGCTTGCCGTTACCCAGATCCTCGTAGTAATAGCCATCGGGGCCCAGGACAACATCAATGCCGCCGGCAATGATGTGATTCATAGTGGTGCCAGAGGGATCAAGATCCGCAGTGAAAGGACCGGGAGAAGCCAGACGGAAGTGCTCCACGGAAGCACCCATATACTCGATATCATAGTAGATATAACCGGCTTCGTAAACATCCCAGAATGCAATATCGATGTAGTAAGCTTCGCCGGCCTTCATGTAGTAGACCATGGAAACATTTTTCTCATCGTTATACATCCGCTCATCCATCTCATAGACCAGCAGATCCTGACGGTCGCCATTGAAGATCCAGCCGTCAACGCCTTCTTTGGAGTTAGATCTGGAGGTAATGCGGTAAACACCGGACTTAGTGGGAACGAACTTAGCCAGCTTACCTCTGGGCATGATGATTGTGCTATAGTAGAAGTAGTTGGTAGAAACATTCTTACCCAGCTTCGCCTCATAAGCAGAGAAGGTGGCCAGACCCTTGATGGGATCTTCCAGCTGCTTCACGCCCTTGCCGTAAGCCTGATAATACTTACACATCTTCAGCCACTCGTTGGCATCGCCGGTAAAGCCAGCGATCTCAGCGATCTTCTGCAGATAAACAGCCAGCTCCTTGTTGACGGTGCAATAACCATTCAAAGAGGAGTTCTGAGCATAAGAGAAGTAATCCACCATCATATCATACAGAGACTCGCCATCAACCTTCAGATTACCATCATAAACAACGTTCCACAAGGTCTTTTCTTCGTTGAACTCGGTAGTACCAGCGGTCATATTAGCCAGCAGCAGGGGGCCGTTGGCGGAGCCCACATGGTAGTAACCATCCTTCTCATTATAGACGATGTTGGCATAGGTATACTCGAAGCCATCCTCGGTCACAGCCGCCTGACGGGGCAGATACGTAGCAACATCAATTTCATCTACATTGCAAACACGGACATTCTTAATGTAGACTGCATCATCGCCTTCGTCAGTGGAATCGTCTTTAATATAACACAGAGCAATTTCGTAGGTGCCATCCTCCTCTGCAACCCAGGGGAAAGCAGACTTCCAGCTTTCTTTCTCATCCACGCCGGAAATGGTGTAGATCGGAGTAGCATTCTCCTTAGGTGCACCCTGCTTATTGACGATAACATGCAAAATATCAGCACCATTTTCGGTGGAAGCCAGATAGTCGAAGCCCACAGCCTGACCGGCCTTCAGGGTCACATCGGCATAGATGATGGAGTAAGAGCCCTCGATCAGGGAGTTAGAGGACTTGATACACTGCTGACCGTTCTTCTCAGTCAGGATAAAGGGCCAGCAGAACTCGTCACCTTCCTCAGCCCGGTAGGTGACCTGGATGTCACCGTTGTTGATGACTGCGCCGATCTCTTCAGAGCTGGGCATTTCCACGTTGGGCTTAACATTGGTAACAATCTCGTCCAGAGAACTGACAACCTTCTGCTTGTAGTTATCGCCGGTGAAATACTCGAAAATACTGGTGAAGGGACGAATGCTGGTTAAGCCACCGCACTCGATCAGGCAGATCACACCGTAACGGTCGATCACGATGGAGGTAGGATAACCCTGAGTGCCAAACAGCTGGAACCAAACAGGAGAGCAGGTTGCCACGGGGAATGTAAGGCCCATGGAAGACTGGAAAGCCGCCACGGTATCATTGTTATCCGCAGCAAAGGAGTCCAGACCGATGATTGCCACATCATCCTTATACATCTCATAAGCCTCGAGCATAAAGGGGAACTCCTTGACGCAGGGACCGCAGGTGGTGTAGAAGAAGTTGATCAGGACCATGTCCTTATCCTTCAATTGCTCGGACAGCTTGATCTTCTCACCGGCAGGAGTGGTGACCTCAAAATCATACATGACGTCGCCCAGCTTCAGGGACTTTGCCTCAGACAGGGTCTGGTCGGTGATCAGAGAAGATGTCAGAGTGATCTCAGAAGCGTTGCCGGTGAAGGTATAGAAAGGCTTCTGATCATAGCCCTTGGGCACGCCTTCCAGCGCAACATAGTATGTACCGTTCTTAGGCAGGTTGAAGGAAACCTTACCCTTCTCGTCGGTCTCGCCGTATTCTTTCAAATCGGTCAAAGCTTCATCGCCATAAACATAGGCAGTGATGCCGTCCATAACCATGCCGCCCTTGGTCTTAACGGTGACGACATAATTACCGTTCTCGCCGGTGGATACCGAGCCGGAAGGCTCCGTATTGTCGCCGGGCTTGTCATTGTTGTTGCAGCCAGCCATAACGCCAACCAGCAGAACCAACGCCAGAAGCAGCGACATTGCTTTCTTAAAGTTCTTCATTTCGTTCCTCCTGATAATTTTGTTCACGAAATATTCAAAAACAGCCCCATATTTAGCCATTATCTCTAATATACTACCATATTTGCAAGATGCCGTCAATAGAAAATTCGATTTTACTCAATTTTTTGCTGACATAGTTACGCCCCGAAACAGCCGTTCCGGGGCGCAACTTAGATATTAGATTTCAGCCAGAGGATCATCTCTTCCCTGCCCTGTTCAGACATTGGAAAGGTGGCCTCCCCTTCCATTTCACTTTTTTCGTAGCAGAAAAGTCCGTGCCAGTATTCCACAAAAATGGAGCTGGCATCAAAATCCACTTCCTTCGGGGTTTTCATAACCACCTTAGGCACTGCACGAAAACGAAACATTCCAACCGAGCCGGTGAAGATGTTTTTCATGGCGAAGGTATGAAGCGTCGGAATAAACAGCTCCGCCATTACATTTCCTCCAATAGAGCTTCCATTTCATCCAGAAGCTGACCAAACAGCTCCAGTGCTTGCTTAACAGGCTCGGGCCCGGTCATATCCACGCCCGCACCCTTCAAAAGCTCGATGGGGCTCTTGGAGCAACCGCCGGACAGGAAGTTCAGATAATCCTCCACAGCCTTCTCTCCTTCGGACAAGATCCGCCGGGACAGCGCAATGGCCGCAGAATAGCCGGTAGCATACTGGAATACATAATAATCAAAATAGAAATGGGGAATCCGTGCCCATTCCATTGCAATCTCGTCGTCCACCACAATTTCCGGCCCGTAATACAACTCAATCAGACGACGATACTCACCGCACAGGGCATCCGCTGTCAGGGTTTGACCCTCGCCTACCATCCGTCCGATGTTCAGCTCAAACTCTGCGAACATAGTCTGACGGTACAGGGTAGCTCTGAACTGCTCAAGGAAGTGGTTGATCAGATAAGCCCGTTCTTTCTTGTCCGTTGTCCGTGCCAGCAGAAATTCCATCAACAATGCTTCGTTACAGGTGGAGGCCACCTCTGCCACAAAGATCACATACTGAGAGTCGATGGGGTTTTGCGTGGTATTGGACAGATAAGAATGGAGCGCATGACCCATCTCGTGGGCCAGTGTGAACTGACTATCCAGCGTTCCGGTATAATTCAGCAGAACATAAGGATGGACGGCAACGCCGGCAGAGTAGGCACCGGATCTCTTGCCTTCGTTTTCATAAACATCGATCCAGCGATTATCGAAGCCCTCTTTCAGAATCTTACGATACCGCTCGCCCAAGGGCACCAGCGCATCATAAACCGTCTGCTTGGCCTGCTCAAAAGGAATCTTCTGATCCACGCCGGGCACAAGCTGGGTGTACACATCGTAAAAATGCAGCTTATCAACATCCAGCAGCTTTTTGCGTAAGCGCACATAGCGGTGCATCTTGTCCATATTCTCATGGACGGCTTCGATCAAATTCAGGTAAACGGAAGTGGGAACATTGTTCTGATCCAAAGATGCCTCCAGCGCAGAAGAATACTTCCGAGCATCCGCAAAGAACTGAAGCTGCTTGAACTGCGCATTCAGCACAGAAGCTGCAGTATTGCGGAAACCATTCAACGTGCGGTACAGCTTTTCGTAGGAGTCCTTCCGCAGAACCCGATCTTCCCCCTCCTGATAGGTGATATAGGTACTCTGGCTCAGGGGGCGGGACTTCCCTTCCCCATCCACGGCATCCGGGAATTTCAGATCCGCATTGATAAAGGAACCAAACACATTGCTGGGGGTCTGACCCATTTCTCCGGCAGCCGCCAGTAGCTTCTCCTCCGCCGAGGTCAGGATATGAGCCTTCCGGCGGCGCACATCCACCAGATAACGGCGATAACGCTCCAGAGCGGGATAGTCCGCATAAAAGCCATCCAGCTTTTCCTCAGAGATCGCCATGATCTCCGGAGTCTCAAAACTGCACGCAGCCTCCAAGGCGACAACGGCACTCATAAATTTTCCAACCATGGCCTGATAAGTGGCAACACGGGTATCCTCGTCCGAACGGCGCATGGCGTAATTACCCAACTGATGTGCCTTTGCGTTGGTACTTTCCATCTTCTCAAGATAGGCGTACAGAGTTTTAGCACTGTCAGCCAGATGCCCGGCATACCCCTCCAGCGCCGCCTGATCCTCACTTAGAGACGCAAATTCTTGCTCCCACGCCTCATCGCTGGAATAAATATCTTCCAAAGCCCAAGTATCTTCCACAGGGATCTCTGAACGCTTGCGAATCGTTTCCATAAACATACCTCCAGAATAGATTTTATGCATATATCAAATGAACGGAAGATTTACTCTTTAAAATCAAATAATTCCAAGTGCATTCTTCCCGTAAATCCAAAAATTGTCCCATCCTCTTCCCAATAAACCCGATTAAACAGATTATAGTATACAGTTTTGCCATCGGTATAATAATCGTAGGAATCTTGATAAGGCGTTAATGTATTACCCTCATCAAAATAAAAATAACCATCTTCGCTTAAATAGCAAAAATCTCCATCATATTCTTTTCCGTTTTGATCTATGTAAGAACCTGTAGTAAACCATGCGGGTTGGTGCGTATAAACATTTCCCGCCCCATCATACAATGGAACATCGTATAGGTCATCATATTCATTTCCGTGTACATCATAATAGGTCGCAAGCGGTTCACCGTCAATCTCACTTTTCAAGTATCCCAAACCGATCGTAATAATTGAGATCACCAGCAATACAGCAGAAAGAACAAATGCAAGCAAAGAAATAATCAAACAAGGTGTAGAGCCTTTGGGTGCTTGCGAATCTTTTGGAGCAGCCCATCTGCGGAAGACTTCAAATACGACTCTTGCAAAAATCGGAGCAAAAAGAACCCCCACGATCCACCACAGTTTATGCTTATCGTCCCTCGCTTTTAACAGTATATATGTGGATACAGCCATACAAACGACCGCAACCATGCGCAGCACAGGTGCAAAAACCAAATACCCTGTTGCCCCCATCGTGAACAATCCTTGAGAAATATTGTCAAACATAATTATCCTCACCTAACCGCAGAGAGCAAACTACCGTTTCACTATATTAATAATAGCATCATTTATTAAAATATCAAGTTATGACAGATGCATATCTACCATTAAATTCAAGGGCACCCAATTGGGGTGCCCTTGCGAAACCGCAATTATTTCTTCGCCTGATCCGCAGCAATGATCCGCTTCATGGCTTCAATGCCCACCTTGATAGCACCGGAGGTATCCTCGGTCATGGACATATCAAGCCCCGCCTTTTCACGCTCCTGATTCCAGATCACATGGAAACAGCTGCCACAGCGCACCCCCAGTGCAGCAGCCACCACAAACAAAGCGGAGCTTTCCATTTCACTGGCCTTCACGCCAAGACGCTTCCAGCTTTCCCACTTTTGCAGCAGGTCATAGTACACGGGAGATTTTTCCGGGCTGTGCTGACCGTAGAAGGAGTCCTTGCACTGCACAACACCTACATGGGTGCCGTAACCCAGATCCTCACCGGCGGCTTTCAGGGCAGCGGTGATGTCAAAATCCGCAACAGCCGGGAACTCAATGGGGGCATATTCCAAAGAGGTATGCTCATAGCGGATGGCGCCGCTGGCCACCACCACATCTCCGGGCTTTACATCCAGAGCAATGCCGCCGCAGGTTCCCACACGAATAAAGGTATCCGCACCAATATTCGTCAACTCCTCCATAGCGATGGATGCAGAGGGGCCGCCGATACCGGTGGAGCAGACAGAAACCTTTTCGCCCAGCAGATAGCCAGTATAGATATTGTACTCCCGGTTCATTCCGATATGTATGGGGTTATCAAACAGGGATGCGATGGCCTCACACCGCCCGGGATCACCGGGCAGAAACACATAACGGCCCACATCGCCTTCTTTACAATGAATATGGAACTGCATACCGATATCTTGCATAATCAGACACCTCTTATATTCAATATTGTTGGTATTATAGCACAAACAACACCGAATAGCAATATCGAATTATCAGAAGAACGTGACCTGACTGGTTTCCGGCAGATCGCCGAAGGCACCAGCATCCTTAAGCATCTGAATATGGGTCTTTGAAACCTTAGGGCAGGAAGCAGAGATCTCTTCAATAGAAATAAACTGCTTGCCTTCCCGGCTATTCATCAGATCCCATGCAGCGTTTTCACCCAAACCGGAAATGGAAACGAAAGGCGGACGCAGCTTGCCATCCTCAATCAAGAATTTAGTAGCATGGCTCTTATAGAAATCGATGGGCAGGAAGTCTAAACCACGGAGGTAAAATTCATAGACAACCTCCAGCGTGGTCAGCAGATCCTCATCCTTGGCAGTGGCATCCTCGTTATTGTCGATGGCTTCGATGTTGGCAAGGACAGCCTCCATACCCGTTGTCATCAGGTTTGCATCAAAACCGCCCTTCTGACTGCGGCGGTAGAAATAAGCCGCATAAAACGCCAGCGGATGATACACCTTGAACCAAGCAATGCGGAACGCCATCATAACGTAAGCCACAGCGTGCGCTTTGGGGAACAGGTACTTGATCTTCTTACAGGAGCCGATATACCAGTCGGGAACGCCGGCATCGATCATTTCCTGCTCCGCACCATCCGGCAGTCCCCTACCCTTACGAACAGACTCCATGATCTTAAAGGCACGCTTTTCCGGCATACCACAGGATATCAGGTAAATCATAATATCGTCACGACAGCCGATGGTGCCATCCACCGTAGCCGTCTTGGAGGTAATCAGATCCCGGGCATTGCCCAGCCACACGTCCGTTCCGTGGGTATAACCCGAAATCCGCACCAAGAAGTCGAACTTCGTAGGCATGGTATCCAGCAAAACTCCACGGGTGAAGCGAGTATTAAACTCCGGCACCGCAACAGCACCGGTGGGGCCAAGGAGCTTATCGTCCTCATACCCCAGCACCTTGGAGGAAGTAAAAATAGACATGGTCTTTTTGTCATCCAGCGGAATGGTTTTTGCATCCACACCGGTCATATCTTCCATCATGCGGATCATAGTGGGGTCATCATGGCCCAGCATATCCAGCTTTAAGAGGTTTTCCTCCATGGAATGGTATTCAAAATGGGTGGTGATCTGATCGGAGTTGGGGTCGTCTGCCGGGTGCTGTACCGGGCAGAAATCCCAAATTTCATTTTCCTGCGGAATAACAACCAGACCGCCGGGGTGCTGGCCTGTGGTACGGCGCACGCCCACACAGCCGGATGCCAGTCGGTTCATTTCAGGCGCAGGAACAGTCTGGCCCTTGCCCTCCATATATTTTTTGACATAACCAAAGGCAGTCTTTTCTGCCACCGTACCAATGGTACCCGCACGGAAAACATGGGATTTTCCGAACATTTCCGTACAATAAGCATGGGCTCGAGCCTGATATTCACCGGAGAAATTCAGGTCAATATCCGGCACCTTGTCACCGCCGAAACCAAGGAAGGTTTCAAACGGAATGTTAAAACCGTCCTTTTCCAGCTTTGCGCCGCACTTGGGGCACTCCGCATCGGGCAAGTCCGCACCGCAGTTGAATCCCTTGGGCACATCCAGAATGGTGTGCTTGCAGTCTGGATTCGGACAGCGATAGTGGGGCGGGAAAGAATTAACCTCCGTAATGCCGGACATATACGCCACGATAGACGAACCGACCGAACCACGGGAGCCAACCAGATAACCGTTTTCCAACGAATTCTGCACCAGCTTCTGGGCGGACATATAGATCACATCGTAGTGGCAGTTGATGATGTCGTTCAGCTCTGTTTCCACACGCTTGACGAACAGCTCCGGGGGATTCTCACCGTAAAGCCGGTGGAGCTTGCCGTAAACAAGGGATTTTAGGTCTTCCACAGAATTCTCAATGGATGGCGCGAACAGATTGTGAGGCACTGGGCGCAGAGTTTCACACATATCTGCTATCAGATTGGGGTTGGTAACCACAATTTCCCTTGCCTTTTCTTCACCCAGATAGGAGAATTCCTCCAACATTTCGTCTGTTGAGCGGAAGTACAGAGGGTTATCCTTATCCGCATCCGCAAAGCCCTTGGTCGCCAGCAAAATATGACGGAAAATCTCATCCTCCGGGTTCAGGAAGTGAACGTCACCGGTGGCAACCACCAGCTTACCCATCTGCTGTCCCAGCGCCACAACCTCCCGATTGAACTGACGAAGCTGATCCTCATTCAATGCAATGGGCGGCTCCACTTCCTTGCCATCCTTGTCAACCTTGCGAGGACGGAGCATGAAACGGTTGTTACAAACTGGCTGGACTTCCAGATAATCATAGAAGGATGCAATTCGCTGCAATTCCTCATTGCTCTTGCCGGAAAGCACTGCCTGAAACAGTTCATTATTCTCACAAGCAGATCCGATGATTAGTCCCTCTCGGTATTTCAGCAGCTCGGATTTGAAAATACGAGGGAACTTTTTATAGAATTTCAGGTTAGATTCGGAGATCAAACGATACAAATTCCGAAGTCCTACCTGATTTTTAGCAAACAAAACGATATGTTCACATCTGACAGTTTCCTGTCGGTGGACAGGCCGCAGAGGTAGCATGGCATCATTAATAGACTGTATATCCTCGATCCCACGCTCCTTGAGCATTTGGAACAGCCGACCGGCGATACGACCACAAACCAGTGCGTCATCGCCTGCTCGATGGTGGTTAAAATCCGCAAGATCGAATTTCTTCGCCACAATATCCAGCTTAAACTTTCCGAGTTCAGGCATCAGGCACTGGGAGATAGCCAAGGTATCCACATAGGTCATGTGCCAATCAATTCCTTGATCCTCACAGGCGCGGCGAATAAAATTAGCATCAAAGTCCGCATTGTGGGCAACCAAAACACTGTCGCCAACAAATTCCCGGAACTTAGGCAAGATTTCCTTGATTGTCGGCGCACCCTTGACCATGTCATCGGTAATTCCGGTCAGCTCCACAACCTTTGGATGAAGCCGCCGTTTCGGATCAACAAAGGTCTGGAAACGCTCGACCTCCACGCCATTCTTCATGCGCACCGCACCGATCTCGATAATGGTATCATGGCGGTAAAGACCGGTGGTTTCCAAATCAAAGCTTACGTATTCTTCATCGAAGGACATATTGGCACTGCCATGAACCGCCAGACGGTCATCCACATCGTTGATATAATAGCCCTCGCAACCATACAAAATCTTGATGGTTTCGTCTGTGCCGGCCACCTTGGGCGCACCTTTCCAGTCCTCGACCACATGAAGTGCATCTGTAAAGGACTGGACACAGCCGTGATCCGTGATGGCAATGGCCTTATGTCCCCATGCCGCCGCCTGCTTGATAGCAGCCTTGGTGCTGGTCAGTGCGTCCATATTGCTCATAACCGTATGCAGATGCAGCTCCACACGCTTTTCGCCGGTAGCCGTATCCTTCCGCTTGGGCATAGTGCCGGACATAATGGCATTTGGCTTCAAGACCATTTCATTAGAGAAGTTATCAATCATCAGCCGACCCATAACCCGGACAATAGAGCCCACATTTACACCCTTCAAAATCGGCTCGGCCTCCTTCTTTTCAAGGAAACGGCTGATACGGATGGAGGATGTATTGTCTGTCATATCAAATTTAATAACTACAGCGTTACGCTTGGGTAGATCCTTGTGATCAATAGCAAAGACCTTGCCCTCCACAATCACGTTGCCCATGTTCAGATCAATGTCCTTCATGGGGACAGTTGCACCCTTGAAGGGCTTACCATACACTGTATCCGTCACCACAGGCGCAGGCGCTTCTTTCTTAGGCGCTGCAGCGGCTGTCGGCCCCTCTACGATCATCGAACTGCGCAGACGTTCCATGGCATCAAACAGAGCCTGTCCCTCCAAGGCATTTCCCGCTTCAAAGCGAATGGACACATCGGTACCGAACCGCTCGCTCAAAATGCGGGTGATTTTAGTTGCACTTTCTTCCAGTGCTTTTTTACCATTACCTTTTAGGTAAACAGTCAATTCATTCCCCTGCCATTGCCATTTCGCACCAGCCAGAGAGCCACGGGCCATGGAGTTCTCCGCAACAAACAGGTCACGCAACTCATCCGATTCCATTTTCTGAAGCTGATCGGAAGGATGCTGCAATTTCAGCTCCAGTGACCCTAGATGGTACAGCGAGCAAACTGCACTGACCGCTTCATTTATATATCGCTGGGGAATATAGTCCCGGGAGAACATAATTAGCTCAATATGCCGTCTGCTGTGCTCAATATTTGCGCCCAGAATCCGAGTCTGGGATAATAATGTCCCAATCTCCCCCTCCGGCTCATAATCCCGAAACATATCGAAAAAGTTCAGTTGCTCACTCATAAGTACCTCAAATTCAGTGAAAGATAAGGGCGGAATCCTCCGCCCTTATCGAAATTACATTGCTTCAATTCTCTTGAGCAGAGCGGGCAAAAGCTCATCGTAAGGCAGCTTTTCCACCTGCTCTCCTTTTTCAAAAATAGTGCCCCAGCCATCGCCGCCGGCGATGCCGATATCCGCCTCCCGGGCTTCGCCTGGGCCGTTGACGATGCAGCCCATGACCGCAACGGTAATGGGCTTCTGGCAGTCCTTCAGAGCTGCATCTACCTGATTAACCAAACCGATCAGGTCAATGCGAGTACGTCCGCAAGTAGGACAGGAAATGATATTCACACCCTCCTTGCGCAGTCCAGCCGCTTTCAGAATGTCCTTTGCAGCATAGACTTCCTCCACGGGATCATCCGTCAGACTAACCCGGATTGTATCACCGATGCCATCAAGCAGCAGAGAACCAATGCCCATTGCAGACTTGATCAAGCCTTGCCGCACCGGGCCGGTTTCCGTCACACCGATATGCAGCGGATAGTCGCACTTGCTACGGAACAAACGGGCAGCTGCCACCATAGTAGGAACCGTAGAAGACTTCATAGACACACAAGTATCATAAAAACAGTACTTTTCCAGCAATTCAAGGTGCTGGAAGGCACTTTCCACCAGTGCTTCTGCAGTGGGATGACCATACTTTTCCAGCAGCTTTTTGTCCAGGCTACCGCCGTTGACACCGATGCGGATGGGAATGTGCTTATCTTTGCACACATCCACCACAGCCTGAACCCGATCTTCGCCGCCGATATTGCCGGGATTGATGCGAATTTTGGAGGCACCACCTTCAGCCGCAGCGATAGCCAACTTGTAGTCAAAGTGGATGTCCGCAACCAGCGGCAGCTCACTTTGCTTGCAAATTTCTGCAAAAGACCGAGCAGATTCCATATTAGGAACCGCCAAACGGACGATCTGGCACCCCGCAGTCTGAAGCTGGCGAATCTGCCGCAAGGAACCTTCCACATCAGTTGTTTTGGTGTTCAGCATAGACTGGATCGCCACAGGTGCTCCTCCGCCGATCTTTACACCGCCGACCTGTATCTGTCTTGTCATCGGTATCACCCCTTAAAAATGGTAAAGATATCTTTAAACATGATCACGGCCATCAAACCCAACAGCAGGATCATACCCGCCGCATGGATATAGCCCTCAAATTTAGGATCAATCTTCTTCTTTATAACGCTTTCAATGGCAGTCGTCAGCAGCAATGCCACCACCCGGCCACCGTCCAGCGCAGGAATGGGCAGCAAATTCATCACGCCCAGATTGACCGCAAGGAAGCCGCCGAAATACAGCAGACTCAACGCTGCATCGGTCCAGCTTTCCGCAGAAGTGGCAACATCGCTCATCATATCCACGATACCCACAGGGCCGGACAGATCCGCAAATCCGGCTTTGCCGGTAAACAGCATTTGCAGACTCAGCCGCACATTGCGCACATTATCGATGGTGGTATTCCAAACCGTTTTCAGCTTCACGCCCAATGTAGCATCTTCCTTGCCCATGGCAATACCATAGTGCAAATACTCCTGGCCGTTCTCATCCTTGTGGGTATGAGCCATAGTAAAATCTTCAAACTCGATACGCTCGCCATCACGCACCACCACGATATCGTGGGTGCCGGTGCCGTTCAGGCTAAACAGGGTAGAAATATTAGATGCGACATAAATCTTCTCACCGTCAATCTCCACAATCTCATCACCAAGGTGCAAACCGGCTTGGTTGTTGAAGGTGCAGCAGTCCGTAAACTCGGTGATCACAGGCGTTCCAACTTCCTTGACCGGGATAAAAAAGATCGCAAAGAACCAAATTCCAAACAAGAAATTCATTGCAGCACCGGCAACCAGAATGATCAACCGCTTCCACCATGCCGCCTTTTGGAAAGAACGGGGGTTATCCGTATCCTGATCCTCGCCCTCCATGGCGCAGTAACCGCCAAGTGGAATGCATCGAATGGAATACAGGGTCTCCCCTACTTTTTTCTTAAAAATGGCAGGGCCCATGAACATGGCAAACTCGTTTACCTGAACACCGGACGCTTTCGCAGCCAGAAAATGTCCCAGCTCATGGACAAAAATCAAAATACTGAACAATAAGATCGCAAATAAAACGGAACCAAAACCTGACATGAAACGTCCTCGCTACCTTTTTTCAAAATTATTTCGGACAGACTGACGAGCAAGGCGGTCTGCCTCCAAAACATCCTCCAGCGTGGGCTCCATCACATTGGGAACCTCCTCCACCGCCCGATTGACCAGCTCATAAATATCATAGAAACCGATCTTATCATCCAGGAACAACGCAACCGCTTCCTCGTTGGCGCCGTTCATGGCGGCGCAGGCAGTACCGCCCATTTGGGCGCAGCGACGAGCCAGTGCAAGACATGGAAAATTCTCCATATCCGGCTTGGTAAAGGTCAGCGCACCGCAGGTGGTCAGATCCAGCTTGTCAACCGGACAATCCGTCCGCTCCGGATAAGTCAAAGCCAGCTGAATGGGCAAACGCATATCCGGTGCGCCAAGCTGCGCCATCACCGCACCGTCCACATATTCCACAAAGCTGTGGACGATACTCTGACGATGGATCACCACATCTACCTGCTCCAAAGGCATCCGGTACAGTCTCATGGCTTCAATGACCTCAAGACCCTTGTTCATCAATGTAGCGCAGTCGATGGTGATCTTAGCACCCATCTTCCAGTTGGGGTGTTTCAGTGCGTCAGCTTTCGTAACGTTGGTAAGCTGTTCTTTTGTCATACCGAAGAACGGGCCGCCGGAGCAGGTCAAGATCAGCTTGCTGACCTCCTTGGGGCTGTGAGAGCCCATCAGGCATTGGAAAATGGCGGAATGCTCCGAGTCAACAGGAATGATCTCTACACCATATTTTTCTGCTTCAGCCATCACCAGCTCACCGGCACAGACCAGTGTTTCCTTGTTGGCTAGGCCGATCCGCTTTCCGGCACGAATAGCAGCCAGCGTAGGCTTCAGCCCCACCATGCCAACCACTGCCGTGATCACACAGTCGGCGCTTTCGATGGAAGCCGCCTTAATCAGTCCAGCTTCACCCCAACCGATCCGGGTAGGAAGGTCAGAAATTTCGTTGCGCAAAGCATTGGCCGCTTCTTCCGTTGCCATCACAGCCAGCTCAGGCTGAAACTGGCGGCACTGCTGAGCCATCAGCTCAACACTAGTTCCGGCAGTCAGGGCGGCAACACGAATGCCATCCATACGGCTGATAATATCAAGGCTCTGACGGCCGATAGAGCCGGTAGAGCCTAAAATACTGACACATTTGACCATAAATCTCACCTTATCTCACTGCCATAGGCAGAATCAGCAGTAGTGCCTCCACCAGTGGAGCAACTACGATCACAGAATCAAATCGATCCAGAATGCCGCCGTGACCGGGGATCAAATAACCATAGTCTTTGATACCGGTCTGGCGCTTGATCACGGAGAAGCTCAGGTCACCGAAGACGCCACCCAGCGCACCAATCAGACCATAGATCACCACAAAGAAGTAATTGACCTTGAAGCCAAAGCCATACTGCAGGATCAGTCCATATACTACCATGCCCAGAATCGCCAGCAACAAACCGCCGATCAATCCTTCAACTGTCTTTTTGGGGCTGATGACGGGGCACAGCTTATGCTTGCCCAGCGTTACGCCTGCAAAATACGCACCGATATCCGAGGCAAATGCAACAACAAAGGGCAGCATGATAAAATATCGCCCTTCGTCCATCAAAACGATCCTGGATAGGGCAGAAAACAGGTACGGAACCACCAGACCAGCTGCCATACACATCGCCGCCTGACAGAACGGAACCTTCGTATGGGACAGCATCAGTTCTGCAAACAGCGCCACATAGAACAGCAGTATGCCCACCAATGCAGCAGGATAGGAATAACCATAATGGCACCACAGCGGCACAAGGAACGCCATAACCATGGTGTACAGCAGCATACGCCGATGCCGCACCAGTTTTGTATTGTACAACAGCTCATTAACCGCAATGGCGGAAAATACGCCTACGAACACAGTCAGTACGATTTCAGGTGCCCACAGTGCGACAATAAACAGCACCGGGATCAAAACCAGACCGACGATCGTTCTTTTCAACATTTTTTACGTTCCTCCAAAACGGCGATTGCGCCGGTGATATTCCTCAATAGCTCTATCCAGATCCTCCGGTCCAAAATCAGGCCACAGGACATTCATAAACACGAATTCCGAATAGGCGCTCTGCCACGGCAGGAAGTTACTGGTGCGCAATTCGCCGGAAGGACGAATCACCAGCTCCGGATCAGGTACGCCGGCGGAATCGAGATAATTTTCAAATTCAGCTTCAGTCAGACTATCAGCCGTCCGCCGTCCGGCGGCAACGTCTGCGGCAAAGGCTCTGGCGGCTCGAACGATCTCATCCCGACCACCGTAATTCAGGCAGAAATTCACCTGAACCTCATGGTATTGAGAGGATCTGCTCTGGGTATCCAGACACAGCTTGCGCAGCTTAGGACTCAGGCGGCTCAGATCACCAAAAAAGTGAAAACGGACGCCGTTTTTCTCCATATCCCGCAAGGCTTCCGTCAGATACCGCTCCAACAGGAGCATAATGCCGCCCACTTCCTCCTCAGAACGTTTCCAGTTCTCAGTGGAAAAAGCGTAGACTGTCAGATATTTCACGCCGATCTCACGGCAATAATTGGCGATACGACGGAACGTTTCGCCACCGGCCTTGTGACCGGCTGTTCGGGGCAGCCCCCGCTGCTTCGCCCAGCGGCCGTTGCCATCCATAATAATAGCAATGTGCTGAGGGGGCGCCAATTTTTCCATATCAGAAAGTGCCATTGCGAGCACCCCTTTCTATAAAATGATAATGTAGTGCCATTACAAGGAGGGGCGATGCCCCTCCTTGTAATGAAAAATACGATATTAGATCGCCATCAATTCCTTTTCCTTGGCGGCCATAGCCTCATCGACCTTCTTGATATACTTATCCAGCATATCCTGCAGATCCTTTTCAGCCTTCTTCTGCTCATCCTCGGTGATCTCGGAATTCTTCTTCAGCTTCTTAACATAGTCCATGCCGTCACGGCGAATATTACGCATGGCGACCTTGGCATCTTCTGCGTACTTCTTAACCTGCTTGACCAGATCCTTACGGCGATCCTCGGTCAGCTGGGGGAAGGTCAGACGGATCACACGACCGTCATTCTGGGGATTGATGCCCAGATCGGACATCTGAATAGCCTTGGCGATATCCTTCAACAGCTTGGTATCCCAGGGCTGAATCACCAGCGTACGGGCATCGGGAGAGGAAATGGTCGCAACGCCATTGAGGGCAGTTTCACTACCATAGTATTCCACCGTAATGCGATCCAGAACCTTTGCATTGGCACGGCCTGCACGAACAGCGCCGAATTCCTCTGCCAGATGATCCAGAGATTTTTCCATTCTTCTTCCGTATTCCTTAAAATCGACTGCCATAAAAGCGTCCTCCTTAAAAATGATTCTTAACGGTGGTGCCGATGGCTTCGCCGCGCACCACGCGTACAATACTGTTTTCCTCGTCCAGGCCGAAGCAGACCATAGTCATATCGTTGTCCATGGCCAGTGCCATAGCAGTGATATCGGTCGCCTTCAGGTTGTCCTCCAGCACCTTGCCGTAGGTCAGCTGAGAATAGCGAATGGCGTTAGGATCTTTCTTGGGATCGGCGGAATAAATGGCATCCACATTCTTCGCCATCAGAATAGCATCTGCCTCGATCTCCACGCCCCGGAGCACTGCGCCGGTATCAGTGGAGAAATAGGGATTGCCAGTGCCTGCAGCAAACAGAACAACCTTGCCCTCATTTAAGTACCGCTCAGCGGTATCTCTGGTAAAGTATTCCGCAAACTTATTCATTTCAACAGCGGTCAGAACCCGGGCATCCAGACCGTGCTGGCCCAGAACGTCCGCCACCGCAATGGCGTTCATCACGGTTGCCAGCATACCCATAGCATCGCCGTGGGAGCGCTGGAGTTTACCGGCACCGTTCTTGACACCACGCCAGAAGTTGCCACCACCAATGACCAATCCAACCTGAACACCCATGTCCACACATTCCTTAATGGAAGCGCAAACGCTGTGCAGAATGGTAAAATCCAGACCCGTACCTTCCTTACCGGCCAGGGCTTCGCCGCTGACCTTCAGGAGAATGCGTTTATATTTAATGTCGTTCAAAAGGTATCCTCTCCTTCTTTCGTATCCTCCCTATTTTAATATAAGTCGGGCCAAATGACAACCACAATTTCTCAAAAAACGAAAATAGTTTTCATAATATTTACATACTGTCACAGAGATTTGTAAAAATGTATATCTGACATGGAATTTTGGTTGCAAAATAGGAAACGATGGGTTATAATGAACTGTAAACTTTAAGCAAGAGAGGTAATTTACGATGGCTGAAATCACTGAAAGCAAAAATTTCATCCACGCATTCATAGACGAGGATATCGCCGAGGGCGGCCGCTACGCCGGCCAGACCGTTCACACCCGGTTTCCGCCGGAGCCCAACGGCTACCTGCACATCGGTCACTGCAAGGCTCTGACCATCAGCTTCTCCACCGCCGAGAAGTACAACGGCCTGTGCAACCTGCGTATGGACGACACCAACCCCACCAAGGAAGATGTGGAGTTCGTTGAAGCCATTCAGGAAGATATCCACTGGCTGGGCTTTGACTGGGGCGATCGGTTCTTCTACGGCTCCGATTACTTCGAAAAGACCTACGAGCTGGCGGAAGTTCTCATTAAGAAGGGTCTGGCTTACGTCTGTGAGCTGACTCCCGAGCAGTTCAAGGAATGCCGTGGCGATACCGAAACCCCTGCCACCTCCCCCTACCGGGAGCGCCCCATGGAGGAAAGCCTTGACCTGTTCCGCCGGATGCGTGCCGGTGAATTTGAGGACAACAAGTATACCTTGCGTGCTAAGATCGATCTGGCCTCCGGTAACTTCAATATGCGTGATCCGGTCATCTACCGTATCCGCCATATGCATCATCACCGTCAGGGTAATAAGTGGTGCATCTATCCCATGTACGACTTTGCCCACCCCATTCAGGACGCACTGGAGGGTATCACCCACTCCCTGTGTTCTCTGGAGTTTGAAAACCACCGTCCTCTGTACAACTGGGTCGTGGAAAACACCGGCATTGAGCATCACCCCCGGCAGATCGAGTTTGCACGTCTGGGCATCGACCACACTGTTCTGTCCAAGCGCAAGCTGAGAGCGCTGGTGGAGAATGGCTATGTTTCCGGCTGGGATGATCCCCGGATGCCCACCCTGTGTGGTCTGCGCCGCCGTGGCTATACCCCCGCTTCTATCCGCAATTTCTGCGAGCGAGTCGGCGTCGCCAAGAGTCCCAATACCATCCCCTACGCATTTTTGGAGTTCTGCCTGCGTGAGGATCTGAACGAAACCGCTCAGCGTGTTATGGCGGTGCTGAAGCCTGTGAAGCTGACCATCACCAACTATCCCGAGGGTCAGTCCGAAACCGTCACCGTGGAGAATAACCCCAACCGTCCCGAGGACGGCACTCGTGAGGTTTCCTTCTCCCGGAATCTGTGGATCGAGGCTGACGACTTCCTCGCCCAGCCCATTCCCAAGTACAAGCGTCTGTACCCCGACGGTCCTGAGTGCCGCTTGAAGGGTGCCTACCTGATCAAGTGTACCGGCTGTGTCACTGACGAGAACGGCAATGTGGTCGAGGTTCTGGCCACCTATGACCCCGAATCCCGTGGCGGTGATCCTGCCGACGGCCGTAAGGTCAAAGGTGCTACCATCCACTGGGTGGATGCCAACGACTGCGTGGAAGCTGAGGTTCGCCAGTACGATAACCTTTTCAACGATCCCGACCCCGATGCCGCAGGTAAAGACTTCCTTGCTTGCCTGAACCCCAATTCTTTGGAGGTTCTGACCGGCTGTAAGTTGGAAAAGAGCCTGGCAAGTGCCAAGGCCCCCAGCTCCTATCAGTTCATGCGTCTGGGCTACTTCTGCCCCGACAGCAAGGACAGCACTCCCGAGCATCTGGTTTTCAACCGCTCCGTCGGTCTGAAGGACAGCTTCAAGCCCGGTAAGTAAAAAAGTTGCGGCGGCTCATCCGAGCCGCCGCTTTGCTTGACGAAAATAGTCAGCGAAAGCTGGGCTTTTTCGTCATGCTGGGATACATAGGGTATGTACCGGTCCATCAGTGCCTGCAACCCATCCGGGTCCCTGTTTTTCACTTTTTGTATCGCCTTTTCTTCCCTCATTTCGCCATCGCTCCTAACGTGCTTTGAAAGCGCTTTCACCTATCATATCACAGAAAATGGTTATTAGGTTTCATTATTCATATTTTGTCCTTTGACTTTTTACTCATATCAATTTATAATGCAATAAAAACATAAGGAGCGCATTTTAATGAAAGCCTTACGATATATCCTGCTCAGCCTTGTGATCGTAGCTGCGATAGGGTTACTTGCCTACGAAATCATCGTCCACAAAAAACTGGACAGCGGCAATCTGGTGCGCTGCATTCTCATCATCGCAGGTGCGGTGCTCGCCATGCTGAAGCCTGCTAAAAAGGCACCGCCAGTCAACAAAAAAGCCCTGTACCAGAAAGCATACAGCCAGTTTATTCAAAATCCTTTTGCCGAGGAGCCGAAGCTGGAAAAGAAGTTTTACGATGCAGTCCATGACTATAACCGCAACAAGCCCTCCTCCGGCCTTGCCAAACTGGAAAAGCTGCGTAAGGAGTGTCAGCGCAGTGGCGATCTTTATTCTGTCACTGTGTTCACAGCCTTGTGCCTTGACGATGTGGGTCAATATAAAGAAGCCATTCGGCAATACGACGCTGCCGCCCGCATCCGCCCATGCAGCACCCTGTATTCCAACATGGGACTTTGCTACCAGCGAATGGGCGATTACGAAGCATCGGAGGCGGCCTACTTAAACGCCATTAAAGTGGATGAACACAACGCCTTTGCTTGGAACAACCTTTCCGCCCTGTACTTCCGGCGAGGTGAATACTGTCAGGCTTTGGATTATGCCGAACAAGCTATTGAAATCGACCCTAAAATGCCTCAGCCGCTGGCAACTGCCGCCATCTGCTGCGCCCTGCTGGATGAGCGGGATGATTATGAACACTACTACCGGCAAGCCGTTTCCGCGGGCTATGACGGACAGAAAATCAAAAACGCCATCCGCTCTCTTGATCCTGCTTTATAACGCAAACGCACCGCTTCAGCGGTGCGTTATTTATAAACTTGTAGTTTACATTTACTGGTTATTACTGTATAATAGATTAACAAGTGGAGGTGAGGATTCATGAAACAATGGACAAGTATTTTTCTGTGCATCCTGCTAATTTTCGCTTTAGTAACGCCGGTACTGGCAGAGCCGGAGAACATCGACTATCACGATCTGTTCATTCGATACCAAACCCTTGATGGTATGCTGGCCGAGAAATACCATATCGAGGTCGGGGAGACCTTCGATGCCGATCCCGAGCGTTTTATTGCGGAATTATCAAAGGAAGATACGGATACCATCCTTCATCACGGCTTTTATCTATCCGTCGAACAGGAGTATAAAAACCGCGACTATACCGTTCTAGAGGATTACTTAGCGGAACAACTTGCCCAAACCGAGCCCGGTTCTGCGCTGGCGAATACCATCAGTATCCTTCGGTGCAGTAATTTGATATGTGGTTCTTGCACGCTTTTGAATAACTTTCCTTCGAAATCCCACACAAACGTCCAATCTGCATATTGGAATAATCCATACCTATTTCTTCTGACACTGGATCATCAGAAATCATCATATTTTGTTATCACAAAAATGACGCAGGCATTGTTGTACGATCTTGATGACAATGGTCTGGATAAACTGGATGCACAGCTTTTGAATGACGAAAGTGCCGACTGGGCAACGGAGGAAACCCGGGCCATGAGCCGGGTGATCAGAGAAGCTATCGAATTAAAACAGTACGTCGCCGGTCACACAGATATTGATGTCAGTATTTTACTTTCACGGATGCATCTGGAATTCGGTTATGCAGACGATGAATATTATTGGATGCTTAGCGAAGCATTTGCCTTAGCACCGGAGCATTTCATAACGGAGTTCTCGAAAATGCCCATCCATAAAGCGATCAGCTTCTTCCCATATCTGAACCAGGCATACGAGGATAACTTTTCAGACTATGCCAGTCTTTTGAACCAAATGAGCACTTCCGCATCACCTGCTGAATTGGATGTGTTGTATGTTTTCAAAATGGGCATTCTCCTAAGCGAGATCTACGGTGCCATCAACGCACCAAGCTCCTTGGGGCGGACCTGTTATGAACAAATGCAAGCATTTTATCAGGAGAATCACTATCTGTTTCTGGAATGCATCGGCATTATCGGTGACGAGGCTACCATTGGAGCTGCACTGACCCATGGACTTGACGCAAATCAGCTGGACGCTCTGGACGCACAGCTTGCATCCAACGCAGAAGCCGACTGGCCGGATGATGGGATTCGGCGTTCGATCGATCTTCTTCGCCTTGAAGTAACCAAAGCCATACTCCGTGAAGACCCCGCCAATGTTGACTTCCACACGCTGATCAAAGACAGAGAAAACGCAGATGCCTATTACTACCCCACACTTTATGAGCTGTTCGCCGCCGGGCCGGATCAATTTGCCACCGCTCTGGGACAGGAAGACTATCGAGCCATTGCAGAAATTGGCTATGGCTTAGCCAATAACCGAAAAGCCTTTGGCCGCGAGGATTTTTCAGCCTACAAAACCGAATTAAAGAATGCACTGCAAAGAGCGGAACTCAAAGAGTCCGCCGAAGCTCTGACCATCCTTCACAACGCCGCTTTACTGATTTCGAATCACTTCCCACCCGCAATCAAGTCTGCTTTTTCTAATGATCCCCGTCTATTCTTCCAGACCCTCAGTGTTCGTTACAATGATACTGACTATATCAACGAAACCATTGAGCTTTTCCTACGAGACTCCACCGACGAGGAACTGCAAGCCCTGCGGACAACCCTGAAGCAGTACAGAATCTCCGATTGGTCAACCGTAACCATTCAGGATGTGATTGGAAAGATGCTAACGCAGGTTGAACAGCGCATTGGCCCGGATATTCCTGTCGTCGAAGCAACAGAACCATCGCACCCCACTGCCACCTCCCCTGAACCCACGCAGCAAAAAGCCGATCATAACAACAAAATGATCGTAATCATAATGATTCTGGTCGTGATTCTCGGAACCGTTGTGATCCTTTTTGTATATGCAAAAAAGAAGATGGACTGATACAGAAATCACCGTGCCGAATTTCCGGCACGGTGATCATTTTTTACTTTTTCATCTGTGCCTGCAGGTGCATACTCAGCACCGCCAAGGACGTTGCCATATTCTCATGCTGGACAAGAATATTGGACGGAACCTCCAAATGGGTAGGCGCAAAGGTCCAGATGCCCTTGATGCCACAGTCGATCAACTGATCGCACACACTCTGGGCGTGTTCTCCGGGCACGGTAATAATACCCATGAGCACCTTGTGGGTGCGGCAGAAACTCTCCAATTGACTGATATGATAAATAGGTTTGCCATCCTCGGTCTGCTCAGCCTGGGGAGCCACATCAAAAGCCGCCAGAATATTCAAGCCGTAAGCCGCAAAGCCGCTGTATCCCAGCAGTGCCTGCCCCAGCTTGCCTGCGCCGATAATCACCGCATCGGTGGTATTATCGTAGCCCAAAAACTGCTCGATATCATCAATCAGCACCGATCTGGGGTAGCCGATTTTAGGGCGACCCTCGTCGCAGACCATAGCAAGGTCTTTGCGAACCTGCACCTCGCCCATACCCAAGGCATTGGCCAGCGCCGTGGCGGAAATGTAGGCTGATGATCCCTCCGGCAGGCTCTTCAGATAAGCCAGATAACCCGGCAGACGCTTCAAAACGGATTTTGATATCTCCTTGCGCTCCATAGAACCGCTCCCTTTCGATACGATTTTTTATCGATAAAATTCTATATCGATTTTATCATATCGATTGGAAATGTCAAGCGCAACTTGTCTGCCGGATCATTTCTTTGCGCAGTCTTAGCATGATTCTCTTTTCCAGCCGGGATATGTAGGATTGGGAAATCCCCATTTTCTGCGCCACTTCTTTTTGCGTCAGTTCTTTTCGGCCCGCTAAGCCGAACCGCATTTCAACAATCTCACGCTCTCGCTCCGGCAGTTGGCGCAACGCCTGCCGCAGAACGCACAGATCTACATCCTCCTCCAACGGTCGCATGATCATGTCCTCATCGGTGCCCAAAATATCCGACAGCAACAGCTCATTGCCGTCATAATCCATGTTGATGGGCTCATCCAGAGAAACCTCCGTTTTCTGGTTTGCAATCTTGCGGATGTGCATGAGAATTTCATTTTCAATGCACCGGGAAGCATAGGTTGCCAGCTTAATGTTCTTATCCCGGCGGTAAGTATTGATGCCCTTGATCAGACCGATGGTGCCAATGGAGATCAGATCCTCCAAATTGACACCCGTATTCTCAAATCGGCGTGAGATATACACCACTAGCCGTAGATTATGCTCAATCAAAAGCTGCTTGGCACTCTCGTCCCCCCGTTCCAGCAATTCCAGCGCATCCTGTTCCTCCTGCCCCTTCAGCGGCGCAGGCAGTATATCACTGCCTCCAATGTAGAAGATTCCCTGCTTAGGCACCAGCCCGATCCACGATAAAAATTCCATGACGATACCTCTCATAATGCCCCTCCCGTCAGTGCTTCATAGTTTTTCCCCTGTCCCAGCTCATTGGGGGCGAAGGCCACAAGGCAACTTCCGCTCCACGAACCGATCTGCACATTCTCAAATCGTTTGACCGGCAACACGCCACCGCTGCAGCCTACAGCATGGAACGGAACCAGCCGCAGGCCCGGCACACAACCAACCGCTTTCACCGGGTCGGAAAGCTCATCCACCGATACCCCCAACAAACGCTGACCTACATGAGCGGAAACTACTAAAATTTGCTGTCCCGTTATTGGATCGGTCAGGGTGTTTCCTGTATCCCGCAATGCGGTCATTCGCACATCCCCTATGTGAACTTGTACATACTCAGACCCCAGCCTTCCTCGCAGACCAAACACACACATCAGACAGATCCCCAATGCCGCCAGTACCAGAGATGAAAAGCTTCCGCTTTCTAATCCAACCGCAACACCGCCCAAGGACAAACTCAAAAGTACAAAAAGAACCGCACGGCGCAGTGATTCCTTGCAGAATCCAAAGGCAGTGCCAGCCATTAGTCCAAGACTAACGATGCGCCACAGTGTACCTGACAGAAATGCAAATCCCGGCACCATACATGCGCCGCCATATACCCCTCCCAACGCCGCAGCCAGTACCGCCCGCTTCAACCCGGGCGGATATCCTGACAACCGATTAGTCGCAACCAACAGCAGCAAATCAACCATAAAATTCAGCAGTATGAATACATCTAAATACAGCGGCACGCCGGTCACCTCCTCTGTGCCACCAGTTTACCGCCCCATAGCAAAAAAGTCGGTCGCAATATCACAAGCTCTATGCCGCAAATCTCGCTCTGATAGGCATTCACGGCGGCATATTTTCACCCGGACAGCAAAAAAGTGGCAGCCGAAATCATCGGCTGCCGCAATATTAAGTCGAGATATTTTCTGAATGCTGAATGGTACGGATATTCTTTTCCGCTTTAAATCGAGCCGTCATGACCTCATGGCCGCAGCCCAAGCACCGCAGCCGCAGATCCGCTCCGGTGCGAAGCACCAGCCAGCGCTTTTCCCCACAGGGATGGGGCTTTTTCATGGTCAAAATATCTCCGATCTGAATATCCATACTCACTTCCCCTTGATACCTTCCCAATACTGTTTCGCCGCCTGCTCCAGCTTATTGGGGCCATACTCATAATAAGTGGTTCCAACCAGTTCATCCGGCAGGTACTGCTGTTGCACCCAATGCCCCGGAAAGTCATGAGGATACAGATATCCCTGCTCCCGTTCCATGGTATAGCTGTCTGCGTGCATATTCTGCAAATGACGGGGAAAATCGCCGCCTTTCCCCTTTCTCACATCAGCCAGCGCCGCATCCAGTGCGATATGACCGGAATTGGATTTCGGCGAGGTCGCCATCAGAACAGCCACATCGCCCAAAGGAATCCGGGCCTCCGGCATTCCCAGCTTCAACGCCATATCCACCGCCGCATTGACGATGGGGATAATTTGGGGATGTGCTAGCCCGATATCCTCAGCTGCAATGACCATCAGCCGGCGGCAGGCGGACTGCATTTGCCCCACTTCCAGCAACCGTGCCAGATAGTGACAGGCTGCATCGGGATCAGAACCTCGGATGCTCTTTTGCAAAGCCGACAGCAGATCGTAGTGATTGTCCCCATCCCGATCCGCCCGAAGGGCGCTTTTCTGAGCCACCATTTTTGCGTCCGCCAAGGTCAGAGGTAAGCGATCTCCATCCGGCACACCGGCGGAGAACAGCACCTCCACCGCATTCAGAACCTTGCGGATGTCACCACCGCAGGCACCGGCAATGTACTCCAGCGCCCCTTCCTCAGGGATCGCTTTCAGCGCTGTACGTTCTTCCATAAAAGATACCGCACGACGCACCGCCTGCAATGCCGCTGATGCGGAAATCTGCTTAAACTCAAACACCGTAGAACGGCTTAGAATTGCGTTAAAAACGTAGAAATACGGATTTTCTGTGGTGGATGCAATCAAGGTGATCTTGCCATTTTCAATATGCTCCAGCAGCGACTGCTGCTGCTTTTTGTTGAAGGACTGGATCTCATCCAGATATAACAGCGCACCGTTGGGAGCCATGAATGTATCCAGCTCTGCCACGATCTGCTTGATATCGGCAGTGGATGCAGTGGTGGCATTAAGCTTGTACAGCGTCCGGTTGGTCTGCTTGGCAATGATATTGGCAACCGTCGTCTTTCCCGTACCGCTGGGGCCGTAGAATACCATATTCGGCACTTTCCCGGAATCGATCAGACGGCGCAGAATCGACCCCTGCCCCAGTATATGCTCCTGACCGTATACTTCGTCCAATGTCTGCGGACGCAGCAGGTCCGCCAAAGGCTGATACATGGGCTTCCCTCCCATTCATTCAAACATATTTTCTATATCATACCATCCCAAAGCGTATCCGTCAAGCGGACAATAAACGAAAAAATGCTTGCAATTTTGTGGGAACTATGTTAATATTTCAATGTTATATGTAAAAGCATTGAATGGGCTGTCTAATATCAAAAGCATGCCGTTAGCGAGAGCGGGAGGGTGAAAGCCGCTCGGGTGCGATATTGGGCTTTCTCCCGGGAGCTGCCGCCTGAAATGACAGTAGGTGCGGACGGATAACTCCGTTAAAGGTTGCGAGCGTGTTTGCGCTTTTAAAGTGCGCCGGTTTTCGGCGAATCGTGGGTGGTACCGCGGAAGGAATGCCTTTCGTCCCGTTATGTGGGATGAAGGGTTTATTTTTTTGTAAATTACTCTTAGGAGGAAAGATAATGAAAGAACAATTAGAGCTGATCAAGCAAAATGCGCTGGCTGCTCTGGACGCAGCGGAAAATACCGCCGCTCTGGACGAGCAGCGTGTCAAATGGCTTGGCAAGAAGGGCGAACTGACCGCCGTGCTGAAAATGATGGGCAAGCTTTCCGCTGAGGAGCGGCCTGTCATGGGCCAGCTGGCCAACGCTGTCCGTGCCGAGATTGAAGCCAAGCTGGAGGAGCGCAAGGCCGCACTCAGCGCCGCTGCACTGGAAGCCAAGCTGGCATCTGAGTCCATTGATGTGACCATCCCCGGCGAAGCTGTGGAGCTGGGTCATCAGCACCCCATGAATCAGGTGCTGCAGCAGGTTAAGGACATCTTTGTAGGTCTGGGCTACACCGTGGTTGACGGCCCCGAGGTGGAACTGGCAAGCTACAACTTCACCCGCCTGAACATCGAGGAGGGTCACCCCTCCCGTGACCGCAGCGACACTTTCTATTTCAATGATGAGGACACTGTTCTGCTGCGTACCCAGACCAGCTCTATGCAGATCCGCTTCATGGAGGATCACAAGCCCCCTCTGTGTATGCTGGCCCCCGGCCGTGTGTTCCGCAAGGACGAAGCTGATGCCACCCACTCCCCCATGTTCCATCAGATCGAAGGTCTGGTGGTGGATGAGCACATCACCATGGGCGACCTGAAGGGTGCTTTGATCACCATTATGCGTGCCATCTACGGCGAGGATGCCCAGATGCGTTTCCGTCCCCACCACTTCCCCTTCACCGAGCCCAGCTGTGAAATGGATATGCAGTGCCACAAGTGCCACGGCACCGGCGAGGTAGACGGCAATGTTTGCCCCACCTGCCACGGCGAGGGCTGGATCGAGCTGCTGGGTGCAGGTATGGTACACCCCGACGTGCTATCCAACTGCGGCATAGACCCTGAAAAGTATTCCGGCTTCGCCTTCGGTATGGGTCTGGAGCGTATGGCCATGGGCCGCCTGAAGATCAACGACCTGCGTCTGATCTTCGATAACAACATCAAGTTCCTTGAGCAATTCTAAAGGAGGGATCGACCATGAAACTGAACAGAAAATGGCTGCATGAGGAATTCGTGGATCTGTCCCACGTTTCCGATAAAGAATTCGTCGAAACCATGACCGTTGCCGGTCAGAAGGTTGAAACCTACGAGCGGATGGATGCCGAGATCAAAAATGTGGTCGTCGGTAAGGTCGTTTCCATCGTCCGTCACGAAAACTCCGACCATATGTGGGTGTGTCAGGTGGATGTAGGGCAGGAAGAGCCTGTCCAGATCGTCACCGGCGCTCAGAACGTCCACGAGGGCGATCTGGTCCCCGCCGCTCTGCACAATTCTTACCTGCCCGGCGGTGTTCACATCACCAAGGGCAAGCTCCGTGGCGTCAAGTCCAACGGTATGCTCTGCGGTCTGGAGGAACTGGGTCTGACCCTGAATGACTACCCTAACGCTATTCTTGACGGCATCTGGATTCTCAACGACGAGAATTGCACCGTGGGTCAGGACATCAATCTGGTCATCGGCAATGACGATACCATTGTTGACTTCGAGATCACCAACAACCGCCCCGACTGCTACTCCATCATCGGTCTGGCCCGTGAAGCTGCTGCCGCTTTTGATATGCCCATGCGTCACCACGAACCTGTCGTCAAGGGCAGCGATGCCGGCTCCATGTATGAGATGCTGGATGTAGAGGTTCCCGCCGAGCATCTGTGCAACCGCTACTCCTCCCGGATGGTGAAGAATGTTAAGATTGCTCCCTC
This sequence comes from Faecousia sp., assembly GCA_045123795.1. Lineage (GTDB taxonomy): Bacteria > Bacillota > Clostridia > Oscillospirales > Oscillospiraceae > Faecousia. Next base: position 49,630 of record JBGVKN010000099.1, on the reverse strand, counting down.
CCCCAAGTGGCTGCGTCAGCGGCTCCGTGCCAACGGCGTTCGCCCCATCAACAACATCGTTGATATCACCAACTATGTCATGCTGGAGTACGGCCAGCCCATGCACGCTTTCGACTACCGCTATGTAGGTTCCGGCAAGATCATCGTCCGTGAAGCCGAGGAAGGCGAAACCCTGACCACACTGGACGGCAATGTTCGTGAACTGAAGCCCGGTATGCTGGTCATCGCTGACGAGAATAAGCCCATCGGCCTTGCCGGTATCATGGGCGGCGAGAATTCCGAGATTATGGACGATACCACCACGGTTGTCTTCGAGTCTGCCAACTTCAACGGTACCTCTATTCGTCAGACCGCACTGGCGCTGGGTATGCGTACCGAGTCCTCCGGCAAGTTTGAAAAGAACCTTGACCCCATGATGACCGTTCCCGCTGTGCAGCGTGCCTGCGAGCTGGTGGAGCTGCTGGAGTGCGGCGATGTAATGGACGGCATCATTGATATCATCAATTACGTTCCCGATCCCAAGAGTCTGGAGCTGGAGCCCGAGAAGATCAACCGCTTGCTGGGCACCAACATCAGTGAAATGGATATGGTTTCCTACCTGAATCGTCTGGAGATCCCCGTAGAAGGCCGCACCATCCACGTCCCCTCCTTCCGTCCCGACCTGAACCTGATGGCGGATATCGCAGAGGAAGTGGGCCGTCTGTATGGCTATAATGAGATCCCCACCACTGCTTTCAAGAACGCCACTCAGGGCGGCTACAGCCCCGAGATGATCATGGAGAGCAAGGCAGGCTCTCTGTGCCGCAGTCTGGGCTTCAGCGAGATCATCACCTATTCCTTCGTTTCTCCTGCGATCTTCGATCAGATCCGCCTGCCCGGTGATTCCCCTCTGCGCAATGCTCTGCGGATTCAGAACCCTCTGGGTGAGGATACCTCCATCATGCGCACCATCGCCGTGCCCTCCATGCTGGATATTCTGTCCCGGAACAATGCATATCACAACAAGAACGTCAAGCTTTATGAGCTGGCTAAGATCTACCTGCCCACTGAAGGTCAGGTACTGCCCGCCGAGCCCAAGATGCTGGTCATGGGCACATACGGCGAGGGTGTCAACTTCTTCACCCTGAAGGGTCAGCTTGAAGCCGTTTTTGCCGGCCTGCGTGTCAAAAAGGCAAGCTATACTGCTGTCAACGACAATCCCACCTATCACCCCGGCCGTTGCGCCAAGGTCAGCATCGACGGCGTGGAACTGGGCTATATGGGTCAGATCCATCCTCTGGTCGCCAAGAACTATGGCATGGATGTGGATGTGTACTGTGTTGAGATCAACTTCACCAAGCTGTTTGATCTGCGTCTGCCCGATGTGACCTATACTCCCCTGCCCAAGTACCCCAGTGTCACCCGTGACCTGTCCCTGATCTGTGACGAGGCCGTTACCGTGGCGCAGGTGGAGGACGTGATCACCGCCGCTGCAGGCAAGCTGCTGCGCAACGTGAAGCTGTTCGATATCTATCGTGGCACCGGCGTGCCCGAAGGCAAAAAGAGTATGGCATTCTCTCTGGAGCTCCGTGCCGATGACCGCACTCTGACCGACACTGACTCCGAAGGCGTTGTCACCAAGGTACTGTCCGCCCTCAGCGAAAAGCTGGGTGCTTCCCTGCGCTGATAAAAAAATCCAAATCAGGGCTTTACACAAACATAATTTTGGGTTATAATAACTCTAATCTTTATTAGGAGGTCGATTACCATGATGGATAACACCATTAAGTTCACTGTCCCCAGCGAAGACAAGCAGAATATGCGCCGTACGCTGCGCCTTGTATTCGACGCTCTGAATGAGAAAGGCTATAACCCCATCAATCAGATCGTCGGCTACCTGCTCTCGGAAGATCCCACCTATATCACCAACTACAACAATGCTCGCAGCATGATTTGTAAGTTGGATCGGGACGAGCTTCTGCAGGAACTGGTGCGATGCTACCTGTTTGACAAGAAGTAAACCAGCCAAGAGGCTTTTGCCACGGCAAAAGCCTCTTTCCATTTCATACTCCCCCTCCGTCTTACTGCTATTTTAGGTAATGGTTGGAAGCGCTTCCGGATATGCCCTATTTCGGTTGACAAAATAGTTACAATCTGTTACCATCCACACATTCTCTGGGAAAGGAGGTATTACCATGGCAGATGAAAAAATCCTCATGTACAAAGGCCATCCCCTGATGCGCAAAGACAATCTGATCTATTACGGCTCCATGGCCGACTCCCACATCATCATGCTTCAGGTTCTGGAAACCAAGAAAATGGGCGATGCAGATATCGCCACTCGTGTTTCCGTGCAGCTTCAGCTCACCGATCCCAACGCCAGAAGCCGTGACCGTGTGGTCAAAAAGAGTGAGAAGCCCGGCTTCTACACCGCTCTGGATGTGGGCAGCGTATGGCTGAGCAGAGCATTGGCAGGCAAGTAAGACACTTTTTTCACTGTAAGACGGAGGGCAACGTATGAAACGACTTACACGCACGATTTGTATTCTGCTGGCGATTTTTCTATTTGCCGGCACCACGACCTTCGGCGTTTCCGCAAAAGACGGAACCCTGACCACCCATGTTGCGGTGGTAGATGCCAGCGCACTTCGGTTGCGCTCCGGCCCATCTACCAGCACCGCCACACTCGCTTACGCTTCCCAGGGCGAGTATGTGATCATCACCGGGAAGACCGGTTCCTGGTATCAGGTCAGCTTTAACCTGAAAACAGGCTATATGCACGAAGACCATTTATCCACCTACACCCGCAGGAATGTGGAGCTGGGCTACGGTAGCGTCAACGGCAACAAAGTCAACGTCCGTTCCGGCCCCAGCACTTCTTATTCTTCTCTGACCCGGGCCAACAGCGGCGAGAAAGCCTATATCATCGGCTTTAATAACCAATGGTATAAAGTAGTTTTCGACACCCATGTGGGCTATATCCGCAGTGATTATCTGGATCTGACCGAAATCCCTTATGAAAATAAGGCTTCTCAAAAAGACCCCATCTTCTTTGTCAACGGGCAGTCCACCGGTGTAACGCCCAGTGCCTCTGCCCTGAACGGCAGCAACACCTCTACCATCCGGCAAAACATTGTTGCCGATGCAAAAAAACTGCTGGGTATCCCTTATGTTTGGGGCGGCACCACCACCAAGGGCTTTGACTGCTCCGGATTTGTTCAATATGTATTAAAGCAAAACGGCATTTCCATGCCCCGCACCACCACCGAACAGTATCAGATCGGCACTTATGTGACAAAAAGCGATCTGCTGCCCGGTGATCTTGTATTCCTGCAGAATACATACCGTGCCGGCATTTCCCATGTGGGTATTTACATTGGCGACGGGAAAATGATCCACGCATCCAGCTCCAAGGGCGTTGTGATTAGTGACCTTTCGTCCTCCTACTACACACAGCATTATTACGGTTCTCGGCGTGTGGTATAACTTCGACACCTTTCCGGCACCTTCGGGTGCCGGTCTTTTTTATAAATACGCCTTGATATCTCGAAAATAATCGAGTATAATGATATTATGAAATACAATGTCGTGACAGAAAGGAAAATCATCATGGCAGGTAAATATTCTGAGAACAATGAAAACCGCCGCAGACGGCCCACGAGACGCCGCCGTAGATGGCAATATTACATTCCCACAGTCGTAATGATGGTTCTGGCCATTGTCTGTGTTGTCACGGTTTCTCTGGCAGTTGCGGCCGTGCTTCGCAGCCAACAGCCCAAACCAGACCCGGACAACTCTACACAGAGCACCTCGACTATCCAGAATTCCGATAACACCAATCCCAGCAACAACGCAACCGAGCCCTCTGTGGACAGTAACGCCGCCGAGGTAGCCGCCCTGATCGAAAAGGCCGACTTCATCGCCGCCGGTTACGACTACGAAAAGGCCATCTCTATGCTGGAAAGCAGCGAGCACTTCGACGCCTTCCCGGAGCTAGCCCAGAAGGTTGCCGATTATAAGGCTGCCGACAGCAAACTGGTCACCTACGCCTCCCCGGACACCATCACCCATATCTTCTTCCACTCCCTGATTGTGGATACCGACCGGGCTTTCGACGGTGACGAGGATCAGAACGGTTACAATATGTATATGACCACCGTAGACGAGTTCAAGGCTATCTTGAAAGAAATGCACGAACGTGGCTATGTTTTGATCTCCCCCTACGATATGGCATACGAAGTCACCGATGCCTCCGGCACCCATTTCACCTATGGCAAGATCCGTATTCCCGCCGGTAAGAAGCCTTTCCTGATGAGCCAGGACGACCTGAACTATTACAGCTATATGATCGGCACCGGCGACGGTAAGAACGAAACCCCCATTTTTGTCGATGGCAAGAACGATGGCTTTGCCCACAAGATCGTCGTCGGCGAGGACGGCTACCCCACCTGTGAGTATATGGATGCCGAGGGCAATATCCATTATGGCGACTATGATCTGGTTCCCATTCTGGAAACCTTCATTCAGGAGCATCCTGACTTCTCCTATCACGGAGCCCGTGCCATTTTGGGCATGACCGGCTATGAAGGCGTGTTTGGCTACCGCACCAAGCCCGGCTATAATGTGAATGAGGGCGGCACTATGAGCATGGAAGCGTGGAACAAGGAAGTAGAGGCCGCCAAAGAAGTGGCACAGTGCCTGCGGGATCACGGATGGATTCTTGCCAGCCACTCCTACGGTCACCCCGCATATGGCAACATTTCCGCCGACCGGGTCGCTAAGGACTCCGACAAGTGGGAAAAAACTGTTCAGTCCATCATCGGTGAAACCGATGTGATCCTGTACCCCCACGGCTCCGATATCCACACTTGGCGTAACTACACCTTCGATAACGAGAAATTTGCCGAACTGTACGCCGACGGCTACCGTTACTTTTTCAATGTTGACGGCAACCAGTATTGGAACCAGCTTGGCAAGAACTACTTCCGTGGTGGCCGACGTAATCTGGACGGCTTCCGGATGTACCATAACCCCGATAAATTAAGCGACCTGTTTGATGTGGCAGATGTCTGGGATGATGCTCGTCCCACGCCCGTTCCTTCCAACGGTTCCGGAATGTAACCTCAAAAATGCCGACTGCATAGTCGGCATTTTTTTTGCGCTTTTGGGCATACTACCCCAAAAACAGGAGGCGTAATATGGCAAAAAACAAACGGGGCAAACACAGCTTTATCCCACCCATTCAACCGGTGATCACAGCATGGGCCAGCGTAGCGGGAAAAAAAGAAGGCGAAGGCCCTCTTGCGAAAACCTTCGATGTAATCTCACAGGATACCTATTTCGGTCAAAAAACATGGGAGCAGGGTGAAAAAAGGCTGCAACAATTGGCGCTGGAAACACTGGCTAAAAAAGCCGGTCTGGATCAAAAAGATATCGAGCTGGTATACTCAGGCGATCTTTTGAACCAATGCATCGGATCTTCTTTCAGTCTGCGCAATACCGGGATCCCCCATCTGGGTCTGTACGGCGCTTGCTCCACCATGGCGGAAAGTCTGCTGCTGGCGACCATGACAGTGGCTGGCGGGTATGCGGATAAGGTCGCCGCTATGACCTCTTCCCACTTTGCCTCCTCCGAGCGCCAGTACCGCTTTCCTTTAGGCTATGGTGGACAGCGAACTCCCACCGCACAATGGACTGTCACCGGCTCTGGAGCAGCGCTGGTTTGCGCAGAGGGCACCGGCCCAAAAATCGAGAACTGCACCATCGGTACCGTCAAAGATCTTGGCATCAAAGATGCCAACAACATGGGTGCCGCCATGGCCCCGGCGGCATTCGACACAATCCGAACCCATTTTGACGATCTAGGCTGTACCCCGGAGGATTTCGACCTGATCGTCACCGGAGATCTGGGGCAGCTTGGCAAGGAGATGCTGCTGGAATTGGCTCGCCGAGATGGGATAAGCCTTGGAGGACGACTGGCCGATTGCGGTTGCATGGTATTCGACCTTACGAAGCAGGATGTGCATTCCGGGGGCTCCGGCTGCGGATGCAGTGCAATCACACTCTGTGGCGAGCTTCTAAATAAGCTGGACAGCGGAAAACTTAAACGAATCCTCTTCTGCGGCACCGGCGCATTGCTCTCCCCCACTTCCACACAGCAAGGGCTGCCCATTCCCGGCGTATGCCACGCCGTTTCGATCATTTCCGGGAGGACTTGACATGGATTATATAAAAGCATTTCTCATCGGCGGACTGTTTTGTCTGATTGGACAGATCCTCATCGACAAAACAAAACTAACCCCCGCCAGAATTCTCGTTAGCTATGTTGTCATTGGTGTACTGATCAGCGCCGTAGGACTGTATCAGTATTTGGTCGATTTCGCAGGTGCCGGAGCAACCGTTCCCCTAACCGGGTTTGGGCACAACATTGCCAAAGGTGTCCGGGAAGCCGTGGACAAGGATGGGTTCATTGGCATTTTCACAGGTGGGCTGAAAGCAACCGCCGGCGGCATCACCGCCGCCGTTCTGGCAGGACTCATTACCAGCTTCATTTTTAAAGCGAAGGATAAATCCTAACAAACGGGGTAAGATAGCATCACGGCAATGCCGTAAAAAAGAGATTTTCGGAGGAAAAGAACATGAATAACCAGAACAACAACCAGAACAACAACCAGAACCGCAACCAGAACCAGAACAACAACCAGAATCAGAATAACAATCAGAACCGCAGCCAGAACCAGAACAACAACCAGAATCAGAACAACCAGAACAACCGCTGAATATAAATAAAGGGCTGCCGCATGATACGGCAGCCCTTTATTCATCAAAACCCCACGAACCGATCCAGATGGAAGAAGTATAAACACGACCGCTTAACCTTCTTCTCGAAAATGCGGCTCAAGGCATCGGCGTAGGCTTCCACCTGCGGGCGGTAACGCTCCGCCGCCTCAAAAAGGGTCTGCTCCGTAACCCGATCGGTCTTGAAATCCACCACCGTGATGCCATCAGGCTCCATTAGTGCGCAGTCTACCACACCCTGCAACAGGATTTTCTCCCCTTCCAGCCCGACAGCATAGGCTTCACCATCGTCCAGAATGGAGAATTTAAACTCCCGCAGTACATTTTCACCCTTGCGTAGCTGGATACCCAGCGCCGTTGAAAAGAATCGGGCGATTTTGTCGCACTCAACAAGACTTCCTTGTTCAGCGGTCAAGAACCGTTCCTCCACCAAGCGCTTTACTTCCTGCTCCACAGCAGCAACATCGGTACAGTATTCAAAGCGAATATACTGCAACGCCAGATGGGTGGCACTGCCCCGTGCTTTGCCGCCCGTTGCCTTTTCCACAAAGGACGGCTTTCGCCATGAGCGGTGGTAAGGCTTGGGCTCCTCGGCATTTTCCGCTGCCTCCTGATCCTTTTCTCTGCCTTTTCGCTGAGTAGCCGTCTGCTTTGAGGGGGCTTTTGTGGCTTCGGTATGGGAATAGCGGAAGTGTAACGCAGCACGAAGCTGCTCCACTGCAGTGGGCGGTAGCAGTTTCTTTTCCTCTTCGACTTGAGGATCACCAGCCTGCTCTGGTGCTTCTACCACCCGAATGAGCCACGGATGACCGCTGACGGTGGTTTCGGCAGGTTTGCCGCCCAGGGCAAACAGTGCCCCGGCCTCTGTCCGATGCAGAGCAGACAAAAGCACCCACTCACCAGGACAAATCACCTGCCGAACCACCAAATCCCGACAACCCATGTCGCTGAGAATGATCATTTCGGTCACTTCTTTTTCCAGATTATCCGAGGAATAGGTCATAATCAAGCGATCTCTCGCCCGGGTCATAGCGACATACAAAACACGAAGTTCTTCGGAAAGGCTGTCCGCTGTGCTAATGGCAGAGATGGCTCTGCGCGCCACAGTGGGATACCGCACACGGCGTTCTGCATCAGCCGCCAGAATGCCAATTCCCAGCTCCTTATGGCACATAACCGGAGCCCGCTTGCTTTCCTGATTAAATTGACGACCTAAGCCGCACAGGAAAACAACCGGAAATTCCAATCCCTTGGATTTGTGAATGCTCATCATAGATACGCATCCGGCATTGTTATTCTCCGCCGAAGTCATCAGGCCCTTACTTTCCATGGCATCCAAATACTCAAGGAAACGGCCCAGATCCCGCTGTCCGCCCGCTTCAAAGGCTGCTGCCATCTGGTAGAACGCCTGCAAATTGGCTTCTCGAGCCTCGCCATCCTCCATGGCGGCATACACGCTGTCCATTCGAGTTTCCATGAAGATGGTTTCCAGAATTTTTGTGATGGATTCCATCCGTGCCTCACGGCGAAGCCGAGTCAAACGTTCAAGGAATGCGACGATCCGTTCATCCTCGCTGGCACGCAGGGCATCATAAATCGAGCCACCACGACGATTGGCACGCACCGCCGCCAGATCATCGGCAGAGAACCCAAACACAGGACTTGCCATAGCTGCCACAAGAGGGATATCCAACTGTGGATTGTGAATCGCCTGCAATACAGAGCGCAGAACGCTGATCTCCTCCGTTTGAAGCAAATCTCCACCGCCAGTGCTGGCACAGCGGATTCCCACTCGTTCCAGCGCTTGACGGAAATATTCGCCAGTGGAATTGGGCGAACGGAGCAAGATCATAATATCCTCTTCTCGGATGGGCCGCAAAGTATCCTTATCCCGGACCATATGGGTTCCATCCAGCAATTCTGTGATCCGCTGGGCAACAAAAGCCGCCTCCTCGGGATAGGTATTTTCCCGAATTTGAACGCCGTAGAATTCCACCTCCGGCTCGCCCAGCGGCTCATGAGGAACTCCCTCGTATAGAGCTTCATTTTCCCCATAATACAGTCCTCCCACCTTGGGGGACATACACAGTTCAAACACACAGTTCACCGCAGACAGCACCGCACCGCCGGAACGGAAATTCCGGCTCAGCATAACCTTTCTTCCCTGCCCCGGCTGTGCCTGCTCCGCTGGACAGAAGGCTGCATATTTTTCAAGGAAAATCCCCGGATCTGCCAAGCGGAATTGATAAATAGACTGCTTTACGTCACCGACCATGAAGCAATTCTGCCGTTTAGACGTCACCGCACTATATATAGCATCCTGCACCTGGTTGGAGTCCTGATACTCGTCCACCATCACTTCCCGGAACCGCTGACCGATTTCATGAGCAACGGCAGTTGGCCCACTGCGCTTCGTCCCCAATAGCAAATCCAGTGCCCGATGCTCCAGATCACTGAAATCCAACATTCTGCGGCGGCGTTTTGCGTTATCGTATCCTTTAGAGAAGCTGCGAACCAGCCGCACCATCCCCCGAACCGCAGCAGCAGAGCTTTGCAAATCTTTTAGTACCCGCTCAGACATATCAGAAAAAGGTCTTACTGCCTTTTTGACCCCATCCTTGCAGCATTCCCGTACCGCTTTGATCTGTTCCTTCAGTGCTTCATCCGTAAAGCTCTTTTTGAAACGCATGGTGCCATAGTCAATATCCTTCCGGGCAACGATCTGATCCCAGCTTTCGCTTTGACGCAGATATTTGAGCTGATTGACGGCATCTTGCAAAAGCACGACAATACTTTCTCCGCCTTCCGCCTCGGCTGCCAACATAGTGCACCGCTCCATGGCAGCAATCTGAAGGTCAAGATAGTCAAAAAGTTCATCCATCAGATAACGGCCCCACCGGGTCTGGGATACATCCCGAACACCTTCTGTATCCACAGCATCCAGACAACTTTCCAACCATGCATCCGGGTTCAAGTGACACCGGGCACTATCGTAAACCTTGAGCAAAATCTCCGGCAACTGGCGGTCATCCCGTCCGATTCCTTGTGTGTCCACAAAAGCGCAGAAATCCGGATCATCCCCAATCGATATATAGGCTTGCTCCAAAACTTCCTGCATGACCCCGTCCCGAATTTGGGCGCACTCATTTTCCTCTGCCATACGGAAATCCGCACTCAGATCCAGTCGATAGGCAAACTGCCGAAGAATGTCACCACAGAATGCGTGAACGGTGGAAATGTTGGTCATATATAGCCGCTGCAACTGCTGCTGCAAATGGCGGTTTTCCGGCTCCTGTGCGATCCGCTCCGATAGCTTGGCAGCAATCTTGCCACGCAGCTCCGATGCAGCGGCCTTGGTGTAAGTAATAATCAGAAATTCATCAATATTAGCAGGATCAACAGGATCGGTCAGGTAGCTCATGAGCCGATCAACCAGCACCTTGGTTTTGCCGGAGCCTGCTGCTGCGGAAACCAGCAGCTTACCGCCCCGATCCTGTACCGCCTGGGCCTGTTGGGGTGTTAATTTCTCAGCCATGGGCGTTCACCTCCCTGTCGATCTCTTCCCAGAACCGCTGGGCCGTCATCGTTTTATAGTTACGCCGTCCCTGAACCCTCGCCTTATGACATACCGCACCGTAAGGACAGAAGGCACAAGCATCATGGCTGGTGCCACGGGTATAAGGATTGGGGTCTACCCGTCCGGAGGCAATCTCATCGACCATATCCGACAGCACCATAAATACATACTTTCGTAATGCTCTCATCTGTTCCCGATCCGCAATATCACCAACCAAAGAACCGTCCTTTTTGCGCTTGCAGCTCAGGCGAGGCATATCCTCTGCCGGGTCCATGGCAGTCAAGGACAGCTCATCATTCAAAAGCAGGCCACACCGCTTCCAATTAGCCCGGCGATCCTTTTCTTCGCTCTCCTCAGCGCCGTCCAAACTGATATATGGCACCCGAGCCGGGAAATACTGCACGCCAGCCGGAATACGGCTGCTACCAAACATCTCCTGCCCCTCCTGCTCTAATGCGAACAAGTACAGTAGCATTTGCAGTCCAACACCGTTGAATACATCGCAATAATCAAAATCCTTTTTGCCGGTCTTATAGTCTACCACACGGAAATACTTCACCCCGGCAATCTCATAGGTATCCACCCGGTCAACATAGCCCTGCAGCTGGGCCTCCATCTGCTTCGACGGCACGCCAATCGCCGGCATTTTCCCATCCGTTCCAAAATACAACTCAAAAGCCGTGGGCGCAAACTGGGCTGCACTCAGTTCCTCCCACAGTTCCCGTACCACCAGATCCAGCTCCTGCGTATTGCGACGGAACAGGTATTCCATCCGCTGGGAATCGATCTGACTGAAATGCTCTGCGGCATACTCATCGGAATACTTTTTCGCAATGGCAAGGGTATTATCCAGCGACACTTGATGGAATCCACCCAGCTCCATAACCTCACGGGCAGTGTTTTCCAGCACCGCATGGACATATGTACCAAACTCTGCGGGGTCAACTGTCGCTTCCTTCCGTTCCCGGGCCCGCAGGCCGTATTTCAGAAAATAGGACAGGCGACATTCTGCCTGCCGGTCTACCTGCGATGCGGACAGAGTCAGACTTTCGCCGTATAGCCCGGTGATGTTATCCCGGGTAACGGTACCCAATTCATATTCCCTTCGGACACAAATCCGATCATATTCAGCACTTAAATTTAATTCACAAGCCGCATCAACACCATTCCACTGAGCAAGCAGTGCGGCAGCATCCTGCGTATCCGCTGTCGGAATAATATCCACATCAATGGTACGCTCGCCCCCAGCCAGTTCCACCAAACGCCGATACACATAGGACGGCTGTGCCGTGGAACAGGAAACAGTGATCGTTTCAGATGCGCCGCAGAATACGCCGTAAACCTCCGCAAATTCCGCCTGAATACCCTCCAAAGCACCGCCGGTCAGCTGAACATCCAACTGCCGCAGTGCCACACGCTCCTGATCTGTCAGGACACCACTACTGCCGCCATAGCCAGGAAGGCTACCCTCGGATGCGCCCAGAACAAACAAATGCTTTGCCCGTTGACACCGCATAGCCGTTACCGGGCCCACTGTCACGGAATCCAGCGCAGTGGGAATCGTACCCACATCGTACTGACTCAGCAGCAGCGTAAACAGCCGCAGAAATGCCTCATCATCCCACTGAGTCTGGCCAAGCACATCATAAAGCTGCTCCAAAGCAGTGAGCAAAATCTCCCAAAGCTGATTAAGAATCTGGGCACTGCGGTTATCGCCGGCTTTGTCCATCTCCTGCGCAAGCTTACCCAGCCTGGTCGCAAGGTGGATATCCTCAAAGAAGGTGTAGAGCGCCGTTACCTGCTGGTCAAGGCTTTTTGCATCACGAAAGCCTTTTTGCAATCTGGAAAGCGGCTCCATGGCTTTGGCTCTGGCTTCCTCGATCCATCCAATCCGCTTCTGAGCAGAAGGTGTCCACACACCGCTTAATCCCTCAGGATGGTTCTCAAAGGGCTCCATCCAACGTTTTCCGGTGATGCCCCAAATGACGGCATAATTCTCCACCAAATCGCAGATTTCTGCCCCGATAGGCGACAAAACACTGCGTAAATACCGCAAAACAGCCTTCTGCTCAAAGCCACCAAGTGCTGCTTCCAACGCAGAAAGCACCGTAGTAATGGCACTCTTATTCAAAATGTCGTCTGTTCCGGATAAATACACCGGAATCCCCAATCGACGAAAGACAAGTCCAATCACACTGCCGTATGTGGACATATCCGCACACACAACGCTGATATCCCGATAGCGGCAGCCGCCCCGCACCAGCTCCATGATCTGCTTTGCCGCCCCACGGCATTCCTGATACACAGAATCCGCCGTATACAACCGCAGGCTGTCCCGCAACGCCGGGTCATACACAACTTTGCCTTGGAACAGCAGGTCCCGTACTGGAGCAAGGTGGGTTTTTGTTTCCGGAACCACGGTGATCTTCACGGGTACACCTGCCGCCCCCGCCCGTTTCACGATTTCCGCAGCGGTTGCACCAGCCTTCTCAAATGCCATTTGCTTGGAACCCACGCAATCGCAGTTCAAGCTGACGGTCACACTATCAGATTCCCGGATCAAATGCTCCAAAACTGCCATATGCTGACGGGTAAAGTCCGGAAAGCCGTCTATGTAAAACACCCGTTCCTTGGCAAAATCACTATCCTCCAGTTCCTCCAGTACCCAGCTCATCTGATCTCGAGGATCCCGTTTTCCCTGTTGGCACAAAGCATCGTAAGCTTCGAGCAGCAGCGACAATTCCTCCAGCTTTTGCGCCAACGCCCCCTCAGTCCGCTCCGATGCTTTCCGAAGATCATCAGCCGTGATGCAGCATCGCTTGAATTCGTCCACCGCATCTACAAGCTGGGTCAGAAATTCCGGTTTGGTTTCCACGGACGCATAAGCTTTTAGGCAGCTATGTAGCTGCCGGGCTGCGGCCGCCATGGCAACTACACGACCGCCATTGTCAAGGCAGTCCAGCGTTGCGCTGCCCACACTGTCCGACACACGACGAGCCAGCCGGGTAAAAGACAAAATTTCCGCATACCGGCTGGAAGTATCTCCGGCAGCCGCACACAGCCGCCGCTCCATATCGTGGCTGACCAACTCCGGCACAAGGATAATGCGCCCACCCCGGCGGTGGCGCACATCCTCTGCCACACGTTCCAGAATAACATCCGTATTCGCAGTCCAGTCTTTGCCCAGTATCAGCTCCAGCATAGACCCACCGCCTTTCTCTTTAATGGCACTATTCTATCACAGCCTGTGTCCAAAAAACAGGACTTATTTCATCCTTTATGAAATAAATTTTCCAGATAGCCGATGCAGTCCAGCAGAAAGAACCGCACTTCATATTCTGGCTCCTCTGTGATTGCTCCGGTCAAGCTGTCAGAGAAGCCGGCCCCTACCGCCATATCTGCAGTTCCATCGGATGCGGCCGGCACGCAGAGACTAGGGAAAACCACACACCACCAGTTACGCCCCTCGCCACTACCGATGGTCACCCGCAGAGAGTCGTAAACCCCCGCAGGAAGCGAAAACGTATCGTATTCCCGTGTTGGAAATTCCTCTCGGGTTAACGTGACCACCGCTCGATCAGAAAACCCCTCAGCCTGCAAAACAGCATTCGCCGCCTGCTCTAATTCATCCAATCTGTCACGAATGACTGTTTCCGCTGCTTCCCGGCTGACTGCGTCTGCTGTCAAATCATCAACGATGTCCAGCACCGCATCCCGAACTTGTAATTTTACCGTCTGATCCGCTTCGGAATTGGAATTCGCCACCACGTGCAGCCGGAGAATGTTCTCACTTAACTGCTTTTTATCCCGAACAATGCCCACCATGTACACCATCATAGCCAAAAACGCAAAAATGCCGACTGCTTTCAAAATTTTACTCATAAAAAACACCGTCCATACTGAAATAACTCCAGTATGGACGGTTTTCGGAAAATTTATACAGGTTTGGCAATATAGATATTGGGATAATTCTCCCGCAGCATATTGCAGATGACTGCTGCAATCTCAAACTCAGACACCATGCAGTACACCGCAGAGCCGGAACCGCTCATCTGATAGCCAAAGGCACCATAGGTGGCGAACAAAGACTTCAGATAATTCAACTCCAGATGCTCCTCCGTTACCATGGGGTCAAATACATTGCACAGATTTTTCGCAACTTTCTCCAAATCACCGGCAAGCAATGCGCTTTCCATGGCCTGATGGTCAGGTCGCTGTCCGATCACACGCTCGTCCAGCTTTCGGTACAGCTCCGGTGTGGAGCTAGAGAAATCGGGCTTCACTACCACAAACACACAGTCAGGCATATTCGGCAGCTTGCGCAGCCGCTCGCCACGACCCTCGCACATGATCGTGCCACCCACAACGCAGAATGGTACATCACTGCCAACCCGGGCCCCCAGCTCTGCCAGCGCCCAAATAGAAAGCGGATTTCCGTAATGGTCATTCAGCGCCCGCAGCACTGCCGCCGCATCCGAACTGCCACCACCCAGTCCCGCTTCACTGGGGATGCGCTTGGTAATGCGAATTTCAAGGCCGTTGGGATCATAGTTCAGCGCTTCACAGTAGACCTTCGCCGCTTTCCAAGCAAGATTGCGCTCGTCACAGGGAATGCCCTCTTTGTCACAGCGAAGCACCCAAGGCTTTCCGGTGCCCACATCGATCTCAATATCATCCCGCAGAGAGATGGTCTGCATCACGCTTTTCAGATCGTGATAGCCGTCCTCCCGCTTGCCAAGAACATCCAGCGTTAAATTGATCTTGGCATAGGCCGGTTCAAACAAAGTCGTCATTTGATCTTACGTCCCTCCAGATAGTATCGTTTTTCCCGAGCGTGGCCCATGGAGAAGGTCTTTCGAGGCAGCGCACCGCCGGAGATCACACCACGGAACAGCTGATGCTTTTCCATGGCAGGCAGCAAGAAGCCAACGGCATTGGGCTTTTGCGCAAGCTGACGGACTTCTTCATCACCGTGGATGTAATCAATGGCACCGCTGTTCTCCGCCAGCCAGCGGTCAAGGAATTCCTGCAAGACAGCAACTGCCAGCTCTCCCTTGGCCCTATCAAGATAAACCGTGCCGGTTTTTTCGCCCATCACCCATTCCACGGGATATCCGTCCTCTGCACAAACAGAAGAAAGATCCGCAATCAGCTTTTCTCCGTCCACATTCTCAAGGATGCGGTGAATGGGCTCAAATACCAGCGAAGGATCGTGGATATTCTCCAACTCCACCAGCGAATACCGGGCGGGGTGATTGCTCAAATCAGCACTGGGATTGGCAGCCTTCATAGCTTCGTAGCAGCTCTTAGCCGTAGCGAGGGAATGGTTTCCATCGCCCACAGCCAGCAAAATGGAGCCGCCCAGATCGGCGTATTTCTCATGGACAGTAGCGGCAAATGCAGTCAGACGCTCATCAAATGCCTTTGCCTGCTCGCCCTGCACCAGCCAGCCTTGAATACGTCCGCCTTGCTCCATCAGTTCAAAATCATACAGCTTCGGCAACGTATCCCGAACGTCACGGATGGGCTCGATCAACTGCATCTTATCATCGTCGCACAGCATCAGCACATGGGGCAGCTCGATGGGCGCATCCTTACGCACCCGCTGGCGGGGCGGGATTCGCTCCAGAACCGTCTTTTCCGTGGCACGAATGGCAGAGGTGGAACCCACATGGTAATCATAGCTTTCCAGATCCACCGCACCCAGCAGACCAGGGCGAACGGAGCCATCGATCAGAGTCCGCTCCACGTAAATGTAGGAATCAGGATAAACGGCAAAAACATTTTCCTTCAAATACCGCTCCATAGCGGCATTGATGGACTTCACCGCTTCCGCTTCATTGGCGCTTCCCAAGTCAGCCTCCGGCAGGATCAGGTGAATGGTAGAAGGGCCATCTCCTGCAGTGGCACGCACCCGCTGCCAGTAAGCAGGATCAGAGGTAAACTGGTCACAGGCGATCACAGACCACTGCTCCAAAGATGCATCCTTCGGCAGCAGGATGTCCGTACTTTTAAATATGTTCATAGCAATCGGTCCTTTCTATGGATGATTGGTTTGCTTCATTATAGCGGAAAAGTCAAATTGCGTCAATGGCAAAGTATATTTTATGAATCAGTGGGCAATCTAAGGACGACCAAAAATAGAACGGAGGTAAAACGATGCTTGATACTTTGGCGCTGATTCTTTCCATCATCGGCTGTGCAAACTGGGGTCTGGTGGGTATTTTCCAGTTTGATCTGGTAGCATGGCTCTTTGGCGGTCAGGGGGCTCTGCTGAGCAGAATCATTTACACCATCATCGGCCTTGCCGGTCTGTGGTGCATTTCCTTCCTGTTCCGCAGAAGCCGCTGCGGCTGCGATGATTGAAAAAAGGAGCTGCCGATTTCGGCAGCTCCTGATTCTTTAAGCATTTACAATGATGACGCAGGTAAAGGTCTGATCACCGCAGGTAGTGGTCAGTGTTACCTTACCGGCGGAAGCAGCTCTAACGGTTCGCCCGCTGACAGTAACAATTCCTTCAGCAGACATTGTCCAGGTCACGCTCACTTTTTCGTTCTGTTCGTTGACGATACCCAACAAGAATGCTTCGCCCACATTGGCAGAAACCTCACAGGCATCTGTACCGGTCATCCAGCGGGGGTCTTCATTGTTGACCTTCATGAAGTACACAGCCGCAGGCTCATCGCTGGGATCAGAAGGAACGCTGGGATCTGTAGGCTCGAAAGGATCGGTGGGTTCCTCTTCCTGCCAGCTGCAGGAAACCCAGCAAGTAGCCTTCTGGCCCTCATATTCAGCAACGATCTGAGTCCGTCCAACGCCGACAGCCACAACCTTGCCGTTTTCGACTGTTACAACATCCTCATTTTTGGATGTCCAAGTAATCTCGGCAGGATCAAGCTCGCCGCTGTACAGCTTCCAGCTTTCTCCCTTCTTAGACAAGGTGAAATCCGTCCGGTTCAGCTTCAGCTCCACATCGGGAACAACCGGATCAGAAGGAACACTGGGACCAACAGGATCGGTGGGGGTGCTGGGCTCAGTCGTGCCGCCGAAGCTGCACTTAACCACACATTCACTGGAGAAGCTGCCGCAGGTGATGGTAATGGTGGCCTCGCCATTGCCAACTGCCGTGACCCGACCGCTGGCATCCACCGTGGCAACACTTTCATTACTGGACTGGAACTTAATCTGATCCGTGGTATCGATGGGTTCCACATTGAAGCTCAGCTGCCAAACGCTGTCCTTTGCCACCAGATTGATCTCGGTATCTGTAACAGTCAGACCGGTGCAAGGAATCTGAACACCACCGGGGGTAGGATCAGGCTTCGTCGCCTGTGTAGCAGCAGTCGTCGTAGTAGGAACTGTGGTGTCACTACCACCCAGCAGATCAAAGTGAACAATCGCAATATAGCTGGACAGTGCAATAATCGCCAATAGAAGCAGAATCACAATAGCGATCAGCCCATGGTTAGAGCCGCCTTCCTCCTGCTCGTCATATTCTTCGTCCTCATCGTATTCCGGCTCATGCTTAGGCATCACCACAGGAACACTCTGCTTTTGAGCCGCTTTCAGGCGCTTGCGCACATTGGACTTAGAAAAGCGACCGCCCTTGGTGTAGGTATATGCAGGCCGCTCCTCTGCTGTTGTATTTCCGGCAGATGTCTGTCCACCATCGCCCCGGGCGCAGCCACAGATGGGACACTGAGCAGCGGTTTCCGGATAATCGGTGCCGCAGACATCACAAATAACCTTTTCCATATCGAACCTCCATTCCGGCACAACACTGCGTACCATATCTGCTCGTCATTATAGCATTGATTTCAAAAGAAAACAACCTCCTGCGGTCACAATTTACAAAAAATTATTGTTAACCAAACTGCCCCGGTCTGTGTCATTGATTTATTCTGTCGAAGAAAGAATTTTTCCCTTATATTCCGCCGTAACCCTTTCGCTTCATTCTCAATAATACCGAAAAAATCCTCAAAAGCAGTTGCAATTTTCCCAAAACTCATTTATGATATACGGAGCTAACATAAGGAGGCGATGGAATTGTCAGAACCAAAGCTGATCCATCCGTTATTGGACGGCTTCATTATTGGCGAACCAATCAGCGATCACCACGGCGTGCGCTGCTGCCCTGCGATTCGAGAAAATACTGACGAACGTTACATCGTAAAGATCATATCCATCCCCGCATCTCAGGTTCAGTTGGATGCCCTACTGCTGACCGGTGCCTGCGCCGACCACGCTCAGGCTCTGGACTATTTTAAGGAACTGTCTGACGGTGTTATTGGGGAATCTGATATTTTAGACCGTTTAAGCCTCATGGAGGGCTTCGTACCCTATCTGGGCCATCAGATCCACGAAATGGACGATGGCATCGGATACGATGTGTATTTACTGAACCCTTACCGGCGTTCTCTGGAGAAACTGATGCGCGCAGAACCCCTGACCCATTTGGCTGCCGTCAATCTGGGACTTGATATGTGCGCAGCACTGGCTGCCTGCCGTCGGGCCGGATATCTGTACGTTGATCTAAAGCCTACAAATATCTTCCGTTCTGAAAACCATGGGTATTTTATCGGAGATCTAGGCTTTATCAGCCTGTCCTCGCTGAAATACGCTTCCCTGCCGGAAAAATACCGCAGTAGCTACACCGCGCCCGAAATTTCCGATGCCATGTCTTCCCTGAACGATACCATTGATATCTACGCATTGGGTTTGACATTGTATCAGGTTTACAACAACGGCGAGCTTCCCTTTGACGGAACTGCTCCTGCGCAAATCCTGCCTCCCCCCATGTATGCGGATTATGAAATGGCAGAGATCATTCTAAAGGCCTGCGCCCCTAACCCATGGGATCGTTGGCAGGACCCGGCTCAGATGGGTCAGGCTCTTGTCAACTATATGCAGCGCAACAGCGTCAATGACACCCCCATCGTTCCTCCGCCCGTGGTCATTGAGGATCAGCCGGAGGAGATTGAGGAATTCCTGACCGAAGAAGAAAATGACGCAGAGCTGGCTGAATTACTGGCAATGATCCCCGATGAGGAGCCTCCTGCCGAAGGATCCTCGGAGCCGGAAGACGCTCCGCAAGATCCCGCCGACGAGGAACCCGTTGAAGAGGTCACCGAAGCAGACACCCCCGAAGAAGATTCCACTCCCACTGATGACGCATCTAACGCCACTGCCGACAACGTAGATGAATTAGCTCAGCTTTCCTTCCTTGATGAAGCTGTAGAAGACGAAACCGTTCCCAGTGAAGAAAACACTGCAGAACTTACCGATGCCGGCGTCACCAGCGAAGTGGCCCAGATATTGGCGCAAGCCGATGATCTGATCTCCCACGAGCTGCCCGAACCTGTAGTGGCCCCCGCTCCTATTGATGTTCCCATCCCGCCTCCCATCGTTCTGGAGCCGGCGGAAGAGGAAACTGCAGAGGAAGCTACCGAGGAAGAAGCGACTACTGAAGAAGCCTGCGAAGAAGAAGCTCCTATTATCATTCTTACCGAAGAAGAATCCACTCCTGTAGTTCCCGAAGTATCCGACAACCCATATGACGGACTCGCCTTTGGCGAATCGGAAGGCGAGGAATTAGAACGGAAACACGATCGGCAGCGCTACCGAATCCGGCGTTTCTTCGCTGCCGCAGTTATTGTATTTCTGCTGGCCGCCGCAGGTATCGGTGGATATTTCTGGTATCAGGAATACTATTTGCAGACCATTCACGCTCTGGAAACCTCCGGTACTGTAGACGAGATTCAGGTATCCATTGTTTCGGATATCGATGAGAACCTGCTGACCGTTTACTGCACCGATGTCTATGGCAACGCAAAGAATAGTCCCGTCACCAATGGTAAAGCATCCTTTACCGGGCTTAATCCCGGAACACAGTACCGTATCCATTTGGAGATTTCCGGTATTCATAAATTGCAAGGCACAACCACCGGAACCTTCACTACCACAAGCGTAACTCAGATTCTGAATTTCTCCGCTAATAACGGCGCAGAAGATGGTAGTGTGATACTCAGCTTCTCTGTCAACGGCAACGAGCCTGAAAAGTGGATCATAGAATACAGCACAGGTCTTGAACATGACGTAAAACGGCAGGAGTTCACCGGGCATTCCGTTACCATCTCTGGCTTAACGGTAGGTAGTGAATACGACTTCCGCCTGATTGCCTCCGATGATCTTGCCCTTTCCGGCACACTAGCGCTCACCTTCACGCCGGTAAATAACGTCAGTGCCGAAGACCTGACAGTCACTGCTTGCGGTAATGGAACGCTGCGTGTTCAGTGGACACTGCCCGAAGGTACGGATGCACAAAATTGGATTGTCCGTTGCTCCAATGGTGCCGGCTTTGACCAAATTCTGAACACCGCCGAAACCACTGCTGAATTTACCGGACTGGATCACACCTCCGGCTACACTGTAACGGTCACTGCCGAAGGTTCCTCCAAAACCGTCAGCACAGAGGTCACCGCCGACCCCATCAATGTTACCGGCTTCAATGCGGAGATCAAAACCCCGTGGGCTATGACATTAAGTTGGGATTTCACCGGCACTGCTCCGGCAAACGGTTGGGTGCTGACCTATACCATTGACGGCGGCGAGGCTATTACTGTTAATTGTGCCGAAAACAGCGTGATCATCCCCCTCACCCCCAACGGCTCTTATGCCTTTGAGGTCACCGTTGAGGATGAACGCACCTTCTTCGCTGTCCCCTACACCTATGGCCCTGTTCAAACTCCGGCATTTGAAGGCTACCATGTGACAGCGGACAACATGAGCTTTTCCATGTATCTTGGCTCCAAGGAGCAAAACGCCTTTGCAATCGGAGAAAAGGCAACCTTGAAGGGAGCCTTGGATTGCAAGTATGGCGAATCAGATGACACCATCGTATCTACCTTTGTGATCCGCAGCACCGACAATGAGCTGATCAGCGAAGATACCTACACCTGTTCCTGGAAGAAACTCTGGAAAAAGCGTGCCTGCACGTTGGAAGTTCCTCAGTTACCTGATCAGGCCGGCGCGTATTCTCTTGATTTGTACTTCAATGGTATGTACGTCGCAACCCTTTCTTTTACCATTGCATAACGCTACTCAGCCTGCTGAATATCAACAGGCTGAACTACTATGAGGAGCGATTTTATGATCAACCAACTTTTTAGCGATCTTTCCAAACTGCCACAGGTAGAGGCCATCGCACTGGGCGGCTCCCGGGCAGGCAATCATTTTGACGCAAAATCCGACTACGATATCTACCTTTACTGCACTAATCCCATCAGCGAAGCAGAGCGGCGCAGTATTTTGAGCCAATACTGTTCCTATATCGAATACGGCAACCACTTTTGGGAGCTGGAGGATAACGGCACGCTGAACAACGGCATTGACTTTGATCTGCTGTTCCGTAATTTGGATGATTTCATAGCAGGTGTTGCCAATGTTGTGGAAGGGTGTAACCCTTGCAACGCCTATACCACCTGTATGTGGCACAATCTGATTACCTGCAAGATCATTTATGACCGGGATGGTCGGCTGACTGCCGCAAAAGATCGTTTCAGCGTTACATATCCCGAGCAGCTAAAACAGAACATTATTCACAACGGCTGGCGGCTGTTACATACATCCATGCCTGCATATGAGCTTCAAATCAAAAAAGCCGCTGCCCGAGGTGATCTTGTCAGCATCAATCACCGAACCGCCGCTTTTTTAGAAACATACTTTGACATTCTTTTTGCGCTGAACGGTCAAACCCATCCCGGAGAAAAACGGCTGATTCAACTTTGCAAGGAAAGGTGCGCCATTCTGCCCACACGGTTTGAAGAAAACCTGAATAATTTGTTCTCTCACCTATTCTCAGCATCTGAACAAATATCCGACGATCTGGATATAATTCTGACTGAGCTCTCAAAAATTCTTTGATTTTTCCAATTCCCTCTTGCATTATTCCACCACTGGTGGTATAATGTCCACAGCTACTGTATATGGAGGCCTTTTTTCATGGTCATCAACAACTACGCCGCACAGTTTTATTTTTGCAACTATTACTTTTTTACCCACAAAAAGTAATAGCGATTTGTGCTGCAATGAATTTACAGGAGCAATGAAAATGTATTTCCAATGCGCCGCACGGATCGACCCGTGCGGCGCAATTTTTGTTAGGAGATGTTTACCATGATCGCAATACTCAAACACGGAACCACCACCCAGCAGACCGATCACCTGATCGACTGGCTGAAACGGATGAACTTGGACGTTCATGTTTCCGAGGGTGCCGAGGTAACGGTCCTCGGCCTGATTGGTGACACCAGCCGAGTTGATATGGAACTGCTGGGTAGTCTGGAGATCGTAGACTCTGTTAAGCGTGTGTCCGAGCCCTTTAAGCAGGCAAACCGGAAGTTCCACCCGGAAGATACCGTCATTGATGTGGGTGGCGTAAAGATCGGCGGTGGTAATTTCGTTATGATGGCAGGCCCCTGCTCCGTGGAATCCGAGGAACAGATTATCGCCGTCGCCAAAGCTGTCAAAGCCTCCGGTGCCAACATTCTGCGTGGCGGTGCTTTTAAGCCCCGTACCTCCCCCTATGCCTTCCAAGGTATGAAGGGCGAAGGCATTGAACTGCTGATCAAAGCCCGAAAAGAAACCGGCCTGCCTATCGTCACCGAAATCATGAACATCTCCACCCTTGACCTGTTTAACGATGTGGATATCATTCAGGTGGGTGCCCGGAATATGCAGAACTTTGATCTTCTGAAGGAACTGGGCAAAACCAATAAACCTATCCTCTTGAAGCGTGGACTTGCCAATACCCTGCAGGAGCTTTTGATGAGCGCCGAATACATCATGAGTGAAGGCAACGAAAACGTCATGCTCTGCGAGCGTGGTATCCGCACCTTTGAAACCTACACCCGTAACACGCTGGATCTTTCTGCCGTGTCCGTGCTCCATGAGCTGAGCCACCTGCCGGTGATCGTTGACCCCAGCCACGCCACCGGTAAAGCAAAGCTGGTGCCGCCCATGGCTGTTGCCGCCACCGCCGCCGGTGCAGACGGCTTGATCATCGAAGTCCATAACGATCCTGCCCACGCCCTTTGCGATGGCGCCCAATCCTTAACTCCTGACCAATTCGACCAGTTGACCAATCGCATCGGTAAAATTCGGGAGGCGATGGCATGACCGTTGGAATTTTAGGCCTTGGCCTAATCGGCGGCTCTCTGGCAAGAGCCTACGCATTGGATGGACACCGTATCCTGTGCGCCGATCAAAACGAAACCATGCTGTCCTTCGCCATACTGGCAGGTGCTGTCGAATCTCCCCTCACCCCCGAAAATATTGGTGAATGTGACCTTATCCTGCTGGCGATCTATCCCGATGGCTCCGCTAGTTGGCTGGAGAAAAACGGACAATATATCAGCGAAAACACCTTAGTTATTGATTGCTGCGGTGTAAAACGTGAAATCTGCCAGCGGTGTTTCCCTGTGGCAAAGAAGTACGGCTTTACCTTCATCGGCGGGCATCCCATGGCAGGCACTCAGTTCTCAGGCTTCAAGTATAGCAGGGCTAGCCTGTTTGAGGGCGCCCCCATGGTACTGGTACCCGATCGGTTTGACGATATGGATCTGCTGGACCGGGCAAAAAAGGCATTAGAGCCATGCCATTTTGGTTCCTTCTCTGTCACCACTGCCGCAGAGCATGACCGCATGATCGCCTTTACTTCCCAAATGCCCCACATCGTCAGCAACGCCTACATCAAATCCCCCACGGCACGCAGCCACAAGGGATTCTCTGCCGGTAGCTATAAAGATCTGACCCGGGTAGCATGGCTTAATGCCCCCATGTGGGCGGAGCTGTTCTTAGAAAATAAGGACAACACCCTTTACGAGCTGGATACCTTCATCGACAGCTTGAAAGAATATCGGGATGCCATTGCATCCAATGACGAAGCTGCGCTGATCTCCCTTCTGGAGGATGGAAAACGCTGCAAAGAAGAGGTAGACGGATGAAAATCATCGAAGTCAAAGCGTCAAAATCCTATCAGGTTCATATTGGCAGCGGCATTTTACCCACATTGGGTGACCGGATCAAGGAAGTCTGCAGCGCATCCAAAGCCTGTATCGTCAGTGACAGCAATGTATTCCCCCTTCACGGCG
This sequence comes from Faecousia sp., assembly GCA_045123795.1. GTDB lineage: Bacteria > Bacillota > Clostridia > Oscillospirales > Oscillospiraceae > Faecousia. Next base: position 25,126 of record JBGVKN010000099.1, on the reverse strand, counting down.
CAGTTACAATAGCGAGCCTTGAAGATGCTGGCTTTGATGTGGTTCATTTCATCATTCCCGCCGGTGAAGAAAGCAAAAACGGTGCAGTATATCTGGAACTTGTGAACTTTTTAGCTGAAAATCAATTGACCCGTTCGGACTGTCTGATTGCCCTCGGCGGTGGCGTTGTAGGCGACCTGACCGGCTTTGCCGCCGCCACTTACCTGCGTGGCATCGCCTATATTCAGGTGCCCACCACTCTGCTTGCAATGGTGGATTCCTCCGTTGGCGGTAAAACTGCCATTGATCTACCCGCAGGAAAAAACCTCTGTGGCGCTTTCTGCCAGCCCAAGCTGGTACTGTGCGATATCGACACCCTGACCACCTTGCCGGAGGATATTTTCCGGGACGGCTGCGCCGAGGTGATCAAATACGGCGTGCTGTATGATCCTGTCCTCTTCGCCCACCTGACTAAAGAAGGACTTTCCTTCCGCCGTGAGGAAGTAATCGCCCGGTGCGTGGAGCTGAAACGAGATGTGGTCATGGAGGATGAATTTGATACCGGCGCCAGAATGAAGCTAAACTTAGGCCACACCATCGGTCACGGCATTGAAGCTCAAAGTCATTTTGCCATTTCTCACGGCAAGGCCGTCGCCATCGGCATGGCAATCGTTGCCCGTGCCGCCGCCAAGAACGGCATCTGCTCTGATGATACTGCGGTTCAAATCATTTCCACCATTCAAGCCTACGGGTTACCCACAGACACCGAATACGATTCTCAAAGCCTGTATTCCAGCGCTCTTTCTGACAAAAAGCGTGCAGGCAGCACCGTCAGCCTGATCGTTCCAACCGCTATCGGCGATTGCCGCATTGTCCCCACCCCTGTATCTGAACTCAAATCCTTTATCGAAGCAGGTCTTTAATATGGACATTACTATCCACCCCCGGCTCCTGCGGGGAGATATTAACATCATCCCCTCCAAATCTCAGGCACACCGCTTGCTGATTTGCGCTGCCTTTGCAGACAACCCCACCCAGCTTCATTGTCCTGATACCAACCGGGATATTGAAGCTACGGTAGATTGCCTAAACGCATTAGGAGCTGATATCCGCCAAACCGATAGCGGCTACACAGTTTTCCCTGTAAGATCGGTTCCAAAATCTGCACAGCTGAACTGTTGCGAAAGCGGTTCGACCCTGCGCTTTATGCTGCCCATCGTGGGAGCGCTGGGCGTGGATGCCACGTTTTTGATGGAGGGCAGACTTCCCTGCCGCCCCCTCTCTCCCCTATGGGAGGAAATGGAGCGTATGGGATGTACTCTTTCCCGCCCTACGGCAGACACACTCCGCTGTCAGGGTAAGCTGAAAGCCGGAGAATATTCCATTTCCGGCAGTGTTTCCAGCCAGTATATCACAGGACTGACCTTTGCCCTATGCCTGATGGAGGAAACCAGCACGCTGGAGATTACAGGCAAAGTGGAATCTCGCCCCTATATCGACCTGACGAACAACGCCATCGCTCTCTTTGATGGCGGTTTTGGAAAAGGTCGCTTCCACTCTCCAGGTTATGTCAGCGTTGAGGGCGATTGGAGCAACGGAGCCTTTTTCGTCACCGCCGCTATGCTGGGAAGTGAACTAAGTATCCGCGGCTTGGACAACGAATCATCACAGGGTGACCGGGCCGTGGTGGATCTTCTACCGCAAATCAAAAGCGGAACACCTTCTATTTCAGCCGCCGATATCCCTGATCTCGTTCCCATTCTTTCAGTTGCCGCCGCCGTGCACAACGGTGCGGTGTTTACAGACATCCAGCGGCTTCGGCTGAAGGAGAGCGACCGGGTCGCCAGCACCATTGCCATGATTGAAAATCTGGGCGGCAAAGCAGAGGCGACCGACGACCGCCTAACCATCTACGGCACGGGGCTGACCGGAGGCACCGTGGATGCGGTCAATGATCACCGCATCGCCATGGCAACCGCCATCGCCGCCACCGTCTGTCAGCAAAGTGTTACCATTCTCGGCGCCCAGTGTGTCGCCAAATCCTATCCCCAATTTTGGGAGGAATACGCCCAATTAGGAGGCAAATATGAGCAGTACATATGGTGAGTCTTTGAAATTATCCATTTTCGGTCAGTCACATGGCCCTGCCATCGGCATGACCTTAGACGGCATCCCTGCCGGACTGCCTGTGGATTTAGAAAAATTGCAGACCTTCCTGAATCGCCGGGCTCCCGGACAAAACGACTGGTCTACCCCCCGCCGGGAGGAGGATCGCCCGGAGTTTCTAGGCGGCATCCTGGATGGATTTACCTGCGGTGCCCCCATTGCCGCTGTGATCTACAATAAAAACACCCGCTCCGGAGACTACACCAACCTGAAAGACTGCCCCCGACCCGGTCATGCAGACTACACTGCCCAAGTCAAATACGGTGGCTTTCAGGATGCCGCCGGCGGCGGACACTTCTCCGGACGACTGACAGCTCCCCTGTGCATCGCCGGTGGCCTGTGCAAGCAATGGCTGGAGGAAATAGGAATTAAAATTTCCGCACACATTTGGAATATCGGAGCCGTCATATACGATGACCGTTTTAACGACCTTTGCCCGGAGCTTGATAAAGTAGATGACTACTTTCCTGTTCTCAACAGTTCGATCAAACAGCGTATGCAGGAGGAGATTGCCCGGCTTCGGGCAAACGGCGACAGCGTGGGCGGCGATATTGAATGTGCCATTACCGGCCTACCTGCGGGTCTGGGCGAACCCATGTTCGGCGGTGTTGAAAGTCGTATCGCCCAAATCATTTACGGCATTCCCGCTGTAAAAGGATTGGAATTTGGCGAAATGTACACCAACGGAAGCACAAACAACGATACATTCTGCGTAGAGGACGGCGTTATCCGCACCGCTACAAACCACAGCGGCGGTATTCTCGGCGGCATTACCAATGGGATGCCTGTAATCTTTAACGTCGGATTTAAACCCACCCCCTCCATCTCCAAACCTCAGCAAAGTGTTTCCCTCAGCAAGATGGAAAACCAAGAACTAATCGTCAAAGGTCGACATGACCCTTGCATCGTTCCCCGTGCGGTGCCCGTGGTGGAAGCCGCCGCCGCCATCGCCATTTACGATCTGATCCTAAGCAACACCCAAACCAACAGGAGGAAATAACCATGGACATCAAGGAACTCCGAAATGAAATCGATGCCATCGATGATCAACTTGTAAAGCTGTTCTGCCAGAGGATGGAGGTATCCGCCAAGGTTGCAGACTATAAACGTGAGCACAATCTGCCTATCCTCGTCCCCGCCCGGGAGCGTGAAATTCTGGCGAATGTTGCCGAAAAAGCAGGCGAGGAAATGGGCAACTACACCCGTGTGCTCTATTCCATGCTGTTTGAACTGAGCCGTGGGTATCAAAGCAAGCGAAATCTAACCATCAGTCCTCTGCACGAGCAGATCCAACAGGCCATTGATAAAACCCCCAAACTGTTTCCTCAAGCTCCCATGGTGGCCTGTCAGGGCGTTGAAGGTGCATATTCCCAAATCGCCTGCGAAAAAATCTTCAAAACCCCTTTTATCATGTATTTCAAGAACTTTGAAGCAGTTTTTACCGCCATCGAACAAGGACTTTGCCAGTACGGAATTCTGCCCATTGAAAACTCCACCGCAGGCTCCGTTAATAAAGTTTATGACCTGATGATCAGACATAATTTCTCCATCGTGCGTACCTTCCGCATGAAGGTAGATCACAATCTGCTGGTTAACAAGGGTGCAAAGCTGGAGGATGTTAAGGAGATCTATTCCCACGAGCAGGCTATCAGCCAGAGTGCGAGTTTCCTGAATACCCTACCCGGTGTCAAGGTCATTCCTGTTGAGAACACTGCCGTCGCCGCAAAGATGGTAGCCGAATCCGGTCGAATGGACGTTGGTGCTCTCAGCAGCCGCTCCTGTGCAGAACTGTATAACCTTTCCTGCATTGCGTCATCTGTGCAGGACAAGGGCAATAACCACACCCGTTTCATCTGCATCAGCAAAAATATGGAGATTTACCCCGGTTCGGACAAAACCAGCATTATGATGGTTCTGCCCCACCGGCCCGGCTCTTTGTATCGGGTCATGGCTCGGCTGTATACCCTCGGCATCAACGTGACCAAACTGGAGTCCCGTCCCATCCCGGATCGGGAATTCGAGTTCATGTTCTATTTTGATCTGGAAACCTCCATCTATTCCGAGGAATTTGTCCAACTCATGTGCGAGCTGGACGACCTGTGCGAGGAATTTAAGTATTTAGGAAGCTATACCGAGGTGGTTTAAATGAAATGCGGACTGCTGGGTCAGAAATTAGGCCACAGCTACTCCCCCCAGATTCACAGGAAACTGGCGGATTATGAATACTCCCTTTACGAAAGACAACCTGATGAACTGGAACGCTTTTTGAAACACGGGGATTTTACCGGTCTAAACGTAACCCTACCCTATAAAAAAAGCGTCCTCCCCTTTCTGGATGAACTCTCCCCCACAGCCGCCCGACTGGGCGCAGTGAATACCATCGTCCGCCGTGCAGACGGAACGCTAATCGGACACAATACGGATTATTTCGGTTTCAAGTCCATGGTGCAGCGCAGTGGACTATCCCCCAAGGGCAAAAAAGTTCTCGTCCTCGGCAGCGGTGGAGCATCCAACACCGCCGTGGCTGTGCTGGAGGAACTGGCCGCACAGACAATTGTGATCTCCCGCAGCGGTGATAACAATTATCACAATCTGTATCTCCACGCCGATGCCGCGATCATCGTCAACGCCACCCCGGTTGGAATGTACCCCAATGTGGGCGCTTCCCCTGTGAACCTGAATCTGTTCCCAAGACTGGAGGGCGTACTGGACATCGTCTACAATCCCGCCCGGACACAGCTTCTGCTGGACGCTGAAAAGCGGGGGCTTGTGGCTATAAACGGACTTTGGATGCTTGTAGCGCAGGCAAAAGAAAGTGCCGAATGGTTCTCCGGTCAGTCCATCTCTGACAAGCAAATCGCCGTCATCCACCGAGAACTGAAAGCCCAAATGGAAAATATCATCCTGATCGGAATGCCCGGCTCCGGCAAATCCACTGTCGGACACCATCTTGCTCAACGGCTGAACCGCCGTTTTGTGGATGCTGATACTGTAATCAAGGAAACCGCCGGAATGCCTATCCCGGACATTTTCGCTGAGCAAGGCGAAACCGGTTTTCGTGCGCTGGAAACAAAGGTACTTTCCGAACTAGGGAAACAATCCGGCTTGGTCATCGCCACCGGCGGTGGCTGTGTAACCCGGGAAGAAAACTACGACTTACTCCATCAAAACGGTAGGATATTCTGCCTGAACCGGGAGCTTTCCGCACTCCCCACCCATGGGCGGCCTTTGTCCCAAGCGATCAAGCTTGAGGAAATGTATCGTATACGCAAGCCCTTATATGATTGCTTTGCCGATCATCAAATCGATAATATGGAACTAAACGCCGCTATTACGCAAATTCAAAATATTTTGGAGGGAAATGCATGAAGATTCTTGTCCTAAACGGGCCGAATATCAATATGCTAGGCATTCGAGAACCAAAGATTTACGGAAAGCAGACATTTGCCGACCTGCTTGCTTTGCTGGAGAAAACCGCGCAGGAAGAAGACCTCCAAATAGAGCAATTCCAGTCCAATCACGAAGGAGCCATTGTTGACGCTATTCAGGCTGCTTTCGGCAAATTTGACGGCATCGTCATCAATCCTGCCGCCTATACCCATACCTCCGTTGCCATTCTGGACGCATTGAAAGCCGTGTCCATCCCCGCCGTAGAGGTTCATATTTCCGATGTGGACAGCCGGGAAGCTTTTCGCCAAACTTCCTACCCCGGGCTGTACTGCGAAAAAATCATAAAGGGCCAAGGACTGGACGGCTACCGTCAGGCAGTTCTCTATTTAAAAACAAAATATTCTTGAAAGAATTCCGGCCTTTGGGCCGGATTTTTTCTGCATATTACCATTAAAATACTACTTTACATTTTTCCATTCTTCCCTTATGATACAGGTATGAAAATTTTATTTTATGGAGGTTCATTCATGAAGCAGAAAGTTACATTTCTTCTGGCACTGGCCCTGATTCTCAGCCTGTTCGCTGGCTGCGCCGGTACGCCTGTGGTGTATTACACCAACTGCACCTGCCCCACCGGCGGCCACACTTCTCCCGCCCCCACCAATCCCCCTGCTGAGGGTGCCGTGAAGACCGGTCTAGCGGTCATCACCAGCCTTTCCGACAGCCAAAACGCCACCCACGCCAACTACGATGTGACGCTGGTCGCCGTCACCGTGGATGAAAAAGGCGTGATTGATTCTTGCGTCATCGATAGCATCGGCACCAAGGTAACCTTTGATGCCACCGGCACCATCACCGCCGACCCGAGCGCCGAGATCAAAAGCAAGAATGAGCTGGGCGACAGCTACGGCATGGTCAACTACGGCGGTGCTAAATACGAATGGTATCAGCAGGCCGCTGCTCTGGCTGACTACGCCAAGGGCAAGACCGTTGCCGAGCTGAAAAACGGAGCCATTGATGAAACCGGCAAAGCTCCTGCAGGCAGTGATCTAGCCTCCACCGCTACCATATACTTGGGCGGCTATGTTTCTGCCATTGAAGCTGCCGTCAACAATGCCAAGCATCTGGGCGCACAGGCGGGCGACACCCTGAAGCTGGCTGCCATCAGCTCCATTGCGGACAGTAAGAGCGCCGCCGACGGTAAGGACGGCACCGCACAGCTGAACGTAGATGTTACCGCTCTAACCGTCAAAAACGATGTGATCACCAGCTGTTATATTGACAGCGTGCAGGCCAAGGTTACCTTTGATGCCACCGGCACCATCACCACTGACTTGACTACTCCCGTCCAGACCAAGAACCAGCTGGGCGACAGCTACGGTATGGTTTCCTGGGGCGGTGCAAAATATGAGTGGTACCAGCAGGCCGCTAATTTCGCCACTTATGTCACCGGCAAGACCGCCGCTCAGGTAGCCGGTATCGCCGTGACTGAGGGCAAGCCCTCTGATGCAGACCTGTCCGCCAGCGTTACCATTGCCATCGGCGGGTTCCAGGCTCTGATCGCCAAGGCCATGCAGTGATGAAACGCAGTATTTGCCTTATTCTGCTGGTCAGTATCATCCTGTCCGGGTGCGCTGTTTTCCAGTCTGCCCCTGAGCAAAAGCAATATAATGCCACTTTTCTAAATCTGTTCGATACAGTCACGACCATCGTCGGCAAAGCGGAAAGTGAAGCCGCATTTCAGGAAAAAGCGCAATCTATTCACGATGCTTTATTGCGATATCATCAGCTTTTCGATATTTACAATGAGTACGAAGGGCTCGTTAACCTAAAAACTATCAACGATCAGGCTGGCATCGCCCCAGTGACCGTTGATAAAGAACTGATTGAACTACTGCTGGACTGCAAAGAGTTTTACTCCGCAACCAACGGCAAGGTCAATGCGGCCATGGGCAGTGTCCTAAATCTCTGGCATGAAGCCCGCAATGACAGCATTGACGATCCCGTTAACGCCTACCTGCCGGACAAAACAGCACTGGAAAACGCCAGCACCCATATCAATTTCGACACCGTCATCATCAAAGAATCCGCCTCAACGGTCTTTATCTCCGACCCACAGACCCGATTGGATGTGGGCGCCATTGCCAAGGGCTGGGCCGTGCAGAAGGTGGCTGAAACCGCTCCCAAAGGACTGCTCATCAGTGTCGGCGGCAATGTCTGCGCCACCGGACCAAAGGATGACACCGGTACGCCATGGGTGGTTGGTATTCAGGACCCCAACGGCGGGGATGAATACTTGCACACCATCTATGTGACAGGCGGCAGTGTAGTGACCAGCGGCGACTACCAGCGCTATTTTGTGGTAGACGGCAAGCCCTACCATCACATCATCGATCCTAACACGCTGAACCCCAGTACCTACTGGCGCAGCGTCACCATTGTGTGCCCGGACTCTGCCCTTGCAGACTGCCTTTCTACCGCATTATTCCTGCTTTCGCAGGCCGAAGGCCAGCAACTTTTAGACAAATTTCATGCCAAAGCCATGTGGGTGGATGCAGAGGGAAAAATCCTCTACTCCCCCGGCTTTGAAGCGCTAATTAGAACTTAATCGAGGTGAAACTATGAAAAAACGCCTTTTCTTTGGAGGTATCCACCCAAAGTACAACAAAGAAATGTCATTGGGTGTTACCAACTTCCATACCATCACCCCTGAAACCGTTGTGATTCCGTTGCAGCAGCACATTGGTGCGCCTTGCCAGCCTCTGGTTCAGGTGGGTGACCGTGTCCTGCGCTACCAGAAGATTGGCGATGGCGAGGGTCTGTGCGTACCCGTCCACGCCTCCGTTTCCGGCACCGTGGTAGCCGTAGAGCCCCGTCCCCATACCAGCGGCAGAATGGTTTCCTCTATCGTCATCCAAAATGACAAAACCGACACTGCCGCACAGGTCACTCCCATTACCGCTCCGCTGGACACACTGGATAATGACCAGATTCTCCACGCCATTCGTGAAGCCGGTATCGTCGGCATGGGCGGCGCCGCTTTTCCTGGTAATGTCAAAGCCCTTTCCGCCATGGGTAATGTGGATACCCTGATCGCCAACGCCTGCGAATGTGAACCTTACATCACCGCAGACGACTCTCTGCTGCGCACCACCCCCGAACAGGTGCTGGAGGGTATGACCATCCTGCGCCATGTCCTAAAGCCCAACCGGGTAGTTCTTGCGGTGGAGGACAACAAGGCAGCTGCCATCGAAAAAATCAACGGATTGCTGAAAGACTTCCCCGGCATTGAACTGGCGGTTCTGCCCACCCGCTATCCCCAAGGTGCCGAAAAGCAGCTCATCCAGTCCCTGACCGGACGGGAAGTCCTGCCGGGTAAGCTGCCGGTCAGTGTCGGTTGCGCCGTGTTCAATGTGTCCACCTATGCCGCCATCTACCGTGCCGTTCGTCTGGGTACACCGTTGACAGAGCGGATCGTTACCATCTCCGGCGAGGCTATCGCCGAGCCCCAGAACTTCATCGTCCGCATCGGCACACCTTTCCATGATCTGATCGAAGTTGCCGGCGGCCTGAATGAAAAGACTGAACGTGTCATCAGCGGTGGCCCCATGATGGGCTTTGCTCAGAGTGATCTGTCCGTGCCGGTAATCAAAGCCACCAACTCCATCCTTTGCCTTTTAAAGGACCGCAACGGCGCAGCAGAAAACCCGGTTTGCCTGCGTTGCGGTAAGTGCGTAGGAGTTTGCCCCATGCGCCTGCAGCCGCTGTATATGTACCGTTTCGTTAACGCAGCTCGTCTGGATGAACTGGAACGGCTGAACCTGCTGGACTGCATTGAATGCGGAAGCTGCGCCTTCACCTGCCCCGGCAAGCTGCCACTGGTGGAGCGATTCCGTAAGGGAAAACAAATGCTAAGGGAGGCGAAAGCAAAATGAATTTGACCGTTGCTTCTTCTCCTCATATTCGAGGAAATTTCCGCACCAACCGCATCATGCTGGATGTGGTCATCGCCCTGATGCCAGCGCTGGCGGTGGGCATTTGGATGCTGGGCATTCGTGCATTGCTGGTAACACTCATCAGCATTACCGCCGCAGTTGCAGCAGAATGGCTTTATAGTGTCGTAATACGTACCCGAAACACCACCATCGACGGCTCCGCTGTAGTCACCGGCCTGTTGCTGGCTATGACCCTCCCCCATACCGTCCCCTACTGGCAGGTAGCCTTGGGCAGTATCTTTGCTATCATTATCGTCAAGGCGCTGTGCGGTGGTCTGGGGCAGAACATTTTTAACCCCGCTCTTGCCGCCCGTGCATTCCTGATGCTGATTTACCCTGTGGGTCTGACCCGTTACGCTGCACTGGGCGTAGACGGTGTCACCGCCGCAACACCTCTGCACCACATGGTCATGCCTGCTCTGCCAGAGGAAAGCCTTCTGGATATGTTCCTCGGTCGCTGCCCCGGCTCCATCGGTGAGCTTTCTGCGCTGGCGCTTCTGTTGGGCGGTGCTTACCTGATCATCCGCAAGGTCATTTCCATTCGCATCCCCGCAGCCTACCTCGGTACCGTTGCGGTGCTGACCCTCGTTTTCCATAAGACCGATGCACCTTTGCAGTGGATGCTCTATTCCCTGCTTTCCGGCGGTGTGATGCTAGGTGCCATCTTTATGGCCACCGACTATGCCACCTCCCCCGCTACCGCTTGGGGGCAAATCATTTTTGGCATCGGCTGCGGTATTTTGACCGTAATTTTCCGCTACTTCGGCATTTTCCCTGAGGGCGTGACCTATGCTATTTTGCTGATGAATGCCCTTGTTTGGGTCATTGACCGCTACACCGCCCCCAGACGTTTCGGCGTGAAGAAAGGAGGCGCAGCAGAATGAGAAAGTCCATTTTCGTTCCTATTTTGACCATTTTGTGCGCCGCTTTGCTGCTGTTCGGCCTGAACTTCGGACTTAAAAATGTAGCACAGGCAAATGCGCAGCAGGAGAAGCTCACTATCATGCAGACCATTTTGCCCGACAGCAAGACATTCACAGAGGAAGCCTACACCGGTGAGGATACGAATATTCGCACCGTATACAAAGCAGAAAACGGCTATGTGGTCGAAACTGTCACCGCCGGCTACGCAGGCGACATCACCATGCTCATTGGTGTCAGCAACGAAGGTACGGTCACTGGTCTTGTGGTTCGGGAAATGTCCGAAACCTTTGGTCTGGGCGCAAATGCCCTAAATGACCACGTGTTCCTATCCCAATTCCTGAACACCTCCGGCGATGCCGCCGTTGGAACCAATGTGGATGCCATCAGCGGTGCCACTGTCACCTCCAAGGCCATCACCCGCTGTGTCAATTCGGCCGTTGCCTTTGTGACCGGTGCCGATACCGAATCCGGCGCCACATCATGGGGAGGTTAAGCTATGAAGAATAAAACCTATATCCTCAACACCATGCTTGCCGCTGTCTTGGGTCTAGCCTGCCTGATTGCCGTTCTGGTTCGCACCTTTGCCCCGGCTGTGATCATTCCGGAATTGAACATCCCCAACATCGTTCTGATCTCCTTGCTGGCAATTCTGCTGGATCACTATTTTGCCAACGGCGCACAGCGCTGCTATCCTTGCATCGCAGTGCTGTCCACATTCACCTTTGGGCTGCTGCCCTTCGCTGCCGGGTTCGTAACCATCATAAACGCCTTGGTTCTGGCATTGGTCGGCGGCATGACCTTCACATTGGTCACTTTCCTGTTTGCCTCCATTCAGGATCGTCTTTCCTCTGGTCCTGCTGCCAAAGCCGCTCCCCTGCTCAGCGCATTCGGCCTGTATCTGGCCTTCCAATGTCTGACCGGCATCATTCTATAACTACAAAAAATCGCCCTTGGGAAATCTCCCAAGGGCGATTTTTTATTCAACAGATTTTAGCGCCTCAGCCATATTGATCTTTTCCAGCTTAAAATATAGCAGGAAATCCACCAAACAGGCCGACAGCATTGTCAGCAGCACCGCCCACAGGAAAGAGATCGCTGCAGGACGAGCCTCCATCCAAACCATATCGATCTTGATCTGGCTCATTACAAATTTCAAAAGGAAGTAACCGCCCACCAATCCGATCATGGCACCCATACCGGAAAGCAGCAAATTTTCCTTGAATACGTATGCCGCCGACTCCTTGGAATTAAAGCCAAGAACCTTAATGGTAGCGATCTCACGAATCCGCTCGGTAATGCTGATATTCGTCAGATTGTAAATTACGATCACTGCCAAGAGTCCAGCACATACAACAATGGTGATCACAACCAGATCCAGCGCCTCCAGCATGGACGAAACTCGGCTTGCTGTATCCTGCGTAATGGCTACATTCATAACGCCGTTCATTTGGGTGATCTTTGCACCGGCTTCATGCACATCCTTGCCCTCACGCATCTCGACAAAAGCCATCTGGGATTGAGGCACTTCGCCCCACTGCTCTGCCACCGTTTCAGGGCAAACAATTGCATAATTGAACACATTATTGTCGTAGATCCCAGCGACCTTCAAGTTTAGGGACTTCATATCCGAGTTTCGCAGGGTGATCGTATCACCTATGTTTATACCCATAGTTTCTGCCACGCCGATGGTCACAAGCGTTTCTCCCACACCGGGTATATCCAATTTGGTATCTCCGGAATGGAGATCCATATGCTTATTCAGTCCCTCATCGGAAACGATCATATAGACCTCTTTGGTCTGTGCATTATGATCCAGTTCAACGCTGGCCTGATGGAAGAAATGGACATCCTCTACATCGCCACTCAGCTCCTCACGGAAGGCTAGCTGCTGTTCATCCGTTTGTCCCTCTGCGAAGTAGACCTCCATATCAAAGACACTGATATTCTCAAACTGATAGTCAGCAATACCTGTAATGGAATCTCTTAGACCAAAGCCCGTAAGCAGCAACGCAGTACAACCGCCGATGCCAACCAGCATCATCAGCATCCGCTGACGATAGCGGAACACATTGCGGAACATAACCTTATTCAGGAAGCTGATCTTGTTCCAGAACGGTAAATATTCCATCCAAATCTTTTTACCGGCGGTGGGGGCACGAGGACGCATCAATTCCGCAGGAACCTCACGCAGCTCCCGGCGGCAGCAATACCATGTAACAAACATGGAAACCGCCGTATAAGCCACCACAACGATCAAGCAAAGAGGCCAATTCAGCTTCAGGACAATATCAGGGGTGACGCTCAGAATAATGCCGTATGCCGCCCACAAGATCTTGGGGAACACCACACTGCCAACCAACACGCCCAGTCCGCAGCCCAGCACAGCCGCCGAGCCGGTATAGAACAAATACTTGTTGACAATGGCACCGTTGCTGTAACCCAGCGCCTTGAAAATACCAATCTGTGTCCGTTCATCATCCACCATTCTGGTCATAGTGGTGATACAGACCAGCGCCGCAACCAGCAGGAAAAACGCAGGGAAAACACGGGAAACACCGGAAACAATGTCAGAATTGTTATCTACCGCCAGATAGCCAACGTTGGTGTTACGATCCAGAATATAAACTTGTGCCTCATTCATCCCGTCAAGGGTTTTCCGAGCATCATCCAGCTTTTCCTTAGCGTCTACTAGCTTCTGCTCAGCATCTGCCAGTTCCGCTTCGGCCTCGGCCTTACCGTTTTCGTACTCTTTCCAGCCTTTGTCCAGCTCCGCCTGTGCTTCCTCAAGGGCAGCACGGCCTTCGGCAAGCTCTTGCTTTTTCGCTTCCAACTCCTTACGGCCTTGCTCAAACTGCAATTCACCGCTCTGAAGCTCTGCCTCAGCGGACGCAAAACGGTTGTCCGCCTGAAGCTGCTGACTTTCCAGTTCCTTGAAGCCGAGTTCGATCTGCGTTTTCGCACTCTCCAGCGTAGACTTGGTTTCCACCAACTCTGCCTTTTGAACTTTCAGCTCCTCCAACTGCGCGGTGTACGCAGTCTGCATGTCCACCAGTTCCTGCCGTTGGGCAGAATAATCATCGTATTGTGCTTTCTGAGATGCCAATTGGGCTTCCAACTGCTCAACACGATTGGGATTAACCAACAAAGAGCCCTTTTCCAGCTCCAGCATTCCTTCTGTCACAGAAATCGTCGTTTTCAACACACCTATGACCAAATCCAGATTTTTGATACCGGAGTCGATCTGGGTCAGACCGCTTTCGATCTGAGGAATACCCGCCTCAATCTGTGCAAGTCCGTCACTGACCTGCTGTAATCCGATCGTTACATCCTTATAATTCTGGGTCAGATCTGCATAAGCCTGAGCAAGCTGGGCATAGGCGTCGGCCTTCGCTTTTGCCAGATCCTGCTTCGACTGAACCAGCAGCTTTTCATTGTCTACTAGCAGCTTCTCCGCTTCGGCGATCTGCTTTTCACCGTCAAGAACCGTTTCCCAATTCTTATCCAGCTCCGCCTGACCATCCTCCAGCTCCTTCAATCCGTCTGCCAGTTTATCCAGAGCCTCCTGTTTGCCTTTTTCAAATTCCGCAAGGCCATCTTCGTACTCTTTCAAGCCATCAGCGTACTCGATCTCACCTTCGGCTTTCAGCTCTACCATGCGATCCTGTGCAACAACCGTGGCTCCGGGCTTCAACTTTTCCGCCATGTCCTCCATAGCCTTGGTGAATGCATCGGTATAAACCTCGTAGTCACCTTCGATGGTCACGTTGATCTCCGTGTAGTAATCCACATTGAAAGCATCCTCAGGCAGAAAAATAAAGCTGGCAAGATTGCCACTGCCAAGGGTCGTGTTTCCCCGGGACATATCCATGTACAAGGGCGTGTTCACATAGCCGACCACCGTATAGGTCTGCTCTTTCAAGCTGTCCAGCGTATCGGAGGAATTTGACTGCGTGATTTCGATGGTTTTCCCAAGAATCGAACCATCTTGATGGAACCCATCAACCAGACATTCATTGGGGCTTGTGGGCATCCGACCGCCCAGAAGATACACCTGATTGACCTTCTTCGGAATGGAATACAGCCGGTAGACCGATTCCTGCTCCCCGCCTGTATACCGGGCAAAGGCATCGATATTGATGCTGCCCTCCGCATCCACAACGCCGGTCAGCTGAGCAATCTTGTCCACATCATCACTCGACCACCCGTATGTACTCAGTAAACGCAGATCAAACATATTCTGCTCATCCGTATACTTTTGCGCCGTGGCCACCATATCCATTTTGGTGCTGAGCAGACCCACGAACATTCCCGCACCCAGAGCGATGATCGCAACAATGGCGATATACCGACCAAGAGATTGGAGAATGGTCTGGCGCACATTTTTACGCATTACATTTTTTCTCATATTACCACTCGATCTGCTCCACATCCATGGGGTTCTCGTTGACCTTAACAGAGGAAACCGTACCGTTTTTCACCTTTATGACTCGGTCTGCCATGGCGGTCAGGGCGCTGTTGTGGGTAATGATGATCACCGTCATGCCGGTTTTGCGGCCCGTATCCTGCAGCAGCTTTAAAATTGCCTTGCCAGTCTGATAATCCAGCGCACCGGTAGGCTCATCGCACAGCAGCAGCTTGGGGTTCTTCGCCAGAGCCCGGGCAATGGCCACACGTTGTTGCTCACCGCCGGAAAGCTGACTGGGGAAGTTTTTCATACGCTCACCCAAGCCCACGTCCTGCAATACCTGTGCCGCATCCAGAGGATTCTTACAGATCTGGCTGGCCAGCTCCACATTTTCCTGCGCCGTCAGATTGCCCACCAGATTATAAAACTGGAACACAAAACCCACATCATTGCGACGGTAGTTGGTCAGCTGCTTTTTATTCAGTGCGGACACTTCCCGCCCATCCAGCATTACCTTTCCCTTAGTCAGCGTATCCATGCCGCCCAGGATGTTCAGAAGCGTGGTCTTGCCTGCGCCGGAAGGTCCAACGATGACCACAAGCTCGCCCTTTTCCACGGTAAACGTGGCGTCGTGCAGCGCATTGATCTGGACTTCACCCATGTGGTAGGTCTTGCCCACATTTTCAAATTCAACAAAGGCCATGTCATTCAGCTCCATTTTTAGAATTCTTTAGAATAAAGATAGCATAAAATCACAAAAAAGTCGAAAACTTTTTATGAATTTCCATACTAATCCGTGTTGAAAATATGAAATGCAGCTATCCTAAATTTGTTAATTTCAAACAACAAATCCGACGCAGAAAACTCCGCGTCGGATTTTGTCTTATTTTTTAAATACTAGAAGCTTACTGCCAATGTAATTTAGAATAACAACCAAAACGCTGGTAACCAGCTTCATCACATTACCATCCCAGCCCAGCAAATCAACGCAGACCAGCAGCAAACCTGTTTCCAGCACGCCGGAACCCACCCGGCAGGCGACAAATTTCGTCAATTCCGGCACCACGGTTTTCATCGACCAGTCATGGCTCTTGAACACGAAGGGTTTGTTGGTCAGATAGGCAAATGCCACCGCCACCACCCACGCAATGGCGTTGCTCACCGCCGCGGACAATCCCAGCAGATTGTAGCACGGCAGGTACACAACATAATTGATAGC
This sequence comes from Faecousia sp., assembly GCA_045123795.1. Lineage (GTDB taxonomy): Bacteria > Bacillota > Clostridia > Oscillospirales > Oscillospiraceae > Faecousia. The sequence continues at coordinate 9,048 of JBGVKN010000099.1, read as the reverse complement.
CGTTGTCAGCACACCAAAAAACAGGTAAGAAATAATATCCCAATACTTTTCGATCAGTTTTTTCACTGGTTTACCTCCAAAACAAGCTCCAGTGCTGCCCGAACCGCCTGTTCTCGGATCTCATCCCGGTCACCATAGAAGCGGTAATGTTTTGCAAGCCGCTGGCGCTTATCTGCATAGCCAATGCAGACTGTCCCCACAGGATTACCGAAATCATCCCCGCCGGGCCCGGCCAATCCAGTCACCGACACTGCCACATCTGAGAGCATCAAGTTCCGTACACCGGAGGCCATAGCCCCCGCCACGGGTGCGGATACCGCACCATATTTATCCAGAACCGCCTGCTCCACACCAAGGACCCGGTGCTTCACATCGTTGGTGTAGCTGACCACACCGCCCACATAGACCTTGGATGCACCGGGCACCGCAGTAATCGCCGCACCGATGCCGCCGCCGGTGCAGCTTTCGGCAGTAGCAAGGGTCTTGCCCTTCAAGGCCTTCAAAACATCACAGCAGAGGGTCATCATGGATTTTCACCGTGATCTTCTCCACGCTCTCAAGCGCCTGAGCGATCAGTGCCTCCCGGTCCAGATTACGCTCCGCATGGAGCACCTGCCCCAGCGTAGGCTTGGTCTTGGGATGCTTGGGGGTAAAGACAGTGCAGCAATCCTCATAAGGCAGAATGGAAGTTTCCAACGTGCCGATCTTCCGTGCGATGGTCACGATTTCCTCCTTATCCATGCCGACCAACGGCATGAAAATCGGAATATCCACCACTGCACCGGTAACAGTCATGGCCTCCATGGTCTGGGATGCCACCTGTCCCAAATTTTCACCGGTGATCAATGCGCCACAGCCGTCACCCTTAGCGATCCGCTGAGAAATTTCCATCATAAACCGGCGCATAATGAGTGTGAAGAATTCTTCAGGGCAATGATCCCGAATAGCCTCCTGAATCTGGGTAAAGCTGACGATATTCACCGTCATGCGACCAGCATACCGGGTCACCAGTCTTGCCAGCTCCAGCACCTTGTCCTTGGCAAGCTGAGAGGTGTAGGGGTAGGAGAAGAAATGAACGCACTCAATCTCCATACCACGCTTCGCCATCATATAAGCCGCCACCGGAGAATCGATACCGCCGCTCAGCAAACACATGGCACGTCCACCCACGCCGGTGGGCAGACCGCCGGCACCGGGCTCAGCAGGGCCATGAACATAAGCCGCAAGGTCACGAACCTCAACATACACCACATAGTCAGGATGATGCACATCCACCTCAACATGGGGATGGGCTTCTGCCAGACGACCGCCGATTTCCTGGGAAATAGCGATGGAAGTCATAGGGAAAGCCTTATCAGAGCGCTTGGATTCGACCTTAAAGGACTTGGCGCAGTCCAGATCATCACCCAAATACTCCTCGATGGCATTATAGATGGCATCCAAATTCTTTTCGCAGGGGCGGCAGCGGCACAGGCTGACCACACCGAAAATGGAATGGCACGCCTCCCATGCACCTTCAACGTCCGCTTCCTCGTCCATGGGCTGGACATACACCGTGGACTGCATGATATAAACATCAAAATTGCCGTAGGGCTTCATGCGACGGCGCACATTCTGCCGCAGCTTGTTTTCAAACTGGCGCTTGTTAGCACCCTTCAGGACGATCTCGCCCAGCTTCATCAAAAAAATCTCGTTCATATTTTCTCCTATCGATTTCCTAAATTCACAGCCCGGTATTGGATCGCTTCCGCAATATGCTGGGGCTGGATGTCTTCACTTCCGTCCAAGTCTGCAACCGTACGAGCCACACGCAAAATACGGTCATAGCTCCGGGCCGTCAGACCCATGGCATCAAATGCCTGCTTCATGAGTTCTGCGCAAGCTTCGTCCAGATCGCAGAACCGCCGCATTTCCTCCGGGCCCATCCGGGCATTGCACATTCCTCGATCTTCGCCAAAGCGACTGTTCTGCCGCTTTCGAGCCGCATCCACACGCTCTTTGATGGCAGCGGAGGGTTCCGATTCCGCCCTTGTCCGCAATTCTTCAAAATGCACTGCAGGCACTTCAACCACAATATCAATTCTATCCAGCAATGGGCCGGAAATGCGCCCACGATAGTTTTCCACCGCCATTTCCGAACAGTGGCACCGCCGGGAAGGGTCGCCGTACCAGCCGCATTTGCAGGGATTCATAGCACAGACCATCATAAATTCCGCCGGATACGTCACCGCCCCGGACACTCTGGAGATCGTCACACTACCATCCTCCAGAGGCTGGCGCATCAGATCCAGCGTATCCTTACGGAACTCCGGCAACTCATCCAAGAACAGCACGCCCTTGTGGGCCATAGAAATCTCACCGGGCTTGGGATTGCTGCCACCGCCCACCAGTCCCGCATTAGAAATGGTGTGGTGAGGAGATCGGAAAGGCCGTCGAACCAGCATCGGCTCCTTGGGCGACAGCGCACCCATGACAGAATAAATCTGCGTCACCTCCAGCGATTCTTCCCATGTCATATCCGGCAAAATGGAGGGAATTCGCTTGCTGAGCATACTTTTTCCGGAACCGGGTGGTCCGATCAGCAGCACATTGTGGCTGCCGGCAGCGGCAACCTCCAGTGCCCGTTTTACGTGCTCCTGTCCCAGAACATCCTTGAAATCAAGGCCTACGCTCCCCTGCCGTTCCGGCATCCACATAGGCTCTTCCTTCAATTCGCACTCACCATTCAAGCCAGCCGCCAGCTCCCGGACGCTACGCACCGGGATAATGGCTGGGCCTCTTGCAAGGGTTGCTTCAGCGGCATTTTCTGCCGGAACAAATAACGTTTCGATGCCATCCCGTTTTGCGGCCAGTGCCATAGGCAGCACGCCGGAGATCGGCCGCACCTGACCATCCAGGCTCACCTCTCCCAGAAACGCACTGCTGGACTTTGGTCTGCGAACCCCGCCACAAGCAGCCATGATACTGAGCAAGATCGGCAGGTCATAGTGGGTTCCCGCCTTCTTCAAATTCGCCGGAGCCAGATTGACGGTGATCCGGCTGGTTGGAAAATGCAGGCCGGAGTTTTTCGCTGCGGCCCGGACACGCTCCCGGGCCTCCTTCACCGCCGCATCCGGCAGTCCCACGATATCAAAGCCCGGCAATCCGTTGGAAATATAACATTCCGCAACCACACTACTGCCCCGGATACCGGTAATGCCCAGTGTGCGCACGCTACAAATCAACAAAATCGCCCCTTTTCTCCCATTTTCTCACATCATACCTTATTTTTACCGGAAAGGCAATCTTTTTTTGAAAATAACCGCCGCTGAACTTCAGCGGCGGTTTGGTGTTACGGCAGTTCAAACTCGAATTGCACACCATTGGGGGTGTTCCGTGCGGCACAGGAACCGCCATGAAGCTCCACAATGGTCTTTGTAATGGTCAGACCCAGTCCGGTACCCTTTTCGGTCCGGGATGCGTCGGTCCGGTAGAAGCTGTCCCAGAGCTTTTTCAAATTCTCCTCCGGAATGGGCTCACTTTGATTTTCAATGGTAAAATGGAAGTATCCATTATACCAGTAAATCTGAACCACGATCTTCCCACCCTCAGGAGAATACTTGATGGCATTGGTGGTGAGGTTTGTAACAACCTGCGTCATGCGCCCTTCGTCAGCCGTGATCTGATAATCCTGCGACCAGAGGAATTCCACCTCCAGTTCTTTTTCCTGCATAAGGGGCTTCAACTTTTCAAACACTCTTTTGGTCAATTCCGGCAGAGAAAACCGATCCGATGCCAGCCGCACCTTACCGGCTTCCAGACGGCTCAGATCCAGCATTTCCAAAACCATGCCATCCATCTGGTCAGTTTCCTCCAGGATCACATCCAGATAATGGTCTTGATTGTCCCCGGCAATGCCCTCTTGAAGTCCCTCGGCATAGCTGTGGATAACCGCCAGCGGAGTTTTCAGCTCATGGGTAATATTGGAGATCATCCGCTTTCGGTTATCCTCCGCATCCTTGGCATACTCCAGTGCAGCATTGAGCTGGTTTATTTCTTTTTTCAGTTCATGGATGGCATTGCGTGGCTGGACGTAGACTTCATACGGCTCTTCCCACCAGTATTCCTCCGGCTCCGGCATATATATGGAGTCCTCTGCCACCAGCTTTAGCAGCTTATTCATGGGCGCAACCAGCTTTTTGCGAATCCCCCGGTAGATCAGGAACAGTATGAATGCCAGAATCACCAGCGTCACGGAATAGAATTTCAGCAAGCCCGCAAATGCAAGCTGTAGAGGGCTGACCCGCACGGCCACACACATCATATACACCTCACCGGCGCTATCTTGGAAATAATCCCATGTAGAAAACACCGAATAGAAGATACCTGATCGATCTTCTAAAACACGATTTTCGAGCATATCCCCCAGATTATCATAGGTCACGCCATCCACTCTCACCCGTTTGGTAGCGGCCAGCTTAATTTCAATGCAATTAGGCATTTTAGGATAGATATGAACCAATTCCTGCCCCGGCTCTGCCGTATCCACCACAGTGATCCATTCATCCTCCGGTTCTTTCGCAAGAGGCACATTGCCGGGATAATCAGCGATCTCCACCAAATGAAATTGATCTCCTTCAAACCATCCTGTCAGCCGATCAAACCGAAAGCTTTCCTTCTTATTAAACACATCTTCCCGAAGCCGATAGTAGCCGAAACTAAATAATCCATTTCTTTTGGTTTCTGCCACAAGCTCTTGACCAAACTGGGTTTCATCTAAATCAATATAGGCCGTATCAATATGGATCACCTCAGGTGTCATGGAGTATATTACACGCATTATGTTTCCATCTCCCACAAGCGATGGCGACAAATATTCCGCTACACCGTCAACGACTTCATACTTGTCAAAGCAGACAATGGCGTATTCATACGGTTCAACGTTTGCATCATAATTTAAAAATGGTAAACCCATAGCAAGCGGAAAATTATTGTATACATCAAGGCCTAATACTTGCTGTCGAACATTATCTTTGACATATTCAGGATCGATAGACTCCATCGAGCTTACTGTGGATCCTACAGATGCATAAAAATTTTCTCTATACTCCTTACGAATTACCCCAGCATATACCCAAGTGATACAGCACATCATGAACAGCCATAGTCCCAGTGCCAGCGCTGTGATTCGCCACATCAGGGCTTTTGTCACGGAACTGCGCTTTTTGTTCTTCTCCATTGCTTACACCTCCAGCTTGTATCCGGCTTTGATCACTGTTTTGATGCACCCAGCGGCATCGCCCAGTTTTTCCCGCAGACGCTTGATGTGGGTATCCACGGCTCTGGATTCGCCCTCGTAATCATAGCCCCAGCATTTCACCAGAAGCTGCTCCCGGCTCATGACCACGTTCCGGTTTTGCATCAGGCAAGCCAGCAGCGCATATTCCTTCGGAGTCAGATCAACCGTCTTACCCGCCACCTTTACCCGCTGGGAGGACAGGATCAGGCAGATATCTCCTGCCACAAGGCGGTCACCGGTGCGAATATTTCCCCGGCTTCGGTTGATCAGCGCAGTCAGCTTTGCATAAAGAACGGACATGGTAAAAGGCTTCGTCACATAATCATCAGCGCCTAATTCATAGCCGTAGAGCTTATCATCCTCGTCAGACAAAGCAGTCAAGAAAATGATCGGCACATCCGACTGTTTGCGCAATGTACGGCAAACGCTTAATCCATCCAGCTTCGGCATCATAATATCCAGCAGTACACCGTCAAAGGCTTGCTCCTGCGCCAGCTCCAGAGCCTCGGCCCCATCTGCCGCCGGGAACGGAACATCTCCCCGACTGCGGAAAAAATCACAAAGAACGGCACGCAGCTTCGGCTCATCCTCGGCAATCAAAATACGGTAATTCATACACATACCCCCTTGATGACATCACTGTACAGGAACGATGTGTACTTCCTGTGTCATTTTGCAAAAATATTAATCAAGTTGATCACATCTGTCAAGCTGTCAGCCTTAGCGTGCAGCCGTTTTTCCGTTTCCTCATCCGGCTGGTCGAGATCCGGCACCATTACTGTCACGCACCCTGCCCGGTACGCCGACAGCACCCCCGCCGGGGAATCCTCGATGGCGATACAATCCTCCGGCTTCAAGCCAAGGCAAGCAGCCCCGTACAAATAAATATCCGGCTCCGGCTTTCCATGGGCCACCTCTGTGCCGCTGCACAACCGCTGGAATCGATGAAGCAAGCCATGAGGCCCCAAATATCGCTCCACACGTTCCAACGGCGACGATGTAGTAATGGCAGCTTTGATTCCCTGTTCGTCAAGAAAATCAAGCAATTCCCGAATTCCGGGCTTCAAATCCACACCATGTACATCCACATAGGCATCCATCAGTTCAATGCGTTTCGTTCGGAATTCTGCTCTGGACACACCCTTTCCAAAATAGCTTTCCAGCTGAGCCTGTCCCGCAGTGCTGCTCAAACTGCGCATTCCCAACGCCTGCTCATAGCTCATGGTATGCCCCAGTGCCGCCGCAGCTTCCCGCCAGAACCGAGCGTACAGAGCTTCCGTATCAAGGACAACACCGTCCATATCAAACAGCACACCCCTGATTTTTCCCGAATGTTGATCGTTTTTGTAAATTGTATATCCCATTCTATTGCACTCCGTTCACATTTTTGTCAATTATAACCGACTGCGGCAGAAAATACAATCACCGTCATTGTCGGAAAAATAAGTTTTTTCGTTTTTCCTTTGCCTGAAACGCTTTACAAACGGGAACGAAAGTGCTATCATATACGTGACAAAGTTTGATTACTTTAGGAGGTAATTCATTTTGGCTAGAAAATTTAAAACCATGGACGGCAATACCGCTGCCGCCCACGTCAGCTACGCCTTTACCGAGGTTGCTGGCATCTACCCCATCACCCCTTCTTCCCCCATGGCCGACAACGTGGACCAGTGGGCCGCTGCCGGTCGTAAGAACATCTTCGGCGACACCGTCAAGGTCGTTGAGATGCAGTCCGAGGCCGGTGCTGCCGGTACCGTTCACGGCTCCCTGGCCGCCGGTGCCCTGACCACCACCTACACTGCATCCCAGGGTCTGCTGCTGATGATCCCCAATATGTACAAGATCGCCGGTGAGCTGCTGCCCAGCGTGTTCCACGTGTCCGCTCGTACCGTAGCTGCTCAGGCACTGAACATCTTCGGTGACCACTCCGACGTGTACGCCTGCCGTCAGACCGGTTTCGCTATGCTGGCCGAAACCAATGTGCAGGAAGTTATGGACCTGGGCGCTGTTGCCCACCTGGCCTCCATTGAGGGCCGTGTTCCCTTCATCAACTTCTTCGATGGCTTCCGCACCTCTCACGAGATCCAGAAGGTCGCCATCTGGGATTACGAGGATCTGAAGGAAATGTGCAACATGGAGGCTGTTGAAGCTTTCCGCAAGCACTCCCTGAACCCCGAGCGTCCCGCCATGCGTGGTTCCCACGAGAACGACGACATCTTCTTCCAGCACCGTGAAGCCTGCAACAAGTACTACACCGCTCTGCCCGCCATTGTGGAAAAGTACATGGGCAAGGTCAATGCCAAGCTGGGCACCAACTATCAGCTGTTCAACTACTACGGCGCTCCCGACGCTGACCGCGTCATGGTCGCTATGGGCTCCTTCTGCGACGTCGCTGAAGAAGTCATCGACTACCTGAACGCCCACGGCGAGAAGGTCGGCCTGGTTAAGGTCCGCCTGTTCCGCCCCTGGTCCTCCGCTCATTTCCTGGCTGCTATCCCCGACACCGTCAAGAAGATCGCTGTCATGGACCGCACCAAGGAGCCCGGCTCCCAGGGCGAGCCTCTGTACCAGGATGTTATCATGACCCTGGCCAAGGCCGGTAAGGTGGGCATCACCGTCATTGGCGGCCGTTACGGCCTGGGCTCTAAGGACACCCACCCTGCTTCCGTATTCGCTGTATACGAAGAGCTGGCTAAGGATGCTCCCAAGAACGAGTTTACCATTGGTATCGTTGACGACGTAACCAACCTGTCCCTCCCCGAGAAGGTCTCCCCCAACACCGCAGCAGAAGGCACCATCGAGTGCAAGTTCTGGGGTCTGGGCGGCGACGGCACCGTTGGCGCCAACAAGAACTCCATCAAGATCATCGGCGACCATACCGGCAAGTACGTTCAGGCTTACTTCCAGTATGACTCCAAGAAGACCGGTGGCGTTACTGTTTCCCACCTGCGCTTCGGCGACAAGCCCAACAAGTCTCCCTACTACATCAACAAGGCTGACTTCGTCGCCTGCCACAACCCCTCCTACATCACCAAGGGCTTCAAGATCGTTCAGGACGTTAAGCCCGGCGGCGTATTCCTGATCAACTGCCAGTGGAACCTGGAAGAGCTGAACCACCACCTGGATGCAGCCTCCAAGCGTTACATTGCTGAAAACAACATCCAGCTGTACACCATCAACGCCATTGACCTGGCCATCAAGGTAGGCATGGGCAAGCGTACCAACACCATCCTGCAGTCCGCATTCTTCTCCCTGGCTAAGGTTATGCCCGGCGAAGAGGCTGTTAAGTACATGAAGGATGCTGCTGAGAAGTCCTACGCCAAGAAGGGCATGGACGTTGTTGAGAAGAACTGGAACGCTATCGACGCAGGCGCTACCGCTTACGTGAAGATCGACGTTCCCGCTGACTGGGCAAACGCCACCGACAACACCGTTGCCGCTGAGCTGGAAGGCCCCGCCGATACCGTTGCTGTTGTTAAGAACATTCTTACCCCCGTTGGCAAGATGGACGGCTACTCCCTGCCCGTTTCCGCCTTCGAAGGCCTGGCCGACGGCCAGTTCCCCCTGGGCGCAGCTGCTTACGAGAAGCGCGGCGTTGCCGTTACCGTTCCCCACTGGGATGAGACCAAGTGTATCCAGTGTAACAACTGTGCTTACGTTTGTCCTCATGCTACCATCCGTCCCTTCGCTCTGACCGAGGCCGAAGCTGCTGCTGCTCCCGCTGCTGCTCGCATCGTCCCCGTCAAGGCTGGCAAGGGCAAGGGTGTTTA
>JBGVKN010000098.1:0-2374 GCA_045123795.1 Faecousia sp. | reverse complement strand
GGAAAACTGCACATTTTATCTCTCCCTCAGTCAAAAATCAGAGATTTTTGACAGCTCCCTCGTCAGAGGGAGCCTTTGCGCCCGGAGGGCGCTGTCGCCCCATCGGGGCGACACATTTCCTCAACTAAACAACAATTTATCCTCCCACCTGTTCTCTTTACAATTTTTCTCAATTAAACTATAATAATGACACACAAAGTACACATCGAGGATTTACACTGTCCTTAGAAAGGAGGCGGTAGCCATGAAAAAGCAGAAGAAAAACCGACATCCCATCTTCCAGCCCTTTCGCTCCGTGACCGCTATCGGCTGGCGGCTTGGTATTTTTGCCTTTGCGGTGTGGCTTGCGGCGTGTACCCTGATCACTGACAGCGTCGCCACGGAGATTTACAACTGGATGCAGTTGGAAGTTAGACATTTTGTGGATCAGTACGCATTTAGCGGAATGAAGAACGGCGGAGAAGAGGATCAACTGCCCGGCTATGCGGAATATTGCTGTATTGACAATATGGTATTCCCCTTTGCATTTACCCAGACAGATTCCACCTCCCCGGTGGCATCACAGTTGCCGGGTCATTCAAGTGATCGTAGAAAACAAGGCTTTCTCTATGACTTTGCCGTTACCTATCAGATCGGCGACGTTACGCTGGACACCAACAGATCGTATCTGACTTTCCCCTATATGACAGCGGAACAATGGAAGACGGCTCAAAGCGTTGAGGAAAAGTCCGGCTTTGCCTACATTGATCTGAGCAAACTGGACGCTAATTACCGCACCAAAGAGGATTCCAGCTTTTATTATTTCATAAGGAATACCTATGGCCACGATTTTGATGCAGGGCGTTTTACCGGCTATTTTGAGGGTAACGAATTTATTCCGATTTCCGTGGATTACTGCACCAATGACGATTCGACGGTTTTGGAGGTAGAACGGAGGTTTGGTCTTTACTGGTACAATATTTATCAGGCTCCGACGCCGGAGGACAGGGAGCTTGTGACGATTTACGCCTTCAATAACTTTGGCCCAAGTGTATTTTGGACCCACTGGACAGAAATGGGTGCAGTAACCGTCAAGGGCCGGACCTACGAAACCTTGGAGGATGTGCTGTTTCATTTTACTGATGAAAAAAATGTGATGGATGCGGTGGTTACAGACTACGCCACCAAAACCAGAGCCAATGGTGAAACCATTTTTGTCCAAGTCGCTCTGCGGTCAAGACCACTGCCCTATGCAATCAAGCTTCTGGCCAAGTTCTACGCTGGGTCACTTCTGTTCATGGCGCTGGGAGTGTGGCTGATCCTGCGTAAGATCAACAAGCATCTGGCCCGTCCTGTGGCGCAGGTGGCTTACTGCTCCACCGGGGAGCCTCAGCCATTGCCGGAGCATATCAAAAAATCCAAATGGTTGGAGGGGCGAACGCTTCAGGAAAACTACGAAGTCATGGTCAAGGAGTATCACAGCGCCAAAGCGGAGGTTCGTCAGCTTCGGACGGCGCTGGATTACGCACAGAATGCGGAAACCAAACGCCGGGAAATGATCTCCAACATCACCCACGAGTTGAAAACGCCTCTAGCGGTGATCCACAGCTACGCCGAGGGCTTGAAGGATGGCATCGCCGCCGACAAGCAGGAGCAATACCTGACCGTCATTCAGGAAGAAGCGGACAGGATGGACACCATGGTGCTGGAAATGCTGGATTTAAGCCGCCTGGAGGCGGGCAAGGTGCGGCTGGCTCAGGATCGGTTCTCTCTGCTGGGGCTGACCCGTTCAGTTTTTGACCGACTGGCACCCATGGCGGAGGAAAAGGAACTGCAAATCCAATACTACATTGTGGAGGAATTTGATATCACCGCCGATGAAAGCCGTATCGGGCAAGTCATCACTAATTTCGCCACCAACGCCATTAAGTACACCCCGGCTGGGGGAACTGTTTGGATTAAGGTTTACCGTTACCGGGAGCAGACCGTCCTGAGCATTGAAAATCAGTGCGAGCCTTTACCAGAGGAGGCGCTGACCAAGGTTTGGGACAGCTTCTACCGGACGGAAACCTCCCGCACCACCAAGGGCACCGGGCTGGGTTTGACCATTGCCAAGGCGATCATTGAGCTGCACGGTGGTACTGTCAGTGTGGCGAACACCCAAACCGGCGTGGAATTTAAGTTTAGCCTTCCTTAAAATAGCAAAGCGTCCCGGGACTCCCCCGGGACGCTTTGCGTTGGTACGGTAAATTGGTGTTTACAGGGTTAGGACACGAATTCCGTAGGGGAGGGTCTTGACCCTCCCAAAAACCTAAAACACTTCGATACGTTGGTTATTTTACGGAAACAGAACGTATTCATAAAGAATATACAGCTCAAAAATTGTTGCGTTGTG
>JBGVKN010000097.1:0-7501 GCA_045123795.1 Faecousia sp. | reverse complement strand
ACTGTAAAGGGCTGTGGTTGGAGCCTTTTGTGAACCGTCATGCGGTAGGAGGAGCAGAACCAATCCACAGCATCCCTTACAGTGTAGCATATATCCCTGTTTAGGGACTCTAAAACTACGATTTAATAATACAAGGAGGAGAGAGAATTGAAGCGATTCCTTGCGTTTGCCTTGGTCAGTGCCATGCTTTTTGGCGTGACAGGCTGTAATAGACAAAATCCCAACACTCCTACCGGCGGTGGCGTGTATGACCCCTACCAGCAGTACACGGACTATAATGACCGCTCGCAGGCCATTTACGATGATGCGCTGGGAGAATTCTACACCGCTTATGAGAAAGCGAAACAGGCGGAAAACGTGTCCATGCGCTATGCGCTGATGGCTGTTGCAGAGGCGAAGCTCCTCTCGTCCGCTGTTTTTCTGCCTCTGAATTCCAGCGGCGGAAATTATGCTATTTCCCGTCTGGCACCTTACACCACACCCAATGTACTTTGGGGCAATGACGCAGAGCGTTTTTATGGCGCTTTGGTCACCACCAAGCCCATTTCTGCCGCCCATCGGGAGGAAATGAAGCAAAAATGGTATGACCTGAAGGGCGCAGGGGAATATGAGCAGTGGGCCAGAAAGTATCTACGCTACAGCGGTTATACCTTAAAGGACAGCTACACCATCCATTACTCCACCGACCCCCAAACGTGGGATGTGCTGGCTACCTCTATGGCAGCTGATGCCGATGCTATTGTCAATACCTACGATGGACTGTATGAATATGACTGCGAGGGCGTTTTGCAGCCTGCACTAGCGCAGAGCTATGAAAAAACAGAAAATCCTGACGGAACGGTCAGCTATACCTTTACCATCCGCTCCGGGATCAAATGGGTAGATTCCCAAGGGCGGCCGGTGGCGGAACTGAAGGCTGACGATTTTGTGGCCGGAATGCAGCACATGCTGGATGCCGGTGGCGGATTGGAATATCTGGTAGCAGGCCATTCTGCGGAGGACAGCCTGATCGTCAATGCTTACCAGTATCAAAGCGGAACACTTTCGGATTTTTCACAGGTGGGTGTTCAGGCACCGGACGATGCCACGCTGGTGTACACCCTGACTAAGGACGTTCCCTATTTTATGACCATGCTGGGCTACAGCGTGTTTGCTCCCATGAGCCGGACGTATTATGCGGCACAGGGCGGTAAATTCGGCGCAGAATTCGATTCCACCGCCCAAAGCTATTCCTACGGCAGAACCCCGGATAACATTGCCTATTGCGGGCCATATCTGGTTGCCAATAATACGCCGGAGAATACCATCGTGTTCCGGGCAAATCCTGCTTACTGGAATAAGGATGCGGTCAATATCCGCACCCTCATATGGAGCTATAACGACGGCAAGGATGCTCTGAAGGGCTACAACGATACCATGTCCGGCACAGTCGATGGCGCATCGCTGAATGCTTCGTCCATCGAGAAAGCAAAATCCGATGGGGTGTTTGACACCCTTGCCTATATCGGTATCCCGGATGCCACCACCTCTGTGGCTTTTTACAACCTGAACCGGGAGGCTATGAGAAATTTTAACGATATGAATATGGCGCTGTCGCCTAAGGATATGACCCAGAAGGGGCGTGCCGCCGCAGCGATGCACAATGTCCATTTCCGCCGGGCAATTTCCTTTGCGGCGGACAGAAGTGCTTACAACGCACAAACCAAAGGCGAGGATTTAAAATTCACCTCAATGCGCAACAGCTTCACTCCCGGTAATTTTGTGACGCTCTCGGAGCAAATTACCGTGGATATTGGGGGAACATCCATCACCTATGCCCCCGGTACGTCTTACGGTCAGATCATGCAGGATCAATTGGATGCGGACGGCGTTCCTATTACTGTATGGGATGCGGAGGCGGAGGCGGGAAACGGTTCTTCTGATGGCTTTGACGGCTGGTATTCCCCGGAAAACGCCACCCGAGAGCTGGCGCTGGCGGTTTCTGAATTGAATGAAAAGGGAATATCAGTGAGCGCAGAAAATCCAATCTATCTGGATCTGCCCTATTTTTCAGGGGTGGATTATTACACCAATCGGGCCAATGCCTACAAGCAGTCCGTGGAAAAGGCACTGGGCGGGGCTGTGCGGATCAATTTGGTGGCCTGCCCGGATATGAACAGCGTGTACTATGCCGGGTATTATATCGGCTATGGCTCCGAGGCGAATTTTGATATCTACGATCTGGCAGGTTGGGGGCCGGACTACGGTGATCCCCAGACCTATCTGGATGCCTTGCTCCCCCAGTACGCAGGCTATATGACCAAAATGCTAGGAATCTTTTAGCGGCCCTTGGAACGATAAATTGTTGTTTAGTTGAGGAAATGTGTCGCCCCGATGGGGCGACAGCGCCCTCCGGGCGCAAAGGCTCCCTCTGACGAGGGAACTGTCAAAAATCTCTGATTTTTGACTGAGGGAGAGATAAAATGTGCAGTTTTCCTCGGCAGTGAGGTGATTTTCACGTTTTCTCTCCCTCCGTCACGCCGTTCGGCGTGCCACCTCCCTCATCAGAGGGAGGCTTGGGGCGCTTCCGCGCCAGAAGCGTAAACAACAATTTATCTATACATCAACATCAAGGAGGAGTGCGCCATGACAAAATATCTGTTGAGTCGCCTGTTGCGAGCCGTGGTATCCGTGGTCATCGTTGTGGGGGTGGTTATGGTGCTGATCTACTCCTGCCTTGACCGCAATCTGATTTTTGCCAATGACCCAGTATTCAGCAAGCAAAAGAGCAACGCCAAGGAAGTTTATAAAATGCAGCAGTGGGAATATTACGGCTATGTGGACTATATTCCGTACGCTGACTATCTGCAGGGATTGCTGGGTGCGGGGCAAATCACCCCGGATCAATATATCTCTGCCATTACGGTGGGCAACCGCCCCCAGCAGGACAGTCCTGCGACAGCGGAGTATGTCAAGCAATTTACGCAGGAGCAGGAGGCGCAAGGGTACACTGTGGTGCGTCTGGAGGGAAAGACCCGGGGCGGCTCTAACAAATATCTGGACGGCGGCGAGCCTAGATTGTACGCCTACCGTGATGTGCCCCTTCTCAAAAGACTTTGGAACTACCTGACCGGCATTGTGCGCATTGACAACATCCATGCGGCGCAGGGCAATATTGGGGAGCGAGGGCTGACCTTTACCCTCTATGACCCGGTTTACGGCGGCGAGAAATTCTCTCCTGCTATCATGGGTAACGGGACCATGCACAAGTACCTGCTTTATTTTGATGACCAATTTCCGTTCCTTCACCAAAACTTTGTGACCATCAATCTGGGGCAGTCCTACAGCGTCAATAAGGGCGTGGATGTGTTTGAGACCATGACTGAAAGTCAGGGCACTCGGGAAATGTCCATGGTCACTTACCCCTCCGGCAATCAAGCCATAAGCGCCGATGATCTCCACTCCGTAACCTATGTGGCGGGGTCGTTGGAAAATGGCGATGCCGTCATGAAGGCCAACTTCGTGGACGATTATACTGCCGTGACCACCCGAAAGGCCGGGTTTTCCAAGCTGGGATACTCTTTTGTAATCGGTATTTTGTCGGTGGTTCTTGCATATGCGCTGGCGATTCCGCTGGGTATCCTGATGGCTCTGCGCAAGGATCGTCTGCCGGACAAGCTGGGGACATTGTATATTGTGTTCGTCATGGCAGTGCCGTCGCTGGCCTATATCTTCCTGTTTAAGGCCATCGGAGAAAGTGTGGGTCTGCCCACTACCTTTGATATGGAAAACCCTACCTGGCTCATGTATGTACTGCCGGTGATCTCGCTGGCACTGCCGTCGGTGGCAAACCTGATGAAATGGCTTCGGCGGTATATGATCGATCAACGAAATGCGGACTATGTGAAATTCGCCCGGGCAGGCGGCTTGTCCGAGGGTGGTATTTTTCGCTCCCATGTGTTGAAAAATGCAATCATTCCCATCGTTCACGGCATTCCGGCCAGTGTGTTGGGGGTGCTGGTAGGCGCAATCATCACGGAACGGGTGTATGTAGTGCCCGGTGCGGGTAATTTGTTGACCCGTGCGATCAATTTCTATGATAACGGCGTTATCGTGGGTGTAACGCTGTTCTATGCGGTGATTTCCGTGGTGTCTGTGATTTTGGGTGATGTGTTGATCTCTATCATGGACCCCAGAATTTCCTTTGGGGCGAAAGAGAGGTAATGGTATGGAGCATCTGTCTGATAGAGATCTGTTTTCCTTTATTGACCGGGATGAGCTGGCATCCGAGCGGATCAGCGCCCCGAAATATTCCTATTGGAGCAGTGTGTTTCGGGTCTTTTTTCGAAAAAAACTCAATATTTTTCTGCTGGTGTTGCTGGCGATCATTGTGGCGTTCACCTATCTTTACCCGGCACTCATTGGCTATGACAGCGCAGTCGATCCTTATGTGAACTTGCTGGACCCATCCGCCCGGCATTTGACTCCGGCGCAGGCAATGGAGAAATTCGGTGGCGGGGTGAAATGGATCTTGGGCAGTGGCGCATCCGGGCAATCCACCTTTGATGCCGTCTGGTACGGTGCCAGCATTTCTTTGTCCCTTGCGCTGGTTTGCGCCGCTATCAATATGACGGTGGGGGTAGCTGTGGGGGCAGTGTGGGGGTTTTCCAGAAAGGTGGACCGGTTTATGACCGAGGTTTATAATGTGGTGGCCAACGTGCCGTATATCCTGTTGATCTCCGTCATCGTGCTGATTTTGTCTGCCAGCTTTTGGACCATGGTTTTTGCCCTGACGGTCACCGGCTGGATTGGCATTGCCTATTTTATCCGCACCCAGGTGCTCATCATTCGGGATCGGGAGTATAATCTGGCCTCCCGGTGTCTGGGCACACCGTTGTACCGAATCGCCGCCAAGAATATTCTGCCCTTTATGACTTCTGTCGTTGTTACCCTTGCGGCGACGGAGATCCCTTCTTATATCTCCTACGAGGTGTTTCTCAGCTTTATCGGTATGGGGCTGGGGGATATGTCACTGGGTAAGCTCATCGAAAGCTCCCAAAACGCCATGCTGACCCCGGGCTGGGAGCTGGAATTCTGGGCGCCGGTGGCTGTGGCATCGATTATTACGGTGGTGTTGTACGTGGTGGGGCAGAATTTGGGTGACGCTTCTGATCCCCGAACTCATTTGTAAGCCTATGGAAGAACGAAAAGTCATTTTATCCGTCCGAGATCTGGAAGTAAAGTTCCGGGTTCGGGGCAGGGAATTGCGGGCCATTCGGGGAATATCCCTTGATCTGCATGACGGAGAATCTGTTGCCATCGTAGGCGAATCCGGCTCGGGTAAGTCCGTTTTTACAAAAACCTTTTCCGGGATGCTGGAGGCGAATGGACAGATCACCGGCGGCGCTATTTTGTTTGATGGGCAGGACCTGACGAAGATCAAACGCAATAAGGACTGGGGCAAGATACGGGGCAGTCAGATCGCCACGGTTTTTCAAGACCCTATGACCTCCCTGAACCCTATTCTGACCATTGGAAAGCAGATCACCGCTGTGATCCGGCGGCATCAGCATTGCTCGGAGAATGAGGCACGTATTCGGGCACTGGAAATGATGGGAAAGGTGGGCATTCCCAACGCCGCCGATCGGTTTGATGATTATCCATTCCAGTATTCCGGCGGAATGCGTCAGCGTATCGTCATCGCCATTGCGTTGAGCTGTCAACCCAAAATCCTGATTTGCGACGAACCTACCACAGCACTGGATGTGACTATTCAGGCGCAGATCTTAAAGCTTATCAAGGATCTGCAAAAGGAGTACGGCTATACCATCGTATTCATCACCCATGATCTGGGTGTAGTAGCAAACATTGCGGATCGGGTGGCGGTGCTGTACGCTGGGCAGATTGTGGAGCTGGGGACTGCTGAGGAGTTGTTTTATGACCCACGGCACCCCTACACTTGGGCGCTACTGTCCAGCCTGCCCCAGCTTGCCCGGCGGAATGAAAAGCTGTATTCCATTAGCGGCACACAGCCGTCACTGTACCAGCCGATCACCGGTGATGCCTTCGCTCCCAGAAATCCCTATGCCATGAAGATCGATACCTTGCAGGAGCCGCCCATGTTCCAAATTACGCCTACCCACTTTGCCCGCACATGGCTGTTAGATCCCAGAGCACCAAAGGTAGATAAGCCGGAGATCATTCAAAACATCCACGAGAAAATGCTCTCTACGCTCCATATTTCAGGAGGTGACCCCCTTGGACAATGAGCAGGAAGTATTGCTGAGCCTGAACAATGTGGACATTGCCTTCGGAAAAAAGAAGGTGGTCAAAAACGCCACCTTCGATATTTATAAGGGGGAAACCTTTTCACTGGTGGGAGAGTCCGGTTCCGGTAAAACCACCATCGGACGGGCAATCATCCGGGTCAATCCCTGTGCCACCGGAGAAATCAGGTATAAGGGTACTCGAATTTCCGGCAAGATCAGCCGTTCGCTGGAGCGGCAGGTGATCCGCAATATCCAGATGGTGTTCCAAGATCCTTCTGCATCTCTTAACGAGCGTGCCACGGTGGATTACATCGTGTCCGAGGGTTTATATAACTTTCATTTATATAAAGATGAAGCGGATCGGGTGCGCAAGGTGGAGCACATCATGGAGGCGGTCGGTCTGCTGCCGGAGCATCTGACCCGGTATCCCCATGAGTTTTCCGGCGGTCAGCGGCAACGAATCGGATTGGCACGAGCCATGGTTATGGAGCCGGAGCTGGTCATCGCTGATGAGCCAATTTCTGCGCTGGATGTGTCAATTCGGGCGCAGGTGCTGAATTTGATGAAGAAGTTCCAGCAGGAACGGGGACTGACTTATCTGTTTATCGCCCATGATCTGTCCATCGTGCGGTTTATTTCCGACCGTATCGGCGTGATCTATAAGGGGGATATGGTGGAGATTGCACAGGCGGAGGAACTGTTTGATTACCCCTTGCATCCTTACACCCAATCTTTGATCTCAGCAGTGCCCATTCCCGACCCGGTGCTGGAGCGAAAAAAAGTGCTGCGGACTTATGATCCGTCTATCCATGATTACTCCGTGGACAAACCCCGGCTGGAGGATATCGGAAACGGTCACTTTGTATATGGCAATGATCGGGAGCTGGAGGGATATAAGGCGCTGCGCAGTAGGGGAGAGCCTATTCGGTCGGTCATCATTGGCACAGGAGAAATGCCGACCCAAGACATTTCTGTCGAACCGCAAACACCGCAGTACCGCCCTAAGCACCATGGACACCGCCTTTTGCGGCGAGCAGTTTTTGCGGCGCTGGGTATCCTCGGCACCGCCGTTGCACTGCTCCTGATTGCCCTTGTTTTTGCGGTTGTTTAGATAAATTGTTGTTGTGGTTATCGGCTTTAGTAAGCACGACACAAAATATAGTATCAGCGGGCAACAGCAATCAAAAGCCGATCAAAGATCGCACCGCCGAAGTGTCTACGATTGAAGCGGTAACAAAACTCGCTAAGATACA
>JBGVKN010000096.1:0-12730 GCA_045123795.1 Faecousia sp. | reverse complement strand
CGAACCAGTGACCGATGTCACTGGTGTGGCAATCCCCCATGGTGATGCGCAAATGTTACGATTACCAACGAAAATACTAGAAAATCTGGGAGATTGCCACGCCAGTGTGCGCACTGGCTCGCAATGACATACTTCTTTTTTGGTGCGCCGGTAATCTGCTAAACAACAATTTATCGCACTACCCATTCATAATTTTTATCTTCCCTCTTCCATTTCTGGCAAAAACGATGTATAATATATTAACAGCGAAATGGAAACGTTTCCACCCTGTTCTTATCAACCATTCATTAGGAGATCGTTATGCGTATTCTGTTTGACAGTAAGCAAACTCAGTACAAATCCCCCTTCGGAACCCTGACCCCCGGGCAGGTCTGCACCCTGCACATTCATATTCCCTCCACCGTTCAGGCAACGGCTGTGGAATGTGTCATCAACCATGAGCACGGTGCCCTTGCCAAGATCGCATCCCTGACCTATAAAAAGAAGCAAGGCGCTTATGATATTTTCAGTGGCACCTTCACACTGGATCAGTGCGGTCTGTTCTTCTATTACTTCCACATCGTCCACCGCTCCGGCGATTTCAAGCTGTACAAATACGGTGACGATACCAATATGGAAGCCGGTGACTGCTGGCAGGTCAGCTGTGTTCCCGCCGACTTCACCACCCCCGATTGGGCGAAGGGTGCCTTGATCTATCAGATCTTCCCCGACCGGTTCCACAAAACCGGCAAGTGCGATCTGACCGGCAAGCTGGAGCCTTACACCGTCCACCTGAACTGGAACGAGGAAGTGGACTGGCGGCCCACCAAGGAAGGTCTTGTGCTGAATAACGATTTCTACGGCGGCAACTTCAAGGGCATCACGGAAAAGCTGGACTATATCGCCTCTCTGGGCGTGACCATCATTTACCTGAACCCCATCAGCAAGAGCTTCTCCAGCCATCGCTACGATACCGGCGATTACAAAACCCCTGATCCCATGCTGGGCACCGAAGCCGAGTTTACCCAGCTTTGCAACGAGGCCCACAAGCGTGGCATGAAGATCATTCTGGACGGCGTTTATTCCCACACCGGTTCCGACAGCCTGTATTTCGACAAAAATAAGCATTTCGGCGGCAAGGGTGCATATAATTCCAAGGAATCTCCTTACTATTCCTGGTATCAGTTCCACAACTGGCCCAATTCCTACACCTCTTGGTGGAACTTTGATACTCTTCCCACTGTCAATAAGATGGACCCCGCCTTTATTAAGTATATCATCACGGACGAGGATTCCGTGGTAGCTCACTGGCTGAAAGCCGGCTGTGACGGTTTCCGTCTGGACGTGGTGGACGAGCTGCCCGATGAATTTGTGCTTCTGCTGAAAAAACGGATTCGCCAGATTCGCCCCGATGCACTGCTCATCGGCGAGGTCTGGGAGGATGCCTCCAACAAATCCGCCTACGGCGTCCGCCGCCGCTACTTTGTGGACGGCATTCTGGACTCCGCCATGAACTACCCCTTCCGCACCGCCATCATCAACTTCATCCGTGGCTGGGATAACGGCCCAGCTTTGAAAAACACCATCATGTCCATCGTGGAGAATTATCCCCCGCAGGTGGTTCAGTGCAACATGAACCTGCTGGGCACCCACGATACCGCCCGCATTCTGACCACGCTGGTGGATAATTTTGAAGGTAGCCGTGAGGAGCAGTCCAAGCGTGTGCTAAGTCGCTCTCAATATCTGGTGGCGCAGGAACGGCTGATGCTGGCCTCCTTCCTGCAATACACCCTCCCCGGCGCTCCCAGCCTGTATTACGCTGATGAAGCCGGCATGGAAGGCTGCAAGGACCCCTTCAACCGCCGCACCTACCCTTGGGGGCGGGAGGATCTGGATCTACTGAACCACTTCAAGCGTCTGGGTCAGCTCCGTAAAAACTGCGAAGCTCTGCGATTGGGCGATATTCAGTTCTTCAAGGCGGATGACCGCCGGATCGGCTTCACACGGACTTGGGGCAACCAGACAGTGCGGATCTATCTGAACCGGGGCCATGATCCTTGGGAGATCGCCGCTGGCAAGATCCTGCTGGGCCACAATATCCGCACACTGGCACCGGACTGGATCACGCTGGGCGAAAAGGGCTTCTGCGTGGTGCTTGAGGAGAACTGATGGAACGAGAGGTATTCCTCAGCGGCTATTGCAGATGTCTGGATCAGAGCCGCATGGTAGAAGCTGTTGTTGAGGGCAGCGCACTTCTGGAAGTGGATTGCCGCTTTGGAAGCTGCATTTACGAAGGAAGCTGCCCTATTGCTGAAAAGCTTCGGGAATTGACACAAACCGCATAAAAAACTCTGCCTACCACTTGGGGTAGGCAGAGTTTTTTGAATATTTTCTAAGATTACACGCCGGAGTAGGCAGCGAAGCCTGCGTCAACAGGCAGAACCACGCCGGTGATGGCGCTGGCAGCCTTATCATCACACAGGAACAGGGTTGCACCGATCAGCTCGTCCGCATCCACGAAGCGGCTGGTGGGAGTGCCGTTCAGAATCTTGGCGCTGCGGGCAGTGGGAGTACCGTCAGCATTGAACAGCAGAGCCTTGTTCTGGGCAGACACCAGGAAGCCGGGAGCAATGGCGTTGCAGCGGATGCCGGTGCCGGCAAAGTGGGTAGCCAGCCACTGGGTGAAGTTGGAGATACCGGCCTTAGCGGCAGAGTAAGCAGGAATCTTGGTCAGAGGCGTATAGGCGTTCATGGAGGAGATGTTCAGGATCACGCCGGACTTCTTAGCGACCATGTCCTTAGCGAAGGCCTGAGTGGGCAGCAGAGTACCCTGGAAGTTCAGCTTGAACACGAAGTCCACACCGTTGGGCTCCAGATCGAAGAAAGACTTGCCGCCTTCCTTGGCCTCGTGCTGATACTCATTATCGGTAGTAGCACGGGGGTTGTTGCCGCCGGCGCCGTTAACCAGAATATCACAGGGACCCAGATCATTCAGGACAGCCTGATGGACAGCCTCCAGAGCCTCGGGCTCCAGAACGTTGGCCTTGTAGCCTTCCATAATGTAGCCGGCAGCCTTTGCTTCGTCAGCCAGCTTCTTAACGGCATCCTCGTTCAGGTCCAGAGCGGCGACCTTTGCGCCGGACTGGGCAAATGCCATAGCCATAGCGCCGCAGATCAGACCACCGGCGCCGGTGACGACGACGACTTTGCCGCTGTAATCAATGTTCAGGGGAAGATTGTTCATGGGAATTACCTCCAATTCAAATTATAAAATTACAGGGAGATTGACACGCCAGTCTGAGGACTGGCTCGCAATGACACCTTTTACTTACCTTCCAGCTTGTCCAGCATATCCCACACGCCCAGCATATACATAATGCCCAGCGCACGGTCGTACAAGCCATAACCGGGACGGACGGTGCCGGGGCCCTCGCCCCACAGATGGCGGCCGTGGTCAGGACGGATATAGCCTTCGTAACCGCAGTCGTGATATGCCTTCAGGATATCCAGAATACCGGTATCGCCGTCGCAATCCCGGTGGCTGGCTTCGGAGAAGTCACCATTTTCAAAGTGCTTAACGTTGCGGATATGAGCAAAGGCGATGCGGTCACAGTGCTTGCGGACAATCTCAGCAACATTGTTGTTAGGATCGGCGTTCAGACTGCCGGAGCACAGGGTCAGGCAGTTGCAGGGATGATCCACCATCTTCAGGAAACGGTCGATATTCTCCGCATTGATCAACAGACGAGGCAGACCGAAGATATCCCATGGGGGATCGTCCATGTGGATGGCCATCTTGATGCCGGTTTCCTCACAGGTGGGCATGAGCGCCTCAAGGAAGTACTTCAAGTTGGCCCACAGCTTTTCATGGTCCACATCAGCATAAGCCTTAAACAGCTCGTCCAGCTTTGCCATACGCTCGGGCTCCCAGCCGGGGAAGGACATATTGTACTTCTCAGTGAAGTCCAGAATGTACTTTGCCATGGCATTGTAATCATCCTGAATCATGCCCTTTTCATAGAACAATGCAGTGGAGCCGTCGCCCACCTCATGGAACAGGTTGGAGCGGGTCCAGTCGAAAATGGGCATAAAGTTGTAGCAAATAACCTTTACACCAAACTTCGCCAGATTGCGCATAGTGGTCTTATAATTCTCAATGTACTGATCCCGGGTAGGCAGGCCGATCTTAATGTCATCATGGACATTGACAGATTCCACTACGTCCATATTGAAGCCATAGGGCTCCAACTGCTTCTGAACCTCAGCGATCTCCTCCACTTCCCAAATCTCGCCGGGCATTTTGTGGTGCAGTGCCCAGACGATGCTGGTCACGCCGGGGATCTGCTTGATATAGTTCAGGCTGATGTTGTCGTTGCCCTCGCCGTACCAACGGAAACCCATTTGCATTGGCATAAGAATTCCTCCAATAGTTAAAAATCCATGCTCCCCCGGAGGGGATAGCTTGTCTAGGATGATTATAGCATAAACAAGGGTTCCATGACAATCAGGCGCAAATAAAAAAGTAGACAAAAAAATGTTGGTTATTTTATGCACAGTATCTAAATTATCTCTTATTTTTCCAATTGTTTTCAGTAATAGTGAATAATACCCAGTTCACTCTTGTACTTTCGGCAAATATGCGTTATAATACGAAAAAGCACATTCACAGGAGGTTCCCATGAAAAAGATATTATCCTTACTGCTAGCCCTGCTGATGATTGTCAGCCTGACCGGCTGTCTGAGTTCGCAAATCCCCGAGTTGAGCGTTCCGGACATTGACGTTTACTTCCCCACCAGTGGCGCTGATAGCACTGAAGCATCCCAGCTTCCCACTCAAACAACCCCGGAGGTATCGGAACCGGAGCAGAGTGAGCCCCTGGCAACGCAACCCAAGCCCACCGAACCCGCACCTACTCAACCGAAGCCGACTGAACCCAAACCCACCCAGCCGAAGCCGACCGAACCGAAGCCTACCGAACCCAAGCCCACTGAGCCTACCGTACCTGCGCTGGACCCCAACGGCAGCTACGATTCCAAAGAAGACGTTGCCCTTTATCTGCATCTGTACGGTGAGCTTCCTCCCAACTACATCACCAAAACCGAAGCCCGAAAGCTGGGTTGGAATGGCGGCAGTCTGGAGCGATACGCCCACGGCAAATGCATTGGCGGAGATAAATTCAGCAACCGGGAAGGTTTGTTGCCAAAAGCCTCTGGGCGTGTCTATTACGAATGCGACATCGGCACACTGGGCGCATCTTCCAGAGGCGCACGGCGAATCGTGTTCTCCAATGACGGATTAATCTACTACACCAGCGACCATTACAAGAGCTTCACCCTGCTCTACGGTGAGGTATAAGCCATGGAATACCGCATCGATTGCACCAATCTGGAGAGCCCAAGGGCGCTCCACCGCCGGATTGCAGACTGCCTTTCCCTACCCGAATGGTACGGCCACAATCTGGATGCCCTGTACGATTGCCTGACGGAGATCGGCGCACCGACCCATCTGGTTTTGGTGGGCTGGGATGATAATCTCCCCTTTTCACCGGGTTTTCGCAGCGTCTTTGAGGATGCGCAGCTCGATAACCCGGCGATTTCGGTGACCTTTGAATAACCAAACCGGAGCCTGCGGGCTCCGGTTTTTCATCAAAAAATAGTGACAAACGTGTCGGAATATGATATGATGAACCAAACAAACATCGACTGTGAGATGACAAACTATGAACAAATTCTTTGATCCGGACAATTTTTTCTGGCGCTGGTTTGGCAGGATGGCAGATATTGCGGTGCTGAGCATTTTGTGGACGCTGTGCTGTCTGCCCCTCGTCACCATCATTCCCGCCTCTATTGCGCTGTATGACACCATCGCCCACTGTATCCATGGACCGGAGGAGCATCCATACAAGCACTTCTTCCTCTGTCTGAAATCGGAGCTGCTGCGTGGCATCGGCATCACCGTTTTGTGGGGTGTTCTGGCCTTTGTGCTGGCCACCGGATACAATTATCTGTATTACCTCGGCCAGTCCAGCCAGTTTGCCGCCATGTACTCTTTGGTGTACCTTGCCACCATGCTGATCCCTGTCGGTATTCTGGCATGGCTGATTCCGCTGCAGTCCCGCTTTGCCCACACCTTTCTTGGCCTGCACAAAACTGCCGCAACTTTTACCATCGTCCACCTTCCCACCACTGGCATTCTGCTGGGCGTACTGATTGTTGGCATTGTAGCGCTGTTCTTCCTCCCCGTGCTGGCATTTTTCCTGCCGGGCCTGATTGTCACCATTCAGGCATGGTTCCTCGAAAAGGTGTTTAAGAATTACCTTCCCAAGGAGGCCGACGATGACACTGCTGTCTGAAAAAATTTTAGCGGACTGGCAAGTCCGCAAAACCAAGAACCAAAAAACCGCCTTTATCGAATTTATGCAGTCCCAAATTCCCGGCCTGCGGGTGGAGCAGGGCGGTTTCGGTAACAATCGTAATCTTGTTCTCGGAGATGTTAAGACCGCCAAGGTCATCGTAGGTGCCCATTATGACACCTGCGCCCGGCTCCCCTTTCCCAATTTTATGCCCCCGAAGAATATTCCGCTGTATCTTGGCTATTCCCTGTTGATTTGTATTCCTTTCGGCATCTTTGCCGGTTTGTTGAATTTTCTACTGTCCTTTGTAATCCATGACTTTTTGATCCTTTATTGGGCAACCTTTTTACCTGCCATGGCGCTGATGTTTTATCTGTTCATGGGCGGCAAGCCCAATCCCCACACCGCCAACGACAACACCTCCGGTGTCATCACTCTTTGCGAGCTGATCGCCGCCATGAGTGAGGAACAAAAGGCGCAGACTGCCTTTGTGTTCTTCGACAATGAGGAAAACGGCCTGCTGGGCTCTAGTTTCTTCCGAAAGCTCCACAAAAAGGATGGGCTTGGCAAAAAGCTGATGCTGAATTTTGACTGCGTATCTGATGGCGACCATATGCTCTTTGTGCTGAGCAAGCCCGCTATGAAGGCTTATGGTCAGGCTATGACCGCCGCATTCCCCTCTACCGCTGAAAAGACGGTGTACATCGAAAAATCCTCCAACACCATGTACCCCTCCGATCAGGCAGGCTTCCCCATGGGCGTGGGCATCGCCGCAATGAAGAAAAAGAAATTCGTAGGCCTGTACATGAACAAAATCCACACCGTCAAGGATACCGTGTTCCAGGAAGAAAACATCACCTTCTTTGTGGATGGAACCCTTCGCCTGCTTGACGCAATTCTATAAAGATCAGCCTGCCGAACAATCGGCAGGCTGTGCTTTTATCTATCTAAAACTTTTCCTGTATTTTCTGAACTCCTCGCTCCAGCACAGTTTTTGCATCGCTGCCGATGGCTTGGGTCAGAAGCGTCCACTCACTATCCACGGCGTGCTCCACAGCCCACGCCCCGGCGTCACTGCCCGGAGCAATCAGACCATCCATCGCCGCAAATCTGCTCACATTTTCCATGGCGCTGTCCAAAATTCGGCACACCGCATCCTCGCTGAAGCGACCCTTACCCCGCAGATTACCAATCGTGGACAGCGTCGGCACCCAAACAGTGCCGTTTTCGGCCATGGCCGCCAGCGCATCCTCGTCCAGATACGCCCCATGTTCCACAGAATCCACCCCCGCCAAAGCCGCCGCTTCTACGGTACGGGCTCCATTGGCGTGAGCCATCACCGAAAATCCCTCCTCATGGGCAATATGCACCAGCTCCCGGATATCGGAAGCCGGATATCCCACATCCGTCAGTACCCCGAAGCGGTCAAAATCCATCAGCCCGGAGATCATGATTTTGATAAAATCTCCGCCCTGTCGCCGGTTTTCGCCCACAAGCGCCGCATACTCGCCCATGGTTTCATAGGTCGTTCCGATGAACGCACCATAGTGACCCTTGCGGCACAGGGGTGCCAGCGGCGTGCGGTAGCAAATTCCGTACTCTCCCGCCAGTGAACGAGCCGTAGCACCAACACCCCAGCGGTCGCCGCCGTCACGCAAATAGGTAAACCCTTTCTGCTGATAGTGGCTCAAAACCCGGCGAATCCACGGAATATCGACGCCGTTTGCATGGCGTTGGATGGCATTTCTCCAGTCTAACCCATCCAAGACCATGTGCATATGACAATCCTGCATTGCAATCCTCTCCTTTTATGATACGGATACCATGGTTTGGAAGAATTGTCAAGCTGGGTTTTCAAAATATTCAATCTTTTCATCTTGTGAAAACAGGCAAGATGGTGTACAATAGGCGTTACCAAATGATCAGGAGGCGCACTATGGCGTTTGAAAGTGAAGAAATCCGGAAACGTCAGCAGCGGCGCAAGCAGGAGGCACAACGGCGTAAGGAACAGCAGCAGCGGTTTCGGAAACGTTTGATTCTCGGTCTGATTGCAGCAGCGGTGGTACTGGCCCTGAGTGGCCTTGTGATTCTGCTGCTGCAGAACGATGCCACCCCCGCCCCCACAGAGCCCTCGGACGCCGTGACACAGCCTATTCTGACCCAGCCCTCCGAGCCGGAAACTGTGATTAACATTGCTTTCGGCGGTGATCTGAACGTCACAGACAAAACTGTTGCCGCAGGTATCACCGGCGGTGGCTACGATTATACCAATGTGTTTATGGATGTTGTCCCTCTTTTTGCCGGAGCTGATGCAGCGGTTCTGAACCTTGAGGGTAACCTGATCGGCGCTCCCTATGGAACCCAAAGCTCCAGCGCCCCTCCCGAAATGATGGAAGCCCTGCGGCGTGCCGGTGTGGATCTGATCCAAATGGCAAATTCTTGCTCCATCAACAACGGCTTGATCGGTCTGCGGGATACGCTGGACAGCATCCGTCAAGCGGGCATGGAGCCCGTGGGCGCTTACGGCTCCAACGAAGAATTTGAAAACAGCAAAGGCTTTACTCTGCGTAGCATCCGGGGCGTAAAGGTTGCATTTGTGTCCTTCACCAAGGGTATGGACAGTCTGGGTCTGCCCGCCGGAAGTGAAAACTGCGTCAACCTCCTCTATACCGACTACACCAGCACCTATCAAGAGGTCAACACCGAGGGCATCACCAAAATTCTGCGTGACATTGACCGAGAAAATCCGGATGTGACCATTGCTCTGCTCCACTGGGGCAGCGAGTTTAACAATCAGGTCAGCGGCACCCAAACCGAGATCGTCAAGCTGATGCAAAAAGAGGGCGTGGATGCCATCATCGGAACTCACTCCCATTACGTTCAGACCATGGAATACGATGAAGAAAAAGGCACCGTGGTTGCCTATTCGCTGGGCGATTTTCTAGGGGACAGCGAGAAGAATTACACCAATTCCTCCGTCATTCTCCAGCTTGAGATCACCAAAAATAACACCGCCGGAACTGCTAAAATCACCGACGTTGACTACACCCCTATCTACACCATGACAGCGGAACGGGACGGCGTGGAGCGCATGACGATTCTGCGTATCCCCGACGCCATGGCTGCCTACGAGGCCGACAGCCTCCATAAGGTTTCTGCGGAAACCTACGCCGCCATGAAATCTGCCCTGAGCCGCATCAAATCCAGAATGGAATCTGAATAACGTAAAAGCTGCCGCAGATGCGGCAGCTTTTACGTTACATATTAGCCCGGATGGTGGAGATCAGGATATCACCTGCAACCACTCGATCCTCGGCGGCGAAGCCTTCGGCGAAATTGTCGGAATACAGCACCTGGGCGTTGGGCGGGAATTCATCGTCGCCCTCCCACACAAGGATCTGCATTTTGTAGCCGCCGATCAGGTCGAACTCGAAACCTGCGTCACCGTGCTTCACAGGCGTTGCGCCCATTTTTTCAGCTGCAGCCTTAAACGCCGCCAGCCGGGTTCCGAAGGTGAACGCCGCCCGGGTCAAGACTCGCCCGGTGTAGGGCTTGATGTACATTTCACCCCACGGCATTTCCCGGAAGGTCTTCCACTCCCCCCTCCATGTCACAGTCTTGCTCTCCAGCAGATACCGCAGCAGGAAGGTCTGAGCAGGCAGCGGCGGCACAGCGCCGCCGTCCATCGGAGCAATAGCGTACTCCGGGTGGGAAATGGTAAATTCCCGCCCAATGAGGTTTACATAAAATTTATCTCCATCCCATTTTGCGCCGGTGCGGGCAGCGGCTTCACTCGGCTCCATGGCACGAAACCGCTCCTCATAGTGGGCAAAGGGGACTTCTTCTTTGTGGTTCTCGATTTGCATTTTACATCTCCTGTTTAGAATTGGGGAACAGCCGTGCATCCGTATGGGGCAGGAAGCAGGCAGCGACGAAACTATCCATATATCCGGGATAGGTGCTCAGCTCCAGGTAAGTCATATTAGCAGCAACCTCGGCACATTTTTCGATGGCCTGATCGCTGATGACCATGGCATAGGCACCGGTCAGGGAGGAATTTCCGATGTAGCTGTACTTTTCCAATTCCACATCCGGCAGCATACCGATATTCACAGCGTTTTTCATATTGATGCCGGAGCCGATTCCGCCCGCCACATACACATGGTCGATGCACTCCGGGGTCATATCCACGCTTTGCAGCAGTGTATCAATGGCGGAGAAAATGGCACCCTTGGCGCGGATGAAATTGTCGATATCCACCTCGTTGATGGAAACCTCACGACCTGTATCGGACTCAGCAGCAGTCGCCAAAACATAGCGGCCCATGCCGTGTTCATCCCGGCGCACCCGGTCGCCATCACGGACAAACAGGCCCTTGGCGTTGATGATGCCGCAGCGGAACAGCTCAGAAATGATATCGATAATGCCGCTACCACAGATGCCGACGCACTTCTGCCCCTCGTCACCGACGATGGTGAGCGTAGGCTCCATGGTGATTTTATCAATGGTGCAGGCTTCGATGGCACCGTCGGTAGCCCGCATACCACAGGAAATATCGCCACCCTCAAAAGCAGGACCAGCGGAGCAGGCACAGGACATGAGGAAATCCCGGTTGCCGAACACCAATTCACCGTTGGTACCTAGGTCGATGAACAAACTCATTTCATCCTTGTCCCAAATGGTGGTCGCCAGCGTTCCGGCGGTAATATCGCCGCCCACATAAGAACCGATGTTGGGTGCAATGATCACAGGTGCCAGCGGATTGGCAGGCAGCTTCAGATCCCCTGCCAACAGCCCCTCCCAGCCGAAGAAGCTGGGAATATAGGGGTCCATGCGAATGGGATCTGCGTCCACGCCCAGCAGCAGATGGTTCATGGTGGTGTTGGCACCGATGGACAGGCGTAAGATGCTCTGGGTAGAGATATTTGCCGTCTTGCACAGGCTGGCAATGATGGGCGTCAGGGTTTCCTTGATAATCGCATCCTGCAGCTTTTTCTTGCCGCCGGAACGAGATTGCTCTATGATGCGGTTGATCACATCCGCTCCGTAGCGAATCTGTCCATTGCCGGAGGAACCCTTTGCCAGCAGCTTACCGGTCTGCAGATCCGTCAGCACCATGGTCACAGTGGTGGTGCCGATATCGATGGCACAACCCACGATGGTGGTATCCGCAGGATCGCAAATCTCCATGCAGCGGAAGGTATCACCGTCATGCAGACCCTTGACACAGACGTGGAAGTCAAATTCTCTCAACGTGGATGCCAGCTTTTTCATCACATTGAAGGGGACGTGGACACGCTCCACCTCAAGGACGGACTGAACACCCCAGATCAGCCGCTCCACATCGGGCATGGTATCGTCAGCGCTGGGCGGCGCCATGACCACATCCAGTGCCAGAAAATCATTGCCAAACGCAATGCCGCTGGCCTTCAGGTCGCTCTGACAATGCTCGAAAATGGCGATCTCCTTAGGGCTCGACAGGTCTGCAGTCTTCATCCGGGATTGGTAGGCGCTGGCAATATCCGGCACAAACACGGTGCAGTCGCCCACGACTTTAGAGTTACAGCTCAATCGCCATCCGGCGTTATATTCCTCGTCAGAGATATGGCGGCTGGGGATGGTATCCAATTCTCCCTCAACCAGCTTCACACGGCATTTGCCACAGGAGCCGTTGCCCGAGCAAGGGGCATCGATGGCCACATTGGCACGTCTTGCCAGCTCCAGCAGATTATCTCCGGCGTTACATTCAATACTAACCGGGCTTGCGCCCTCGATTTGAAATACTACTTTCATAATTGATACCTTTCAAAAAAGATACAAGATACAAGATACGAGATACGAGATACAGGACGGGCGTTGCCGCAGGTTGTTTCATATCTTGTATCTGCCGAGCTTTGCTCGGCTGTATCTTGTATCTTTGTATCTCAAAGATTACGCTTTAAACTCCTTGACGTACCGAATGGCATCGTCGATCCAGCCCTGGCAGGTGGGGTTGTAGTGGGTAGGCAGACCCACCCAGGTCTCGTGGTTGGCCAGGGACAGGCCGTGGACACCGTCGGGGTAGACGTGGTACTCGAAGGGCACCCCCGCGTCGGCCAGGGCAGAGGCGTAGAGGAGGGTGTTCTGAATGGGCACCGCGCCATCGTTGAAGGTGTGCCAGATGAATGCGGGGGAAGTGGTCTTATCTACGTGAAGCTCCACCGAGAAGTGGTACGCGCCGTCGGTGTCCTCGCTGGGGTAGCCGCAGAGGGTGTCAATGGAGCCTCTGTGGGCGAAGGGATTGGCGGTGATGACGGGGTAGCAGAGGACGGTGGCGGTGGGGCGGTTGATGCCCTCGGGGGCCTCGCCGCGGTCAATGCCCAGAGCCTCACGGACAACGGGGTGGTTCCACAGCGTCC
>JBGVKN010000095.1:0-16961 GCA_045123795.1 Faecousia sp. | reverse complement strand
TACCAACGAAAATGCCGGAAAATCCGGGAGATTGCCACGCCACTGCGCCCGCAGGCGCGTGCAGAGCGCAACCGCCGCAGAGCGGCGGCTCTTAGCGCGTCGCTGTGGCGCACTGGCTCGCAATGACATACTTCTTTTTTGTGCATCACTAATCAACTAAACAACAATTTATCTTTCCATTGCATAAAACACCCGGGCGTGGTTCCCCACGCCCGGGTAGCCATATTACTGCTTCGGCGCTTTGATCTTGTTGAGCTTGGCGTTAATATCCAGCAGCTCCTCCTTGGTGAATTTGATACCCATGGTGCCGATCATGCCGGCCAGACGGATAAAGGTAAAGCTGCCCAGCATGTCCATCATGCCACTCATGGTGTTGCCGTCCATACCGGCACCAGCTGCGCCCTTCGCCTGAGGCATCAGCTTGGCGAACAGACCCATGACCAGCAGTTTACCCTTCATGGTGCCCATAATGTCGCTGAACTTGGAGTTCAGGGACAGGTAACCCTCAGGCATGGTAATGTCGAACCAGTTGAGGACGGCACTCTTTTCCTTCAGGCGGTAGTCCTCATTGAATACGTCCACCTTGCGGATCATGCTCTCATCCTTCAACTCACCGGCAACCGCCACCAGATGGGTTTCCCCCACATTGGGCACATCGAAGTAGAAGAAGTGATCTGCCGCTTCCTTCACGCCTAAGCTAACTCCATTGGCGAACAGCTCCACGGTAGGCAGATTGGAGTAGACCGTCACTTTAGTCACATCTTCCACCCGGTCGATATAGCGCTTGCCACACAGGTGGATCATGGGCTCTGGGTTCAACCATGCCTTATAGGCATAGAAGGAGTCCTTTTTATACTTGCGGTCGAAGGTGACCAGACCCTTGTGGTTCTGACCGTTCTCGCCGCCCTCATTCCGGGCATCAGCACCAAAGTCGAACATATTCCACACATGAGTCGCCCACATGAACTTCCGGGTGAACAACTGCTTGATCAGTTCCTCATGGTAGTAGGCCTGGTATTCCTCGGTGTAGTCACCCTGCTGCGGGTCGGAAGTGTGCCAATCCAGCGCCTCGCAGCCGTACTCGGAGCAGCCAATGGGCTGATTGGGGTACTTCTTGTGGAACTTGTCGAACCAAGGACCATTCATTGATGTGTCGCCGCCGTACCAGCCGAAATAGTGGTTGTAGGACACCGTATCAGGGATACGGACATAGGGGCTGTCCATCGGGCAGGGAGAAACCACAGCCATAGTGGTGAGGCGGGTCTTATCCCAATCGTGGCACAGGTCGTTAAGAATGTGATGGTTCTCGATCAGATCCGGATCCGTATCGCCCTTCATGGAAATCTCGTTGGACAGACCCCAAACCACGATGGAGGGATGGTTATAGTTCTGAACGATCAGCTCCTTCATCTGGCTGATGGTGTTCTCCCGACCGCCAGGCATGTGGTTGGAAATGTAGGGAATCTCTGCCCAAATGACCATGCCACGCTCGTCGCATAGATCATAGAAGAACTGGTCATGCTGATAGTGGGCCAGACGGATAGTGGTGGCACCCACCTCGCAGATCAGATCCATGTCCTCGATATGATACTCGGGCAGCAGCGCATTGCCGAAGCCCCAACGGTCCTGATGACGGCTGACACCACGCAGAGGATATTCCTCTCCATTGAGGATAAAGCCACGTTCGGGATCGATCTCAAAGCTACGGCAGCCAAAACGGGTGGACACCGTGTCCAGAATCTCCTTTTCCTGCACCAGATGCACCGCCACGGTGTACAGGTAGGGGTCTTTGCGACCATGCCACAGGTGGGCATTTTCGATGGTGAAATTCACCTTAGTTTCGTCGCTGGCAATATTCGCCACCACTTCCCCGGCAGCATCGTAGACGGTGTATTGCAAATACTGACCCATCTTGGAGCCGGTCAAGAACACCTCGACCTCCACATTGGCATTGCCGCCGTCCATCACAGGGGTGACCTTGATACCGGGGCCGCCGTAGTAGTCCAGATCAAAGTGGGATTCATTGACGCAGATGATATTCACATCCCGGTACAGACCGCCATAGAATGTGAAGTCCGCCACCTGGGGATATACCCGGTCATTGGGGGCGTTATCCACGGCAATGACCAGCAGGTTCTCGTCCTTCAGGCTATCGGTGATGTCCACACGCCAAGTAGAGTAGCCGCCGTCATGGCTGGCTTTCTTTTCACCGTTTAAGTACACCTCAGCGGAGGAGTTAGCGCCGTTGATCTCCAGATAATAGCGGTCTGCCTTGGGCAGATCCATTTTTTGCAGATCCTTGACATAGTAGCAGGTGCCCCGGTGGTAGTCGTTGCCGCCGTCCTGACCATCGATCCCATTCCATGAGTGGGGCAGGTTCACCCAGTCCCAAAGGGTAGGCAGCTCAGTGGGAATTTGGGTTGCCTGCTTGGTAAAGGCCCATTTGCGATTAATGTTGACGATCGTACGCACAGATCGTTCCCTCCTTATTTTGATTTGATAGTTGTATTGTATGACGAAAACCAGCGTTTTGCAACGGCGAAATTTAGTTATTTTTCCTATTTTACAGTTTGTTCACCTTTTTGAGTATGTACGATAAATGATTGTTTAGACAATCTGTCATTGCGAACCAGTGACCGATGTCACTGGTGTGGCAATCCCCCATGGCGATGCGCAAATGTTACGATTACCAACGAAAATATCGGAAAATCCGGGAGATTGCCACGCCAGTGTGCGCACTGGCTCGCAATGACATACTTCTTTTTTGGTGCGTCACTAATCAACTAAACAACAATTTATCGCACCATATCCTTGACACAGCATCTTTCGCCTGTTATGATTCGAAAAACGATTTTGGAGGTATGACCATGTCTGACTGCAAATCCTGCGGCGGTGGCTGCGGTGGCTGCGCCCGTGAGTTAACATTGACCCCCGGAGAATTAAAAATACTGGAGAAGCTGGCACAGATCCCCTTCCTACCCATCGCCCGACGGATAGACGATGCCACCCCCATCTATTTAGAAGATGCGGACTATTCTCAGGAGGAATATAGCCTGATCTTGCAGCTTTTAGAGAAAAAAAGCCTGATCACCCTCGATTTTGACAAACCCCTGAAAAACCACACTCCCTCCCCCGCCTATCCCATCCACGGCAGTATAGCCCTGACCGCCAGAGGTCAGCAGGTCTTGGATCTACTGGATCTGCAAGGAATCCAATAAAGTATGCCCTCCGGGATTCCCGGAGGGCATTGCTATTTAGATGGTGGTATACAGGATGGAAGAAACCTTGCCGTCGGTCAGGTTGAACCGCAGGCTCATGCCGTCCTTGGAGTAGATCAGGCAGGCATCGCTGGAAGCGGCGTCAGGCTCGCCGTAGGCGGCCTTCACCTGGTCGGCAGTATTGCCGATGCAGACGTTCTTCTCGGTGGCCACCAGATCATCCTCCAGATAGATGGAGTAGATCCGCTCGTAGCCCTGCTCGTCGTTGGTGGAGATCTGGATGCTGCTGTAGTAATAGACCGTATCTTCACCGCCGAAGGCGCAGCTTGCAGAGGTGTACTTATCCTTGGGCTCGCCCAGCTTGGTCAGCACGCTCTCCACCGCCATGTCAACACCGAACTGGGTGCCGTTGTAGGTGAAGGTATAGCCCTTGGGGGTGTTGGAGGGGGTGACATTGCTGTTGGTGGTACCGGCGGGATCAGTGGCAACAGGGTCATCGCCGCAGGCGCACAGAGCCAGCACCATGACCAGTGCCAAAGCGATCAGCATAAACTTTTTCATACTCATTATCCTTTCAAATCCATTATTCCAAACCGGTAAACCCGGTCAGTTTTCCGTTTTCCTTCAGGAGCTTTTCCTGAATTTCTCTGATCTGATCATACTGCTGCGTCAGCTTCGTCCAGATCTGCTCATACTCAGCATCCCCGTGGTGGCTGGTCAGCCCCAGCTCCTCCACCAGAATTTTGCCGAAGTAGGTAGACAGCTTTTCCGCACCGGACAGGTTCAGGTGGAAGCCCCGGTCATAGGTATCGGTGTTATAATCCAGACCGATCTCGTCGATATTCTCAAGGAAGTTGTAGTAACGCAAACCATGCTTTTCTGCGTAAGCCTTCACCTGCGCATCCCACTGGTCATACCAGTAAACCTTGGGGGTATTGGTGGGGGCTTTCATCAAGATCAGCTCCACGCCCTTTTCCTCGCACAAGGTACGCATCTTATCCAGATACTCCCAGCACACATCAGCGATGGTGTAGTCGCCCAGCTCCTGACCCTTGCGCAGTTCATCAATGCCATCCACGTCTACACGCATCAGGTATCCATTGATAGAAAGCTGGGGAACCTTCTTAAATGCATACTCAAAATCCTCCGCCTTCAGCTCGCTCCACCGGGAGTGGAACCGCAGCAGGGGGAAAACATAGGAAAGGAAGTCCTCTTCCTCCGTCATGGAGGCGTTGATGGAGTTCACCTTGCTTTCAGACCACTTCATGCCATCCAGTGCCAGCCGATTGTATGCCTCGTTCTGGGGCTCGCCGTACTTCATAGACAACACATTAAACACAAAAGCCTTGGGCGTTTCGAAGCGTAGGGTGTCCTCCATCAGATAATAGGAGTGCCAGATCAACTGCTGAGGGCTGCCACGGACATAGGAAGAAATTCCGTAATCCTGCCACAGCTTCACAGGGGAAATATTCTCATAAACCTCGCAGTCGCCCACAAATACCACATCGTGGTTTTGGGCAGAGTCGTAATATTCTGCCACCAGCCGGCCATCTTGCGCCTCAGAAACATACTTGGGCATCAGGATACGCTGCAAGGTGAACAGCACCAGAACCATCACCAGCAGGGCTGCAGCAATTTTCAAAATTCGTTTAACCATATTTTATCCTCAGGGTGCGATTTCGATTCCCTCATATATGGGAAGGGTTTTATCGTAAACATAGAAATTAGGACGGCGGTTGATCACACCGGGATCATTGGTATATACTACCAGATCCCTTTCCGTCATCTTACCATGGAACACATCATCTCGTTCGACGGCAGTGGGAGTAGAGTCCACATGGTAATACTTCCCGTCCTCAAATTTCACCAGGCTCCACCAGTGGTTGCTGGTGCCCCCGATCCGTCTGACTTCCAAATGCTCAATGCCCAGCATATTAAACATAACCACATTCATGGCATAGTAGGTATAGCAATCGCCTTGCTTCGTTGTAAATCCTTCATAGGCGGCATGCATAATGCTGGTCTTATCCGATGTGCCCACATACCAAACTTTATGTCGGGAGTAGGAATAAACCGCCTGAATTTTCTGATCCAATGTCATACCATCGCGGATGATCTGACTCAAAACATCCCGGGCATAGGCCTCTACCGCAGCCCGATCCACATCCTCCACAACCACCTTCCGGGGGATGATGGTGGTGTTGCCGTCGGAATCCGTGGCAGAATAGTATACTGTATAGGTGCCCTCGGCGTTTAAGTCCACCTGAGCCGCATCCACCGTGAAATTGACTGCACCATCCTTGCTGTCCACAGCAGTCACGCCGGACTTGTAAGAAATGGTATTGCCCAATCTCACATACAAATCGGTCAAGCCTTCAAACTGAGGCGCATCCTCGGCAGGGATCACATCGATCACTGAATTGACCTTGGAGGTGTTGCCGAAAGCATCCGTCAGCACCATGGTCACTTCAACGCTGCCTACCATCTTCAGCTCCGGCTCGGTTTCATACGTCACCGTCACCACCGATTGATCTCGGATATCCGTTACCAGCGCCGCCGGCTCCGGCAGAACACCCGCCTGGGTGGTGACCCGTACGGGAGTTCCCTGTGGCGCATTGCGTTCCTCAATGCGGTAAACAACTTTGTAATCCCGACCAGCGCACCGAACCGTCAGCTCCACATCGCCAATCTGGTTCGCATTAACCTGATCGGGGGTCAGTCCCACAAATTCCGCATTGATGCTTTCATCCGGAACAAAATCCCGAATACCGGGTGCTGTTCCTTCAAAAGGCGCAACCACCGACACCACTTGCTCCAAATGGAACCGAAGAAGCGTTGCCTGGCGGGTGCAGGTGGTAGAATCTTTTGTAAACACCAAAGTCACAGTATGCTTTCCGGGGGACTTTCCGGGCTCGGTTTCAAACGCCACGGTAATCCCCGAACTCTCCAAACCGGAAACAAACTCAACCGCCTGCGGCCTGACGCTGTCCGAAAGAATCAAGTCCTGAATTTGGACTTCATCGGGAAGCTCCAACGCCTGCTTTTTCTGTTCATCATTGGACCATGGGGACCAGATTAGCAGCGCAACAACCGCAATAACCAGCAGAACCACTGCGCCCAGCGGGAATTTTCGTTTTTTTCTTCTATGCCTGCGGCGACGCCGACGAACGTTCTGATATTGCCCTCCACCGCTATATACCGGCATTGTGTTCCCCCCCCGATCAGCAGACAATAAATCACAGCTCTGCGAGCCTACATTTTAGTTTACCATATCCAGCGACGGATTTCAACACCATTTGGAGCTAAAAATACAGCTTTGTCTTTATTTTTTCCTTTGTTTTTTCCAGATACTACGCTTATTTCCGAAAATGTACAAGCATACGACTTTGAAAACTGGCAAAGCTATGTTTGCGGAAAAGAAAAAGACCGCTACAAAAACAAAAGGAGAGAAAACGGTATGAAGAGCAACAACCAGATCAATGTTCCCCAGGCACGTGAGGCTATGGACAAGTTCAAGATGCAGGCCGCTTCCGACAAGGGTGTACCTTCTACATCTTAAACTTCATTCCCGTTATGTTAGACAACAAATCTATATATACCAGCGTTTCTTCCATTTTTCTTACATAACACGGAGTGTTTCTTGATCACCGACGATATTCTATTGCGTTTTTGTGGATATACCACCCTTTATCTGAAGATTACTACATTGTGAGGCAAGTATGAGGCAAACCATTCAACACTGCGCAGAAGGTAGCATGAGTTGAAAAATATATTTTCCGGAGCAAAAGGAAAACCCGCAGGAATCTTCATGTCCTGCGGATTCATCCGTGTTACAAGGCAGTGTCAACTTGCCAGAGGGAGTATTTTGCGTAGCCCAACGCAATTGGGGGTCTCTTTATTTCACCTTCCTTTATATGTCCCTCTAAACATATAAAGTCACAAAATGAAAAAATGTCACAAGAAAATCAAAAATATTTTAAAAATATTTTTAACCCGTATAGTCGGCAGGGTCTACCGCAACCAAACTATCCATAATTTCTTTAACGGTATCCAGCGAATTTTTGTCCGTGGGGCAAATTTCAATGGTATATAAGTAAGCGTTATCGGTCCAAAGGCTCATTAAATAACCGTTTTCCTTGTCCTCAAAAAGTTCCACCTTGTACCCATTGATTTGTTGGGAAGATCGATCTGTGTGCTCTGCATCAATGCCCATCCATGTTGAGTTTGTGGGATTTCTGGGAAGTGGGATTTGACAATAAGAAATAGCCCCTACATCTTTGTATGTCCAAGCATATACTATGCCTATTGCGGACGTCTGCTTAATGAACGGTTCACTGCCGTCCGGACTCCATTGCGGGATATAATAGGTTTCACATTTGTCGGGGGCGGCAGCGGCCTGTTCTGGATCAAACGTTATTCCGTAGTGCGTTCCGTGATCAACAAAGAAATACTCGATATAGAGCTTTTTAATAATTGGTGTACAGGCAGCCAATGCTGCTAGCATTGCAATGATGACAGCAATTAAGACGATACGTCGACGATAAACATTCCAACAACGCCAGGCTTTTCTCTGGCTCTTGGTGTTCAGCTCTCTGGCTTTTTTACGGAACGAGGGTGAGAAGGTGTGGTCAATCTGCGCCTCAGCGGGAATACCTGCGTATTCAAGCATTGCCACCGCCAAAAGCGACGCTTTCAGTTGAACTCTTTCAATCTTCAAAGCTCAGTCCCTCCCGCTTGCAGCCTTCCCTCAAAGATCTTCTGGCCCGGGTCAGCTGCTTGCTAACGGTGCGGGTGGTTTTGCCCAGAACGGCGGAGATCTCCGCACAGCTCATCTCCTCCACATACCGGTAAAGCAGCACGTCCCGGCTGGCTGTCGGCATAGCTGCAATGATTTTCATTAGCGTGCGGACAACATCATCCTGCTCAAGCCGCAAAAACGCGTCATCCACAGCTACAGACTCGGCATAGGCATACTCGATTTGGCGCTTAGAAACAGACTGCTCCTTGGTATAGATGTTGATGGCCGCATTCTTGGCGGCAGTGAGGACATAAGCCTTCCGTCGATCCTCGGTCAGATTCCGGAGCTTTTCGATGCGCTGGGCAATACCCAACAGCGCATCCTGCACCGCATCTTCCGCCAGCACATAATCATGCAGGACCTCGTTGGCTATGTAAATCATTTGCTTGCGGTAGGCGAAGTATATTTCCTCAAATAGCGATTGATCTTCATCGGTATCAATCATTGCCAGATATGTAAGAAGCATAGTTTCTCTCCTGTTGTGGTATATTTTACTATTTTAGTCGGCGCTGTTCATCTTGTCAAATGATACCTCTAAATATATAAACAGTCCTTATCCTCAAAATGCGGCATTATCTGCGAAAAATATTTTTTGATATCCGCTGCCGTACAATTGCGATTTGCGTTGTTTATATAGTTGAAGGGTTTTAATTCTCGGTAAGGTAACTGCATCATTGGGCGTACTATGCGGAATGCGGGAAATTTTTTTAGATAATAAAACCCGCCCCATTTCTCATTCCCCTTTTTAGATACAAGGGATAAAATCCCCTCAAATGCATAGGAGCAACTTAGGAGGAAATCATATGAAGAAATGTTCAACCACACGCCGCAAGCGTTTCTCAGCGGGATTGCTGGCAATCGCACTGCTGCTGTCCCTGGTGCCGATTCAGCTTGCTCTTGCGGCAACCGAAGATGCTACCGCAAGGTACTGGCAGATTACCGTCCAGAAGCAAGACAGCGGAAATGGCGGCATTGCTGCTGGTGACGCAAGCGTTGTGGGCAGTGTTTACGGCCTGTTCAGCGAAGATGGTGAATTATTGGACGAATACAAAGTCGGCCCTGACGGCACCTTCACCACAAAACAATATCCCATGGGAACCGGCTGCTGGCTGCAGGAAATCTGCGCTTCCTCCGGCTACAGGCTGTCCCAACACATGTATTTCCTGGATGCGTACATCACCGGTGAGGACAGCGGCGAAGACGTGATTCATAAGACGATCACCGTCAAAGCAGACGTTATGACCGGCACCGTACATATGGCCAGCCACACCGCGAAACCGGAACGGCCCGGTATGTACAATGTTCCTCAGGAAGGCACGGAATTTCAGGTTTACCTGAAAAGCGCCGGCTCTTACGAGGCCGCTGTGGCTATGGGCGATGAGCGGCTGTATGATGCCGGTATCGCCAACTCCAATGGCGACATCGTGTGGGAAAACGGCACCATCTTTTCCAAGCAGCTGGCGTACGGCACTTACATCCTCCATCAGGTCAGTGCCTGGGAAAACCGCATTTTGGAAGAGGATGTAGAAATCACCTTTGTGGATGACGGCCAGCATATCAGCTATTTCTTTTCCAATCGCTACTACTCCGCCCAACTCCGCGTAGATCAGCGGGATTCCGAAAGCGGTTTGATGATCGTTGACGGTTTTTCCGCATTTAAGGTTCTGAATGTGGACACTGGCAAGTACATTTCCTACTATGACAAAGAAACTGGCGAAACCATTGATGAATTTTTGACTTATAATGGCAATATGGCGTTGCCGATGGAACTGCCCTACGGCAACTATCAGCTGATCGAAACCCGCACTCCCGAAGGGTATTACCCGAACACAGACCCCATTTCTTTCTCCGTCACCAGCACCAACTACGGCACTCTGTATTTCGATACCAAAAGCATCCCCCTGAAGGGTCAGCTTGTGATTGAAACAAAGGGCGATCAGTTCACGTCTGTTGCCGGAAAGCCCACCGACAACCACGGACCGTCCTTTATTCCTGTTTACAGCGAGGACTATATTGACGGCGTGCACTTCGATCTGATCGCCGCTGAGGATATCGTCACCGGTGACGGTGTGGTCCACTACCGCGAAGGCGATGTTGTAGAAACCATTCGCACCAATGGCTCCGGCGCTGTTCGCAGTCAGGAGTTGTATATTGGCAAGTATCTGCTGGTGGAAACCGGCGTTCCCGACGGGGTCATTCCGGCCGGCGAGCCCTTGGAAATCGAAGTAACCAACGACGGCAAGCAGAATGTTTCTGAAATTCCCGTTGAAATTACCAAAGAATATGTTTCCACCGAGCTGACGATCCACAAGCAGGCCTATATTTGGGAAACGGTCACCGACGCGGAAACCGGTGAGATTACCCACGAGCTGGTTCTGGCATCCGGCGCAGGATTTACCTTTGGTCTGTTCGTTGGCGATGATTATTTCGTTGCCAAGTATGGCAATCTTCTGACTGACGGCAGTCTGGTGGCCGTGCTGGTGACGGATGAGCAGGGTTTGATCCATTATACCGAACAGCTCCCCTACGGTCAGTATTACATCCGTGAGCTGGAAACGCCTGATGACCACGCCTATATCAAGGATGAAAGGGTTTATGAAATCGATCTGTCCGCACAGAACACCCATGATAATAAAATCACCGCCACTGTGACCTCCACCGCTGTGGAAGACGCTGCTGGGGATATCAAATACCAGTCCAAGGGCAAAGATCTGCGTCTGGTGACCTGGGTTGACAGCTTGGACTATCAGGAAGTCGTATTCAA
This sequence comes from Faecousia sp., assembly GCA_045123795.1. Taxonomy (GTDB): domain Bacteria; phylum Bacillota; class Clostridia; order Oscillospirales; family Oscillospiraceae; genus Faecousia. The sequence continues at coordinate 6,181 of JBGVKN010000095.1, read as the reverse complement.
CGTAACCGCTGGAGGTCAGACTGCCTCCGTTTCCTGCACCACTGTATACTCCTCCATCTATGCCGATGGCGTGCAGCTTGACAACGCCGCCCAGGTCTTCAACAAGAACGCCCGGTATTTCGTCACCTATACCATTGAGGATATTCCCGAAGGCGTAACCACATTCGATGTCAGCGTTACCTGGACCGATCTAGCAGGCAATTCTCACACCTCCGCCACCAGAACCATCACTCTGTAATTACGAAAGGAAGATACCATGAAAACTTTATATCAGGCCCCTGAGATGGATGTGTTTCTCTTTGAGGCGGAGGATATCATCGCCACCAGCAGCATTGCTGACAAGGTTGGCGAGGACACCGAGGACGGCTGGGGCAGCCTCCAGTAATCTGCATATGCGCTAATTTCCTGACTTCCGGCAACCTTATCGGGGTTGCCGGAAGCTTTTTGTTGCTATTGCATAGCTGCAATATTCTCCCAGCAAGCGTTTCAGAAATTCAGAAAAGCCGCCCCGTCCTGCCATTGGGCTTGGACGGGGCGGTTGCGCTACATCACTGCAGCTCCTTCTCCAATTTTACGCCTACCTTCACCCCTGTGGCAAAGGCGTTACGCTGATGCGTCTGACACAAATCACATACAATGTCAACGATTTTATCCGTATTTTGCAAATTTATTCCAATCAGCTCTTTGTACAGTCTTTCAAATCCTTCCTTAATTTCCGCGTTATTCTGGCCTTGATGCTCGACAAAATAATCGCACAAAACTTCCAGCACACTTTCTGCCTCATCCTCGATTGCCGCTGTAATCATGCCCTCTCTCCCTTCTCCGCAACAAAAAAACACCTGACAGCTACTTATGTAGCCATCAAGTGTTAGTGAAATCGTAAAAAAGCACACTATCCCCGATATCTACATAATAGATACCGGTCACCCCTCTTTGTGCGGCACCCTAGGGGTTGGGCGATGCATCAGGTACGATTCAAGTATGATCCATCCCTAGCACCAATTTTCTTATCTATAAAGACAAGAGGCTATGCATGGGCATTACCCCATACACAATGTGGGCATCCCCACATCCACGCTTTTAGCCGTAGCAGATCCGGCTGTACTGTTTGTATCCCGCGCCCTAAGCTGCGGCATTTGGCAGGATACACACTTCGCTCCCCCACACTATACAAAATAAAAAATGTGTGGATCGTCCGACGCGCCCGTAACGTCCTTCTTCCGATTCATATTCAGTTGTTTTCTGCCATTATTGTAGCATTTCTGCAACCAATGTCAAGTTACTCTTTAACTATATATTACCCTTATTTTTCGTTTTTTGTTTACTGCCCTATACTCCCGCAAAATCGTTTTTTATTATTTTCTTAGCCAACAATCATAATAATAACGGAAGCAATTAACGCTTCACATTTTCAAAAGGAGGTTCTTAATTATGGAACCCATTATTTGTTTGTGTGATCAGGTGTTTTTACGCACTGATCGCATCTGTCGTGTCGATGGACATGTGGCTGCTCCCATGTTTGTCGATGCAAACCGCTGCGAGCTGATTACCCCTACGTACAACACACGCAGCATCATCACCCTGGCTAATGGCATGCAATTTTATTCTTGCCAGTGTTGCCAGGAGATCTCGTCCGCCATTGTTGAGGCTCAAGCAGATGCCTGCAACACCCCGGTGGCACCCGTAGCCATCAGCAACCGCATCACCCTCGATCCGGCGTACATTGTAGCAGTCCTGCCTTACAATCCGCAAATCAATAGATATGCGGAGGAGTACGGATATACGGTCCACAGCTACTGCTACGTCCCTCAAAGCCTCATTATCCTGGACGATGGTGACACCTGCCTCGCCGTCAAAGACACCCCTGCTGAGCTGATGGACAAGTTCAGCAAGGCCCGGCAGTAAGCAAAGCAGTAAACTAGGGGCTGTAAAAAAAAGTCCCAGTAAAAAGCAGGCTGTGCCGGAAGGTACAGCCTGCAAAAATATATATAGAGAATGGGCTGGTTCAGTAGAAGAACCAGCCCATCGGTGTTATAATGAGTGTGTGAAAAACAAAAACAACACCAAGGTGTATTCTACACCAATCCAACTGAAATTACCAGTGGATTTAGAAAAAATTATTAAAATAAATGATCCGGTATATTCTTTCAGTGAAGTAATGGCTCGTATCGACCTAAAGAAATATTTCGTGGAGAAGAAGGAACACGAAACAGGTCGCCCCAGATATGACCGTGAGAAGCTGTTAAAGATCGTACTGTTTAGCTTTATGGAGTTTGGATATTGCTCCGTTCGTTTCATTCAAAAGTTGTGTGAAACAGATATTCGTTTTCTGTGGCTTCTGGATGAGCAGGAAGCACCCAGCCATATGACTATAAGCAACTTCATCCACAACGACCTGTCCGGTAGTTTGGAGGATATCTTCAACGATATCAATGGCTATATATTTGGACAGTTAGGCGTGGATCTTGACCATACCTATATTGACGGCACCAAGATTGAAGCCAACGCAAACGAGTACACCTGGATTTGGAAGAAAAGCTGCATTAAGAGCCGGAATACTGTATTCGGCAAACTTTCCGCCCTACTGGAAGATGTCAATGCGTTTATGGCACTTTACCAAAGAGCAGTCTTTGAAATTCGTCAGGAATACGCCATTGAATATGTGGAATACATACTTAACACTTTCCTGGATGTAACCGGTATAACTTTGGACGATTTTGTTCACGGCAAAGGCAAGCACAAAACTGCAATTCAGCGGCTCTATGAAAAGGTCTATGACTGCTATAAGAAGTTAAAAAGCTATGCACAGAAGATTGCAATCTGTGGTGAGGACAGGAACAGTTATTCCAAAACGGATACAGATGCTACCTTTATGCGTTTCAAGAAAGACCATATGCGCAATGACCAGCTGCTGCCGGGATATAATCTGCAAATGGTAATCTGTGACGAGATGATAGCGCACTATGGAGTGTTTGCATTTGCATCCGATATGGATTGTTTTCAGCCGCTTATGGAAGGCTTTTTCAAAAGATACGGTAAGTATCCCCGGTATCCGCTGGCAGACGCAGGATATGGTAGTTTTAATAATTACTTATATTGTGAACTGCACAATATGGAAAAGTATATGAAGTTTACAATGTACGAAAAGGAAAGCAAGGACAGCAAATACCGGGACGATCCTTACCGTGCCTGTAACTTTGATATAGACCACGAGGGCTTTATGGTCTGTCCCAACGGCAAGCGTTTTCATTTTCTGCGATCTGCGCCGGTGAAAGGCAACCAATTCGGCAGAACGGAAGAATATTACCGGTGTGAGGATTGTACCGGCTGTCCCCATAGGGAGAAATGCCACAAGGGTAAAGAAAACCGTGTTGTCCGCATTAACGAGGAACTGACACAATTCCACAACGAGGTATTGAACAACCTGAACTCTGTCCACGGTGCATTGCTGCGGATGAACCGAAGCATCCAGGCAGAGGGCGCATTTGGTGAGATCAAGTGGAACAGAGGGTATAAGCGGCTGCGCCGCAGAGGGATAGAAGGCGTTATTTTGGAGTTAGGTCTGATATCCTGCGGTTTTAATCTCCACAAATACCACTTAAAGAAGCTGGCAATGCAAAAAGCGGCGTAAATTCTTCCACAAATTATCCCCAAGAAATCGCAAAATTCCTTGGGTTGTGGTTGTTATGCTCTTTTTAGCCTGAAAAGTTATCCACAGCCCTAAAACTCCACACAAACAAACGGAGGACTCCATTTCTGGAATCCTCCGTCTTTTACTAGGCCGTTATTTTACAGCCCCTCTTTGCGTCATTACAGATAACTTAGGGCGATAACATCCAAGCGCCCGTGGCCGAGCATCTTCGAAGAAATAGCCATTGCCTTTTTGTCATAAATTTCCCCCGCCTTGTCTTTGCGGCAGATGTATCGCTCCTTCAATGGAATCTCTTCCAGAGGCCGAGCATAGCGGCGATATGTCTCCCGGGCAAATTCCGCACGCCATTCATGCACCGGTGCGTATTTATGGATACTGTCAAAAATACGCTCTTTCCCTTCATTCCTAGCCTTCCGAGCCAGCATCAAAGGCGTGTCATCCAAGGCCTCTACAAAGCGTTCCTTGCCGCCTTTCCCTTGGACAACATGGACGATTACTTGTCCATCTTCGTCCTCCCAAACGTCCTCTGGTGTCACCGCAGCCATCTCGTGGCGGCGCAGTCCGGTCGCTTTTCCAAAGGCCATCAATTCCTTGTTTTTGTCAGGATCAAAGTGACCAATCCACTTATTCTGTCGATGCTGTGTTACATCCTGCCGTTGTCTTTGGGGCAGCGCAACACCAAAATCATTGATGCCGCATCCGTACAATTTTGCCAGGGCAGATGCCTCCAAGCGGACAGTCCACGCACTTTTTCCTTGCTCAATTCGTTGCGTTAAATACTCCGCCACAAACTGCCGCGCATCCTCCAGCATCCGACACCCGTGGATCTTTCGCGCCCATCGAACAAACCGTCCTGCCACGTCGATGTAATTATCCATCGTTTTGCTCGCATAAATTTTGTCCTTAGCAGGTTTTCCGCCATTGGCGATTTTGTCTGCGTGTTTGGAATCGCCAAAGGCCGCCATGGACAGCAGACGCTCCACCGCCTGCCGCACAATACTCTTTTTCTTTGCCATTGTATTTCCCTCCACATAAAAATTGAATAGATTACAGCGATCAGGCTCGCCGCCAGCCCCGTTGTTAAGCCAAGCCGAGATTTATTCCCCGGGTTCCCGTTCCCGCTTCTGAGAAAATACTTGCAGATTTCTTCGCTGTATTTGCAATTATCTTCTCTTTATCTGGTTATTTCCCCGTTTGCGCCCTCTGCACAAGCAGATAACCACGCAATAGTGCCGCCGCAGCGCACCCTTTTGCCGGGTCACGCCCGGTAATCAACCTCCATTTTTCTGTAATTCTGGCTTACAACTTCATTATGAAAAATAGATATAAATCACAACAAAAAAGATTTTCCGGCGAAATCAAAAATCGGCAACTCGATCTGAGTTGCCGATTTTTTGATATTCCATGCCGCATAATGGCGGTTTGCTGTGTTTATAAATGTGTAGGGTTTTCTTCTTCCTTAAATGTGACGATGTCGTTTGGGGTGCATTCCAAAATGGAGCAGAGCTTTTCCAATGTGTGCATGGTGATGGATTTGTTACGCCGCAGGTTGGTAATGGTATAGGCACTTAGACCATGCTTATAGATCAAGGTGTAGGTTGTTACACCTTTTTGCCTCATTGTAGCCCAAAGGGGTTCATAACTGATCATATTTGCACCACACCTTCGTAAATAGTATCTTTATTATCTACGGAAAAAAGGGTGTTGAATATTAGCAAATATTTGCCTATACTATTAGAGAGACGAAAAATAAAAAAGTTTTTTGAAAAAATAAAACCCGATGAACTTCTTATTCCCCTTTTTTAACGTAAGGACCAAAACAAAATTGAAACGAGGTAAGAACAATGAAAAATACTATTAAGAAAATCTGTGCAGGTGTAATCGTGTGCGCATTAGCGTTCAGCTGCACCGCTTGTGCTACAACGGCCGAAAGACAGAAAGCAGAGGAGATCATCCGCAGAGCCGAGGAAGAAGTCCAAAAGGCGGAAGAAGAAAAAGAGGAACGGCAGGAAATGTATAAGGATCTTTGGGATAGTATTCCTGATTCCACACGTCCTACCCTGTCTTGTCCGACTACACCTATTGAGCCGCAGTATCAAGTTACTCCAGAGGTGGATGCCCAATTCTATGAGCGGATTATTGCAAATTCTCCGGCAGAGGCTATTAACGAGCGACATCTTCGCGTTGGTGAATCCATAACTCCTGCGGCGGCAGTTTCGCTTATAGGATTTAATCGCTACGTTTACTCCAGCGATACGAATGTGGTCACGGTGTCTGAAGACTGCAAGATTACCGCTGTTGCACCTGGCGAAGCCAACGTGGTCATTGGCGATGGATCTGTGTATTTGGTCTATCTTTGTATTGTGACTGAGGAGTAAGGCAGCCTTGTAAGACTAACTATTAAAAGTCAATCCCCAACGTAGGAATGATGTAGAGAAGTTGCTACCGCAAAAACGGCATGACAAGTAGAGCGTCATTGACGGCGCTCTGTAAAAAGCTTTCGTAAGGAGTTAGATGGCTGCTGGTCTG
>JBGVKN010000094.1:0-16200 GCA_045123795.1 Faecousia sp. | reverse complement strand
TACTCAACGTGAGCGGTGTTGATCGTGATACCACGAGCCTTCTCCTCGGGAGCCTTATCGATGGAAGCGTAGTCCTCGAAATCAGCGTAGCCCTGCATGGACAGGTACTTGGTGATAGCAGCGGTCAGAGTGGTCTTGCCGTGGTCAACGTGGCCGATAGTACCAATGTTGACGTGGGGCTTGGTTCTTTCAAATCTTTGCTTAGCCATTGGAATCTCCTCCTAGTTAATGAATGAATTTGCTCATTCAAAATAATGACGTTTTTGTGCTTCTTCAAGCATCATATACATGATACTACAAACTTTCAAGAAACACAAGAACAATTTTTAGAATTTTACGTGAAATTAGCCCTTGCTGCGAGCCTTAACGATCTCTTCAGTCTTGGACTTGGGCAGCTCAGCGTTGTGGCTGGGCTCCATGGAATAGTTGCCACGGCCCTGAGTCTTGGAACGCAGGTCGGTGGCGTAGCCGAACATCTCAGCCAGAGGCACGTTGGCATCCACCTGGACAGCACCGGTACGGGTGATCTGGCCCAGAATGTTACCACGACGAGCGGTGATATCGCCAATGACGACACCCATATACTCATCAGGCACAGTGACGGAGACCTTCATGATGGGCTCCAGAATAGCGGGGTTGGCCTTCCGGCAGGCTTCCTTGAACGCCATAGAACCGGCGATCTTAAATGCCATTTCGGAGGAGTCGACCTCGTGGTAGGAACCGTCGAACAGGGTGACCTTCACGTCCACAACGGGGTTACCGGCCATAACACCGGCTGCCATAGCACCCTGAATACCGGCATCGACAGCGGGGATATATTCCTTGGGAATAGAGCCGCCAACAACGCCGTTGATGAACTCGTAACCCTTGCCGGGCTCGTTGGGCTCGACACGGATCTTAACGTGACCGTACTGACCCTTACCACCGGACTGACGAGCATACTTGGTGTCCTGCTCGACTTCCTTACGGATGGTCTCCTTGTAAGCAACCTGGGGAGCGCCGACATTGGCTTCCACCTTGAACTCACGCAGCAGACGGTCAACGATGATCTCCAGGTGTAGCTCGCCCATACCGGAGATGATGGTCTGACCGGTTTCCTGATCGGTGTAGGTGCGGAAGGTGGGGTCCTCTTCAGCCAGCTTGGCCAGAGCGATACCCATCTTCTCCTGACCGGCCTTGGTCTTGGGCTCGATGGCAACAGAGATAACGGGCTCGGGGAAGACCATGGACTCCAGGATGATGGGATGATCCTCGTCGCAGAAGGTATCACCAGTGGTGGTATTCTTGACACCGACAACGGCGGCAATATCACCGGCGTAAACAATGTCAATATCCTCACGGTGGTTGGAGTGCATCTGCAGGATACGGCCCATACGCTCCTTAGCGCCCTTGGTGCAGTTCAGGACAGTGGTGCCCTTCTCCAGAGTACCGGAGTACACACGGAAGTAGCACAGCTTGCCGACGTAGGGGTCGGTAGCGATCTTAAACGCCAGAGCGGAGAAGGGAGCCTCATCGGAAGCGGGGCGGAAGTCCTCTTCCTCGGTCTCGGGGTTAACGCCCTTGATGCCCTTCTTATCCAGGGGGCTGGGCATATAATCGACAACAGCATCCAGAACCTGCTGCACGCCCTTGTTCTTGTAAGAGGTGCCGCAGACAACGGGAACCATCTCATTTGCGATGGTAGCCTTACGGATGGTAGCCTTGATCATGTCGACGGGAACATCCTCGCCTTCCAGATACATCATAGCGATGTCATCATCGAAGACGGAGATGGCATCCATCAGCTTCTCACGGTACTCGTTGGCCAGATCCACCATATCCTCGGGGATCTCCTCAATGCGGACATCCTTACCCATGTCATCATAGAAGACGTTGGCCTTCATGGTGACCAGGTCGATGTTGCCCTTGAAGAAAGCTTCGGAACCGATGGGCAGCTGGATCGGCACAGCGTTGCACTTCAGGCGCTCGTCGATCATGGTCAGGACGCGGTAGAAATCCGCACCCAGGATGTCCATCTTGTTGACATAGATCATACGGGGGACCTTGTACTCGTCGGCCTGACGCCAAACGGTCTCGGTCTGGGGCTCGACACCACCCTTAGCGCACAGAACGGTGACAGCACCGTCCAGAACACGCAGGGAACGCTCGACCTCAACAGTGAAGTCAACGTGGCCGGGAGTGTCGATGATGTTCAGGCGGCAGCCCTTCCAGAAACAGGTGGTAGCCGCGGAAGTGATGGTAATACCACGCTCCTGCTCCTGAACCATCCAGTCCATGGTGGCAGAGCCGTCATGGGTCTCACCGATCTTGTAATTCTTACCGGTGTAGAACAGAATACGCTCGGAAGTGGTGGTCTTACCGGCATCGATGTGAGCCATGATGCCGAAGTTTCTGGTATTCTCCAGAGAATACTGTCTAGGCATAAAGAATCTCCTTTATTACCAGCGGAAATGGGCGAATGCCTTGTTGGCCTCGGCCATCTTGTGAACGTCCTCGCGCTTCTTCACAGCGTTGCCGGTGTTGTTGGCAGCGTCCATGATCTCGGCAGCCAGGCGCTCGCGCATGGTGTTCTCGCTGCGGTTGCGGCTGTAAGTGGTCAACCAACGCAGACCCAGGGTCTGACGACGGTCAGCACGGACTTCGATGGGCACCTGATAGGTAGCACCACCGACACGGCGAGCCTTCAGCTCCACGGCGGGCATGATGTTTTCCATAGCCTGCTGGAAGACTTCCAGGCCGTTCTTGCCGGTCTTGTTCTCAACGATTTCGAAAGCGCCATAAACGACCTTCTGGGCAACACCCTTCTTGCCGTCCAGCATGACGCTGTTTACGAGCTTGGTAACCAGAACGGAGTTATACTGAGGATCCGGCAGGACCTCTCTCTTGGGAACATTACCTCTTCTGGGCACTTTGCTTCCCTCCTTCATATAATAATGATTTTCATCGGTACTCGAAAGTAACACTTTCGTTGTGCCTGGCCAGAGGTTTTTATACTATATATAAAAACGCTTTGGCAAGGCCTTGCCTTGCGTAAAGGCGTGGGGAAATGTCAAATTTGATTGGACGGAAAGAAATTACTTCTTCTTGCCGGCCTTGGGACGCTTCGCACCGTACTTGGAGCGGGACTGCATCCGGTTCTGCACGCCCTGGGTATCCAGAGTGCCGCGGATGATGTGGTAACGGACACCGGGCAGGTCCTTGACACGACCGCCGCGGATCAGAACCACGGAGTGCTCCTGCAGGTTGTGGCCAACACCGGGGATATAAGCGGAAACTTCCATACCATTGGTCAGACGCACACGGGCGATCTTACGCAGAGCGGAGTTCGGCTTCTTGGGGGTGGTGGTACGAACAGCAGTGCAGACGCCACGCTTCTGGGGGGAAGGCAGATTGGTAGCCTTGTTCTCCAGGGTGTTCAGACCTCTCTGCAGAGCAGGAGCGGTAGACTTGTAGGTGACCTGCTTACGGCCGTTCTTAACGAGCTGGTTAAAAGTAGGCATTTTCGTTCTCCTTTCTTGAGTTTTATATTCTACGGAAAAATCCGATAGAACCGGGATTAGTCCACGGCGGCTGCCGCGGCGGCGCCCACTTCAATGCCGCAGGCGCGGCCCAGATCCTGCATGGTGCGGACCCAGACACAGGGCACACTGTTCAATTTGCATTGCTCCATAATAGGAGTCGTGATGGCAGGATCGGCGTTTTTCGCAAGATACACGATATTCGCCTTGCCGGACCCCAGCGCTTTTCGGAGCTGTTTTGCCCCCACAACGAACCGTTTTCCGACCAATTCTGCCAAATTCCCGCATTCCGGGATCATACAATCATTCATAGTGTCCATACAAAACCATATTATATACACTTTTGAGAAAAAGTCAACAAATTTTGAAGATTTTTTTCTGATTTTCACCGGTTTTTTTGTGGGATAAACTAGTGTTTTCAACCCACGCACCCATATAACAATCATCCATTCCCCTTTTGCAAACATTGACAAAATTCTATATCTCATTATAATATAAACAGTGAATTTTCAACAAGAAAAGGAGTAACACGACATGGACGCAAAATACGAATCCCTGTTTACACCATGGAAGATTGGCAATGTGGAGATCAAAAACCGCATTGTCATGTGCCCTATGGGCGGCACTTCCCTGTTTGGCTGGTTCGAGCTGACTGGCTGTGGCTTCGATCAGGAAGCTGCCAAGCTGTTCCTCGAGCGGGCACAGAACAACGTGGGACTGATCATCCCCGGCATCGCTCCCCTGCGGGACACTTTCTGGGGCAAATGGTTGTGGCAGAACCCCAAAATATTTGAGGAACTGAAGGTCTTTATGGACGAGATCCACAAGACCGGCGCCAAGCTGTTCATCCAGCTCACCGCCGGCATGGGCCGCAGCTGGGCCATTACCGAGTTGGTAGGGCCTCTGCATAAGAATAAATTGACACGGGCATTGGTCAAGCCGATTATCGACACCAGCCACGAACTGGCAAGCCCCAGTGCGCAGCCTGCCCGCTGGGCTCCGGATATCATCTGCCCCGAAATGACCAAGGAGCAGATCCACGAGATCATCGAAGCCTTCGCCAAGACCGCCAAGCTGTGCAAGGACGCAGGCGTTGACGGCGTTGAAGTCCATGCCGTTCACGAAGGCTACCTGCTGGATCAGTTCGCCATTGAATTCTTCAACAAGCGTACTGACGAATACGGCGGCAGCTTTGAAAACCGCTACCGCTTTGCCGCTGAGGTGGTCAAGGCCATCAAAGAAAGCTGCGGCAGCGACTTCCCCGTTTCCCTGCGCTACTCCGTTGAGTCTAAGCTCAAAGGCTTCGCCCAGGGCATTGTCCCCGGCGATGATGCCAAGGAGATGGGCCGTAACATGGAAGAGTCCGAGCGGGCTGCCAAGTATTTGCAGGATGCCGGCTACGATATGCTCAACGCCGACAACGGTACCTACGACAGCTGGTACTGGGCTCACCCGCCCATGTATATGCCCCAGAACTGTAATCTGGATGATGTGGCACACATCAAAAAGTTTGTAGACATCCCCGTGGTCTGCGCAGGCCGCATGGAGCCGGATGCCGCTGCCGAGGCCATCGCCGCCGGCAAGATCGACGGCATGGGCGTTGCCCGTCAGTTCCTGGTTGACCCCCAGTGGATCACCAAACTGATTGAGGATCGTCTGGAGGACATCAAGCCCTGCATCTGCTGCCACAGCGGCTGCTTCAACTTCTCCTCCTCCAAGGGACATTACAACACCCAGGATCTGAAGGACACCATGGGTCTTGCCCGCTGCGCCCTGAACGCCGAAACCATGCAGTCCAAGAAGCACTACATTAAACCTGCCAAGAAATCTAAGCACATCGCCATCATCGGCGGCGGCATTGGCGGTATGGAGTCCGCCATCGTCTGCGCCAAGCGGGGCCACACCGTGACCCTGTATGAAAAGAACGACGAGTTGGGCGGTGTGTTTATTGCGGCAGCAGCCCCCTCCTTCAAGGAAAAGGATCGTGACCTGATCGCATGGTATCGCCGTGAGATTGCCAAGTACCCCACCATCGAGGTCAAGCTGAATGCAGAGGTGAAGAACATCTCGGACTGCAAGGCTGACGAGATCATCATAGCCACCGGCTCCAAGCCCAACCGCATCCCCGTCCCCGGCATTGACAACACCATTCAGGCCGTTGATTTCCTGCTGGGCAAGAAGAAGGTTGGCGAAACCGTCACCATCATCGGCGGTGGTCTGACTGGCTGCGAGATTGCCTACGAGCTGTATCTGCAGGGCAAGAAGCCCACCATCGTGGAAATGCAGGACGATCTGATCACCACCCCCGGCATCTGCCTTGCCAACACCTCTTTCCTGCGTGACTTCTTCAAGGCCAATAACGTGACCGTCCATCTGGAAACCAAGCTGTGCAAGGTGGAAAAGGACGGCGTGATCGTGGCGGATAAGAACGGCATGGAGTTCAAGATTGAGTCCGACTCCGTAATTCTCTCCGCCGGCTATAAGCCCCAGCCCTTGGCTGAAAAGGCTAAGCACATCCACATCGTTGGCGATGCGGATAAGGTCGGCAACCTGCGCACCGTCATCTGGGGTGCATGGGATGTGTGTATGAAGCTGTAAATTGTTGTTTAGTTAAGGAAATGTGTCGCCCGATGGGGCGACAGCGCCCTCCGGGCGCAAAGGCTCCCTCTGACGAGGGAGCTGTCAAAAATCTCTGATTTTTGACTGAGGGAGAGATAAAATGCGCAGTTTTCCTCGGCAGTGAGGTGATTTTCGCATTTTCTCTCCCTCCGTCACGCCGTTTGGCGTGCCACCTCCCTCATCAGAGGGAGGCTTGGGGTGCTCCCGCACCAGAAGCGTAAACAACAATTTATCTCATTACGAAAGGATGATGTTTATGTACTTAACTCCCGAACAACAGGCCATTTTGGACGGCTCCAAGGGTGAAGTCATGGCAAAGGTTATGAAAACCTTAGTCATGTACGGCGAGACCTTCGGCGCTGACAAGCTGGTTCCTGTCACTTCTGAATATAACCATCTGGTTACCTCCTTCGGCCTGAAAATGATGGGCCCCGTTTTTGACCTGATGCAGCAGCTTATCGATGCCGGTGCGATCTCCGGTCAAAAATTCTCCGTAGACCCCCGGCCCGTGGACAAGAATGTTCCTGCCAATTTCCTGCAAAAGCTGGTTTTCAACAAATTCATGTACGCCACACAGACAAGCTACGAGGAACAGCTCAAGGAGCTGGGTCTGATGAACAAGGATGCGTTCACCTGCGCCTGCTATCTGGATCAGGTGGGCAACAAGCCCAAAAAAGGTGAAATCCTAAGCTGGGCAGAAAGCTCCGCCGTGGTCTACGCCAACTCCGTTCTGGGTGCCCGGTGCAACCGCAATTCCGGCATCATGGACATCATGGGCTCCATTGCAGGCTTTGTGCCCAATTTCGGTCTGCTGACCGATGAAGGACGCAAGGCAACTTGGATCGTCAAGGTAGAGTGTAAAAACAAGCCCGAAGCACAGCTTCTCGGTTCCGCCATTGGCATGAAGGTAATGGAGGATGTGCCCTACGTCATGGGCATGGAAACGTGGCTGGGTACAGAACTGAATGATGAAAACTGCGCTTACCTGAAGGATTTCGGTGCCGCTACCGCCAGCAACGGTGCTGTAGGTCTGTATCACATCGCAAACCTGACCCCCGAAGCCAAGGAACAGGGTGAGAGCCTGATCGCTGAGGGCGCACAGGTCTACGTCATTGACGATGCCGAGCTGGAGCGGGTCAAGGCAAACTACCCCGTGATGTGGAAGAACCCCGATGCGCAGCCCAAGCTGTGCTTCGTCGGCTGCCCCCACATGAGCATGGAACAGCTTAAGAGCTGGACTGTCCGGGTGGAAGAAGGTCTGAAAGCCAGCTGCAATAAAAAGGTATTGATTCCCACCGTGTTCACCACCGCCCCCGCCGTGAAGGCAGAATTTGAAAAGACCGAATATGCCGCACGGCTCGCCGCCACCGGCGTGATCCTTTCCTACATCTGCCCCCTGATGTATATGAACAACCCCCTGTGCAAATCCATGCCCGTGATGACCTCCTCCAACAAACTGCGGACTTACACCACCGCCCGTTATTACACCGAGGATGAGATTCTTACCAAGATCACGAAGGGAGGCAACTGATATGAAGGAATTTAAAGGCCGGGTCATTGCCCCCGGCACCGTGACCGCTGAGGCTGTGGTATCCCACACTGGCTTCAACACACTGGCATCCTTGCAGGGTGCACTGCAATTCGGTGACAAAAAAGCCACCTGTGGCGATCAGAACAACCCCGATCTGCACGGCAAAGAGCTGGCAGGAAAGGCTCTGTGCCTGCCCATGACCATCGGCTCCACCACCGGCGGACTGGTGCTGTACTGCGCCTGTGCCATGGAGCGTCAGCCTGCCTGCATGCTGTTCAGCAAACCCATTGACAGCTTGGCAGCCGCCGGTTCCATTCTGGCCTCCGTTTGGCTGGATGGAATCAGTATGCCTGTTGTGGACAGTCTGGGCGACGATTTCCTGGATGCTGTCAAAACCGGCGACAACGTAGAAGTGAAAGAAAACGGAGTCGTCATTATTCGATAATGACATACAAAAAGTCCGTCACCAATTGGTGACGGACTCTTTAATTTAGTTCATGTTCTCAACAAAATCAGGGGTCAGCCGACTTTCGGGGGTGACACCGGGCTTATAATCCCGGTATGCCATCAGACCGGAGCCTGCGGGGATCAGCTTACCAATGATAACGTTCTCCTTCAGGCCAACCAGATGGTCAACCTTGCCCTTGATGGCGGCATCGGTCAGGACCTTGGTGGTTTCCTGGAAGGATGCGGCGGACAGGAAGGAGTCGGTAGCCAGAGAAGCCTTGGTGATACCCAGCAGCACCGCAGAAGCGGTAGCCAGCTTCAGGTTGGTTTCGCCAGCGTCGATCCGAGCCTGCACAACAGCGTTGGCATCCTCGAACTCGAAGGTATCGATGACGGTACCGGTGAGCAGCGTAGAATCGCCGGGCTCCTCAACACGGACCTTACGCATCATCTGACGGATAATGACCTCGATGTGCTTATCGTTGATTTCAACGCCCTGCTGACGGTACACGGCCTGAACAGACTGAACCAGATAATCCTGAACAGCCTCCACGCCGGAGATTCGCAGAACATCCTGAGGATACAGAGCACCATCGGTGATGGGCTCACCCTTCAGAACCTGCTTGCCGTGCTGGACCTTCAGGCCCACGGAGTAAGGCACCTGATAGACCTTGACCTCACCATCATCTGCGGTAACGGTGATGTTACGCAGAGCAGTACGGTGGGTATCGTCGATAGAAACCACACCAGTGATCTCGGAGATCTGAGCCATCTTCTTGGGGCGGCGGGACTCGAACAGTTCTTCAACTCTGGGCAGACCCTGGGTGATATCGTCACCTGCAACACCGCCAGAGTGGAAGGTACGCATGGTCAGCTGAGTACCGGGCTCACCGATGGACTGAGCGGCAATGATACCAACAGCCTCACCCAGATCCACTTCCTTGGAAGTAGCTAGGTTCATGCCGTAGCACTTGGCGCAAACACCGCTTCTGGCGCGGCAACCCAGGATGGTGCGGATATAGATCTTATCGATGCCGTGCTTCTCGAACTTGTCCGCATCCTCGGGCATCATCATAACATCCTTGGAGTGGAGCAGCTCGCCGGTGACGGGATCGACCACATCGTTGACAGGGTAACGGCCACGGATACGGTTGCCGAAGGAATCGACCACATCGCCGTTCTTATCGATGACAGCGCCAACCCAAATACCATTGGTGGTGCCACAGTTATGCTCACGGATGATGACATCCTGAGAAACGTCGACCATTCGGCGGGTCAGGTAACCGGAGTCAGCGGTACGCAGAGCCGTATCGGTCATGCCCTTACGAGCGCCTCTGGAGGAAATGAAGTACTCCAGAACAGACAGGCCTTCACGGAAGTTTGCCTTAACGGGGATCTCGATGGTACGGCCGGCGGTATCGGCCATCAGGCCACGCATACCAGCCAGCTGACGGATCTGAGCCATGCTACCACGAGCGCCGGAGTCAGCCATCATGTAGATGGGGTTGAACTGATCCAGATTGCCCTGCAGAGCGCCGGTAACATCAGCGGTGGTCTTTTCCCACTGCTGAACGACCAGACGGTAACGCTCGTCATTGGTTATCAGACCCTGACGGTAGTAGTTTTCAATCTCAACGACCTTACCCTCAGCCTGCTTGACCAGCTCGTACTTAATAGCGGGAACCACCATATCCGCAATGGACACGGAGATAGCGCCCTTGGTGGAGAACTTATAGCCCAGCGCCTTGATGCGGTCCAGCATCTCGGTAGCGATGGTGAAGCCGTGGACACGGATACACTTGTCAATAATCTTGCCCAGTGCCTTCTTGCCGACCAGGAAGTCAACTTCCAGATCGAACGCGTGGTTGGGATCAGTACGGTCCACGAAGCCCAGATCCTGAGGAATGGGCTCGTTGTAGATCAAGCGACCAACAGTGGCGGTGATGATCTTGTAGACCATCTGGCCGTCCACTTCCTTACCCATACGGACAAGGATGGGTGCGTGCAGACCCACGTTGCCATCGGCATAAGCGGCAATTGCCTCGTCCACGCTGGAGTAGGCATGGCGGGGACGGAAAGTAGCCTCAGCCTTGCCCTCAGCCTTCAGAGCCTTGTTCACAGCCATGAACTCGTCCGCATCCACCACATCGCCCACATTCCACTGGCTATCGCCGGCGGAAGCAATGACCACTTCCTCTGCACCCTTCTCAGCCTTGCCCAAACGGGTGTAGGTCAGGTAGTAGGCACCAAGGATCATATCCTGCGTAGGAACGGTAACAGGCTTACCGTCCTGAGGACGCAGCAGGTTGTTGGCAGACAGCATCAGCATTCTGGCCTCGGCCTGAGCCTCAGCGGACAGAGGAACGTGAATAGCCATCTGGTCGCCGTCGAAGTCGGCGTTAAATGCGGTACAGCAAAGGGGGTGCAGCTTCAGAGCACGGCCCTCCACGAGGATGGGCTCGAAGGCCTGAATACCCAGGCGGTGCAGGGTAGGTGCACGGTTCAGCATAACAGGACGGTCCTTAATGATCTCGTCCAGAGCGTCCCAAACCTCAGTCTTGCCCTTGTCGATCATCTTCTTGGCGGACTTGATGTTGTTGGCCAGGCCGTCGGCAACCAGCTTCTTCATCACGAAGGGACGGAACAGCTCGATAGCCATTTCCTTCGGCACGCCGCACTGATACAGCTTCAGCTCGGGGCCGACAACGATAACGGAACGACCGGAATAGTCAACACGCTTACCCAGCAGGTTCTGACGGAAGCGGCCCTGCTTACCCTTCAGCATATCACTGAGGGACTTCAGCGCACGGTTATTGGCACCGGTAACGGCACGACCACGACGGCCGTTATCGATCAGAGCATCCACAGCCTCCTGCAGCATCCGCTTTTCGTTACGGATGATGATGTCGGGAGCATGGAGCTGGATCAGCCGCTTCAGACGGTTGTTACGGTTGATAACTCGACGGTACAGATCATTCAGGTCGGAGGTAGCGAAACGGCCACCGTCCAGCTGAATCATGGGACGGATTTCAGGGGGGATTACGGGCAATACGTCCATAACCATCCAGCTGGGCTTGTTGCCGGACTCACGGAAAGCCTCCACGACCTCCAGACGCTTGACCAGACGCAGCTTCTTCTGGGAGGAAGCAGTCTTTAGCTCCTCACGCAGCTGCTCGGACAGAGCCTCCAGACCATTGAAGGAATCCATTTCAGCCTGCATCTCAGCCAGGCGCTGGGTGTCATCAGCGCTCAGCTCCAGACCACGCTCCTTGAGCGCACGGCCCTTAGCCTGCAGCTCCTCCACGCTGTCCATCAGGGACATCATACGGGCACGGTCATCGGCATTCAGGCCAACGGTAGCCAGCAGCTTCTTAACAGCCTCGGCGCCCATGCCGGCCTTGAAATCGTCCTCATACTTTTCACGCATATCCCGGTATTCCTTCTCGGTGAGCACCTGATTGATGCTCAGAGGAGCGTCACCGGGGTCGGTGACGATATAGGCAGCGAAGTACAGCACCTTCTCCAGAACCTTGGGGCTGATATCCAGAATCAGACCCATGCGGGAGGGGATGCCCTTGAAATACCAGATGTGGCTGCAAGGAGCGGCCAACTCAATGTGGCCCATGCGCTCCCGGCGAACCTTAGCCTTGGTCACTTCGACGCCGCAGCGGTCGCAGACCTTGCCCTTAAACTTGATTTTCTTATACTTACCGCAGTGGCACTCCCAGTCCTTGGTAGGTCCAAAGATCTTTTCGCAGTACAGACCGTCCCGCTCGGGCTTCAGTGTGCGGTAGTTGATGGTCTCCGGCTTCTTGACCTCACCGAATGACCAGTTCCGGATCATTTCCGGAGAAGCAATACCGATTTTAATTGCATCAAAGGTGGCATCTGCCATTCAAAGCGCCTCCTTAATCTTCATAGCTGTCGGCGTCGTCTACGTCGCCGAACACATCCATAATATCCTCAGGGCTGTCCTCATCGATGACGAAGCCGGCATCCAGCACATCATTTGCATCACCGACCACCAGCTCTTCCTCGTGATCAGCGGTGTAAACAATCTCGTCATCCTCGTCCTCGTCCTTCAGCTCGATCTCATTGCCGTTTTCATCCAGCACACGGATATCCAGACACAGAGCCTGCAGCTCCTTAACCAGAACCTTGAAGGATTCGGGCACGCCGGGCTTGGGAATATTGGCACCCTTGACGATGGCTTCGTAGGTCTTGACACGGCCGTTGACATCGTCGGACTTGACAGTCAGGATTTCCTGCAGAGTATAAGCTGCGCCGTAAGCCTCCAGCGCCCAGACTTCCATTTCGCCGAAACGCTGACCACCGAACTGGGCCTTACCGCCCAGAGGCTGCTGGGTAACCAGTGCGTAGGGGCCGGTAGAACGGGCATGGATCTTATCATCGACCAGATGGTGCAGCTTCAGGTAGTAGGGGTAACCGACGGTGACCAGGTTATCGAAGGGTTCGCCGGTACGGCCATCGTACAGAATGGTCTTGCCATCCTCACGCAGGCCTGCCAGCTTCAGGGTTTCACGGATATCCTTCTCGTTGGCACCGTCGAACACGGGGGTAGCAACCTTCCAACCCAACGCCTTAGCGGCGTAGCCCAGGTGGACCTCCAGAACCTGACCGATGTTCATACGGGAAGGCACGCCCAGGGGGTTCAGAACCACATCCAGGGGAGTACCGTCGGGCAGGAAGGGCATATCCTCCTCGGGCAGAACACGGGAAACAACACCCTTGTTACCGTGACGACCGGCCATCTTATCGCCGACACCGATCTTACGCTTCTGTGCCAGATACACACGGACAGACTTGGTCACACCGGGAGCCAGCTCATCAGAGTTCTCCTTGGTGAAAATCTTCACATCCACAACGATACCGCTGGTACCATGGGGCACCTTCAGAGAGGTATCACGGACTTCTCTTGCCTTCTCGCCGAAGATGGCCCGCAGCAGGCGCTCCTCGGGAGTCAGCTCAGTTTCACCCTTGGGGGTGACCTTACCGACCAGATAGTCGCCGGCATGGACCTCTGCACCAACGCGGATGATACCGCTTTCGTCCAGATCCTTCAGGGTATCCTCGCCCACGTTGGGGATGTCACGAGTAATTTCCTCAGGTCCCAGCTTGGTATCCCGAGCCTCGGTTTCATACTCCTCGATGTGGATGGAGGTGAACACGTCCTCACGAACCAGACGCTCGTTCAGCAAAATGGCGTCCTCATAGTTGTAGCCTTCCCAAGTAACGAAGCCGATCAGCACGTTCTTACCCAGTGCCACCTCACCGCCGGAGCAAGAGGGGCCGTCTGCAATGATCTGCTCAGCCTCAACCCGCTCGCCAGCAACAACAATGGGCCGCTGGTTGACGCAGGTACCAGCATTGGAGCGGGCAAACTTGGTCAGCTTGTGGGTGTACATCTCACCATCGTCGTAACGAATGACGATATCGGTGGCGGAAACGCTGTGCACCACACCGGTTCCCTTAGCTTTAACACACACTTCAGAGTCCACAGCAGCCTTATGCTCAATGCCGGTGGCAACAACGGGGGGCTCAGTGGTCAGCAGAGGCACGGCCTGACGCTGCATGTTTGCGCCCATCAGAGCACGGTTTGCGTCGTCGTTCTGCAGGAAGGGAATGAAAGAAGTAGCAATAGAAATCATCATACGGGGAGAAACATCGATGTAATCAATGACGTTACGATCCACTTCAATGATCTCATTGCGGTGACGACAGGTAATACGGGCATTGGCCAGACAGCCGTTCTCATCCAGAGGCTCGTTGGCCTGACCGATATAGAAATCGTCTTCCACATCGGCAGTCATATACTCCACGACATCGGTCACACGACCGGTAGCCTTATCCACCTTGCGGTAGGGAGCCTCGACGAAGCCATACTCGTTGATCTTAGCAAAGGTAGCCAGATAGTTGATCAGGCCGATGTTCGGACCTTCAGGGGACTCAAAGGGGCACATACGACCATAGGGGGTGTAGTGAATATCACGCACATCGAAGGAAGCACGCTCACGGCTCAGACCGCCGGGGCCCAGAGCGGACAGACGGCGCTTGTGAGTCAGCTCGGACAAGGGGTTATTCTGATCCATGAACTGGCTCAGGGGGCTGGAGCCGAAGAATTCCTTAATAACGGCGGTAACAGGACGAATATTGATCAGGCTCTGGGGGGTGACAGCGTCCAGATCCTGCACGGTCATACGCTCACGGATCACACGATCCAGACGGCTGAAGCCAATGCGGAACTGGTTCTGCAGCAGCTCGCCCACGCAACGCAGACGGCGGTTGCCCAGATGGTCAATGTCATCGGGGGTACCGATACCCATAGCCACGCAGTTCAGGTAGTTGATGGAGGCCATGATGTCGTCCACGATGATGTGCTTGGGAATCAGGTCGTCCATGCGCTCGGCAATGGCATCGGCCCAGTTGATGTCGGCAGTCTGCAGCATTTCTTTCAGAACGGAGAAGCGAACCTTCTCCTTGATGCCGTACTGCTTGGGATCAAAGGAAACGAAGTTCTCCATGCGGACCATGTCGTTGGAGAAAACCTTGACCTTCTGATCGCCCACCTTGACGACAGCCTCATTGACACCCTTATCGCTGAGGGAGTGAGCCATGTCACGGGTGATGATATCGCCGGGCATAACCAGAATCTCACCGGTCATGGGATCGGCAATGGGCTCAGCAGCCTCCTGACCGGACAGGCGGCTCCAGATGTCCATCTTCTTATTGAACTTATAGCGGCCGACCTTGCTCACATCATAGCGGTGGGCATCAAACAGCAGACCCTCCAGATGGGCAATGGCAGTCTCCACCGTGGGAGGCTCACCCGGACGCAGGCGGCGATAGATCTCCAGCAGGGACTCCTCACGAGTCTTGCAGGGGTCCTTTTCCAGAGAAGCGATGATACGCTCATCCTCGCCGAACATCGCCTTGATCTGCTCATCGGTGCTGACACCCATGGCACGGATCAGGCTGGTAATGGGCAGCTTGCGGTTCTTGTCGATGCGGACCCAGAACACATTGGAGTTATCGGTTTCGTACTCCAGCCATGCGCCACGGTAAGGAATGACCGTAGCGGTGTAGGTGTGCTGGTCAGCCTTGTCCACCTCATGCCCGTAGTACATACCGGGGCTGCGGACGATCTGAGAGACGATGACACGCTCTGCGCCGTTGATCACGAAGGTGCCGCCGTTGGTCATGATGGGGAAATCTCCCATGAAGATCTCCTGCTCCTTGATCTCGTCGGTCTCGGTGTTGCGCAGACGGACCCGAACCTTGATGGGACGGGCGTAGGTAGCATCCCGCTCCTTGCACTCCTCGATGGTATACTTGGGGGGCTCGTTCATGGAGAAATCCAGGAAGCTCAGCTCCAGTTTACCGGAGAAGTCGGTGATGGTGCCCACATCCTTAAAGACTTCCTGCAGTCCCTCGTCCAGGAACCACTGGTAGGAATCCTTCTGGATCTTGAGCATATTGGGGATCTCGAGGATCTCCTCATACTTCGCGTAAGACTTACGCATGGTCTTGCCGAACTTCACGTCCTTGACCATTGCCATATGGATCATCACAGCCTTTCTTTCGGCTTTCGCCGTGTGTTGTGTTGCTTATGGATTGATACGCTCGGAGCAGTTGTCAAAATTGAATAACTTTTCTCTTGACAGCGGCTCCATCCTGTGGTAAAATGTCCATGCTGGGGTGAAAGGGCATAATGCGCCTATTCCCCATAGTATGGAAATTCATTTTACACCATTGACACGCCGTTGTCAATGGTATTTTTGTTTTTTGAGCAAATTTTTCTGAATATTTCGATTGAACGATAAATTGTTGTTTAGCGGAGTACCCCCCCGGCGGCGTAGCCGATAGCAAAGGTGCGATTCCCACTGGCAAACGCACCGATTTGTATTCGCTGCGCGGAGCACCACCCTTGGCGCCCCCTTTGGGGGAGCTGTCACGGCGAACGCCGTGACTGAGGGGGTGTCGTAACGGTTTTAGGACACTCCCCCAGTCGAAAATCAGAGATTTTCGCCACATAGTTTATTGTGCAATCGCCACCGGCGATTGTTC
>JBGVKN010000093.1:0-2254 GCA_045123795.1 Faecousia sp. | reverse complement strand
CTGACGAGACTAAGTGTGTCAACTGTCAGCGTTGTGTATCTCTCTGCCCCACAAGAGCACTGAAAATCGTAAAAAGCGATTGTGTTCTCCGAGAAAACGCCAACTGGCAAAACGATACGATTAAAGAAATCTATAAGCAGGCAAACAGCGGCGGTGTCCTGCTCTCCTCAATGGGCAATCCAAAGCCGTTGCCTGTATATTGGGACAAGATCCTGATCAACGCGTCACAGGTGACAAATCCACCCATCGACCCTCTTCGTGAACCGATGGAAACCCGTGTATTTTTGGGTAAAAAGCCTGAAAAAGTTCAGCGTGACGAAGACGGAAAATTAAAATGCGAACTGCCGCCGCAGATTGAACTCTCTATGCCGATTATGTTCTCGGCAATGAGCTACGGTTCCATCAGTTATAACGCTCACGCTTCTCTTGCCCGTGCCGCTACGGAGCTTGGTATTCTTTATAATACCGGTGAAGGCGGTTTGCACGAGGATTTCTATGTTTACGGTGAAAACACCATCGTTCAGGTGGCGAGCGGACGTTTCGGCGTTCACGAGGACTACTTAAAAGCTGGTGCTGCCATTGAAATCAAAATGGGACAAGGAGCAAAGCCGGGTATTGGAGGACATCTGCCGGGCGCAAAGATCGTTGGCGATGTATCTCGTACCCGAATGATTCCTGAAGGCTCAGACGCTATTTCTCCGGCTCCACATCACGATATTTATTCCATAGAAGACCTCCGTCAGCTTGTGTTCTCTCTAAAAGAGGCTACAGAATATAAAAAGCCTGTCATTGTAAAGGTTGCCGCCGTACATAACATTGCCGCCATTGCAAGCGGTATTGCAAGAAGCGGTGCAGATATTATCGCTATCGACGGCTTTCGTGGCGGCACAGGTGCGGCACCAACCCGTATCCGCGATAACGTCGGTATCCCGATTGAACTTGCTTTGGCTGCGGTAGATCAAAGACTTCGTGATGAAGGTATCCGAAATAATGTGTCTCTTGTTGTGGGCGGCAGTATCCGCAGTGCATCGGACGTGGTCAAGGCGATCGCTTTGGGTGCCGATGCCTGCTATGTGGCAACTGCCGCATTGCTGGCTATGGGCTGTCACCTTTGCCGTACCTGTCAAAGCGGCAAGTGCAACTGGGGCATCGCAACCCAACGTCAGGATCTTGTAAAACGTCTGAATCCCGATATGGGCAGCCAGCGGCTTATCAATTTGATGACGGCCTGGAACCACGAAATCAAGGAACTGATGGGTGGCATGGGTATCAACTCTATCGAAGCACTCCGTGGCAACCGACTGATGCTCCGTGGGATTGGGCTGACAGACAAGGAATTGCAGATCCTGGGCATTTCCCATGCAGGTGAATAAGGAGGGCAAAGTATGAAACGTGTATATGTGAATGAGCAGTGGTGTCTTGGCTGCCATCTGTGCGAATACAACTGTGCCTTTGCCAATTCCGATCAGACCAATATGGTCAAGGCGTTAAAGGGCAAGTCCATCTTTCCCCGTATCCACGTTGAGGGTGAGGATAAGATCACCTTTGCTGTCTCCTGCCGCCATTGTGAAGATCCAATGTGTGTAAAAAGCTGCATTTCCGGAGCATTGTCCAAGAAGGACGGTACGGTTTGCATCGACCGCAATAAATGCGTCGGATGCCTTACCTGCATTTTGGTATGCCCCTACGGTGCTATGTCCCAGGATGCAAACGGTGCTGTACAGAAGTGTGAACTGTGTATGGAAAACACCTGTGATAAGCCTGCCTGTGTGAAAGGCTGCCCCAACAAAGCCATTGTGTATGAGGAGAGGTGACGGTAATGAAACAATATGTGATCATCGGTAACGGCGTAGCAGCTGCCGGTTGTATTGAAGGCATCCGCAGCATCGACTCTGAGGGTGTAATCACCGTTGTGTCGGCTGAAAACCATGCCGTTTACTGCCGTCCTCTAATTTCCTATTATTTGGAGGGCAAGACCGATCTGCAGCGGATGCAGTACCGCAGTGCCGATTTTTATGAAAAGATGGGCTGTCAAGTCCTCTATGGAAAGAAAGCAGTAAAAATTGACAGCACAGCGAAAACCGTAACATTGGATGACGGAGCGGCGGTTCCTTATGACAGCGTTTGTGTTGCTACCGGTTCTTCCCCTTTTGTGCCGCCCTTTGCGGGACTGGACACCGTGGAAAAGAAGTTTTCCTTTATGACCATCGACGACACACTAGCGCTGGAAGCTGCCGTGGACAACTCCAGTCGC
>JBGVKN010000092.1:0-4277 GCA_045123795.1 Faecousia sp. | reverse complement strand
TTAGGCACGCCGCCAGCGTTCGTCCTGAGCCAGGATCAAACTCTCAAAAAGTTGTATCTTAAAGCCGAAGCTCTAAAATCAAAGTTTTGAATAATTTGCTACTAGCATTTATTACTCAAGAATTTTCGTTGGCTGTTTTTTATTCGTTCGTACACGAACTATTTCTTAAACAATCCATTAATTGTCCAAGGTGTTCATTTCGTCTTTGCGTTATTCAATTTACAAGGTACAGCCGCTCGCCGTAGCGAACTT
This sequence comes from Faecousia sp., assembly GCA_045123795.1. Taxonomy (GTDB): domain Bacteria; phylum Bacillota; class Clostridia; order Oscillospirales; family Oscillospiraceae; genus Faecousia. Next base: position 4,025 of record JBGVKN010000092.1, on the reverse strand, counting down.
TTATATATTAGCAGATGAACTTCAATTTGTCAAGACCTTTTTTAATCTTTTTTGAAGTTTTTTCTGTTTGCCATCCTCCCGGCGGGCCGTTCATCAGACAGCTTGCACATTCTAGCACGACATATCCGGTTTGTCAAGCATAAATTTTGATTTTTTTGAAATTATTTTACCGAGCCGAAATGTTGGCGCAGATCCCGCTCAAAGCGTCCGCAGCGCCGCTACAACTGTCCTCACAATTCACCAAATCCCCTAAACTTACCATGCCGCACAGCTTGCCGTTCTCCATCACCGGCAAGCGGCGCACCTGCTGTTGCCCCATCAACTGAGCCACCGCCTGCGCATCCGTATCCGGCTGGACGGACAAGACATTTCCGGTCATCACATCCCGAACCTTAGTCTGGCCCGGAAGTCTGCCGGAGGCCATACACCGTGTCACCAGATCCCGATCGGTCACTAAGCCACAGACCCGGCCATCAGCACCGCATACAGGCAATGCACCTATATTATAATGTGTCAGCGTTCGTGCCGCCACCTCCACCGTTTCATCCTGATTGATCCGGATTGCCGGGCTGGTCATCAATTCCCGTACCTTCATCGGACTTCCCTCCTTACGAAGGTAATTATTTCCCATTCAGGGTGGAAGTATACATGAATTTGTGATATTATTTATGTAAGATTTCCCCATTAAATGGTGTTTAAATAGATAAGGAGGTGAAGGCGATGGAGGATCAAGAATTACTATCCCTGCTATGGCAGCGTGCGGAGCGCGCGATCCCAGCGCTGGCAGAGCAGTTCGGAAAGGGTCTATTCCGCATTGCGAATAATTTGTTGAATAACACCCGGGACGCAGAGGAATGCGTCAACGACACGTATCTGGCGGTGTGGAATTCCGTGCCCCCAAAACGACCGGAGCCTTTGAGCCCCTATGTCTATCGCATTGGGCGCAACATCGCCCTGAACCGCCTGCGGGATAACACCGCCCAAAAACGGAGCGGCTACGAGCTCTCCCTAGACGAGCTGGCAGGCTGTATCCCCGCCCCCTGTATGGAGGACGGGCGTGCCCTCGGACAGGCCATGGACGCATACTTGGATACATTAAATAAGGACAACCGGGTCATGTTCCTGCGGCGGTACTGGTTCGGCGACTCCGTCAAGGACATTGCCGCCGCCTTTCACATGACCGAAAACGCCGTTTCCGTCCGGCTGAGCCGAATTCGGGGCGGTCTGAAAACCTATCTTATCGAGGAGGGATACTATGAATGAGGAACTGAACCGAGCTTTGGAGCAGATCAGCGACGGACATCTGAACGAAGCCATACAATATAAAAAGAAACGTTTTCCGTGGCTGAGAGCCATTGCCGCAGTGCTGGTGTTGGCGATCTGCTGGGGTGCGCTCTGGCACGAATTCGGTGCTGAGCCCAGCATCAATTTAGGCAACGGGATACAAAACGCCGAACCGGGTAGCTACTACTATTTTGAGTCGATCGAAGAAATTCAAGCATTGCTGGATGCCGCCAAGCTGGATGACCGGCAATTTCAGGACTACATCTATGATATGTCGTTCCGCCCCTACTGCGATGTAGCCACACTCCGGCAAGGCGTGCAGAATTTTGAGCTTCTGCTGAACGCCGCACCACTACCTTGCGTTAACGGCAAGTTCGACTCTCTGCGTTATTATCTCTATAACAACACATTGGAGATATTCTGCGACCATCAGGGTATTCGGTATCATTTTCTGGTCAACGCTTCGCCCATCGGACATAGCGGCTCTCCAATGATCACCGGCGCAGAGCTGGATGGCAGTTCCTTCGATCTGTACAACGTGAACGACCGGCTTTACGGCGGTTTTAACTACAACGGCTGTCATATCCGAGCGGGTGCGCTTACCGTCGATCCGAGCAAGGTTGATTTTTCCACTTTTGAGCTGAAGAAATTCAGCGCAAAGCAAGATCCAAGCCGCCCCGTCACGCCCCTGAAGCCCATCGGACCGGTTATCACACCCCTGTCCCATCAGGTAGCAGCCCCTGTCTACCCACAGATGGCACAGTGTCCGAATTACGCAGATTACGGGTACGGGAATTACAATGCCTACGAAGTCGATTGGTTGGAATGGTACAAAAGCAGAAATGAGCAATACGATCAACCCCAAGGCTACGCCGACAGTTTGACGAACTTCTGGGCCAGAAGCATCCCGGAATTCCTATCCGGCGAGGGCAACCGGGCCTATTCTCCGGTGAACGTGTATCTGGCTCTTGCCATGCTGGCGGAGGTCACCTGTGGGCAGAGCCGTCAGCAGATTTTGGATCTGCTGGGAGCGGAGAGCATCGAAGCGCTGCGGACGCAGGCCGGCCATGTCTGGAACGCCCATTACTGCAACGATGGTGAAACCACCTCCCTGCTTGCCAATTCCCTGTGGCTGGACGATGCCTACGGGTTCAAAACTGATGCCATCCAGACCCTTGCGGACAGCTACTACGCCTCCGTATTCCACGGTGATCTGGGAACCGAAATTATGAACGAACAGCTCCGGACATGGCTGAATGAGCAAACCGGTGGATTGCTGGAGGAGCAATCCGAAAACACCAAGATGGAGCCTAGCACCGTCTTCGCCTTGGCCTCCACCCTCTATTTTGCGGCAGGCTGGGATGCTGAATTCAGTGAAAAGGATACAGCCGACAGCGTATTCCATGCGAAGAACGAGGATCTGACCGTCCCCTTTATGAACCGAACCGACGAGATGGGTGTCTACTACTGGGGCGAGAATTTTGGCGCTGTTTACCTGCCGCTTAGTTCCGGCGGAATGTGGCTGATCCTGCCGGATGAAGGCAAGACCGTGGAGGACGTGCTGGCAAGCAGCGAATATCTGGAAATGACCCGATCCCCCGCCGATTGGAAAAACAAAAAATCTCTGAAGGTCAACCTGAGTATGCCGAAATTCGACATCAGCTCTCAGGCTGATCTGATAGAGGGAATGAAAAAGCTGGGCTTGACTGATGTTTTTATCAGCAGTAAATCCGATTTTTCTCCTATGACGGATGCAATGGAGCTTTACGTCAGCAAGATTGATCATGCTGTCCGGGTAGCCGTGGACGAGGAGGGTGTTCTGGCTGCGGCATACACTGTTATCATGACAGAAGCCGGGGGCGTCCCCTCCATCCCTGATGATGAGATCGATTTCGTGCTGGATCGTCCGTTTATGTTCGTGGTGTCCAGCCGCAACGCCCTGCCCCTGTTCGCCGGCGTGGTGGAGCAGCCTTAAACAGGTAAATTGTTGTTTACGCTTCTGGTGCGGGAGCACCAGAAGGCTCCCTCTGACGAGGGAGCTGTCAGCGAAGCTGACTGAGGGAGAGATAAAAAAGTACGGTTTTCCTCAGCAGCGAGGTGATTTTCACATTTTCTCTCCCCCAGTCACGGCGTTCGCCGTGACAGCCCCCTCGTCAGAGGGGGCCTTGGTTGCACCTCTAAACAACAATTTATCTTCCCATCCTCCCAAACAAACAACCCCGGAGCGAATGATATGCTACCCCCATAAGAGACAGTGAAAAAGAAAACTGTTTCTTATGGGGGTATTTCTATGTCCAAAAGTAAAAATATCAAAGCAGAAGACAAGATACGGATAACCAAAGCATATATGCAAGGCCGGATCGGCTTAAGCGAAGCGGCGAAGCAAGTAGGAGTTCATCACGCGACAATAGAGGATTGGGTGCGGCAGTACGAAACGGAAGGAGCACAGGCATTTCTTCCACGGAAAGGAAACCGACGTTATGACCCTATATTGAAAGAGGCAGCGGTCAAGGATTATCTTTTGGGCAAAGGTAGCATAAGAACAATCTGCAAAAAATACAAAATACGAGATACAAAGCAACTCAGAACTTGGATTAAGGTGTATAATGGTCATAAAGACTTCAAGAAACAGACAGGAGGAAGCCGTATGACCAAAGGAAGAGAAACTACCCAAACTGAAAGGATCGCTGTGGCAAAGGCATGTATCGCTAACGGAAAGAACTATGGAGAGATTGCAATTG
>JBGVKN010000091.1:0-8077 GCA_045123795.1 Faecousia sp. | reverse complement strand
CGGCCGCCCCAAAAGGGGCGGCCGTGACAGCTTCTCCCCGAGGGGAGAAGCCTTGTCCCGTATCCAACGCTGTTCGTATTGTGGCAGCAAGTGGAGATTTCCACCAAAGACTTCTCCCTCGAGGGTGGTGCTCCGCGCAGCGAATCCATAATCTTAATGATTGCCGGGGGCAATCATACCTTGATTCCGAAGCTGTCATGAATCGGCTCTTCGGAACCGATTCATGACTGATGTGGGTGTTGCCGACCCTGATGGGGCGGCAGAAAATGCATGAATGGTCCCACCTACTCTTTATTCCTTGATGAGCTTCTCGAAAATGGGCAGGCTTCTTTCGATCAGGTCCTTACTGACGCAGTAGCAGATGCGGAAGTACTCCGGGCAGCCGAAGTCGTCGCCGGGGACCAGGAGCAGGTCGTGCTGCTTGGCCTTTTCGGAGAAATCCTTGGAGCTGCCAACCGGGGACTTGACGAAGAGGTAGAAGGCGCCGTCGGGCTGGGCCATTTCGTAGCCGTAGGAGCGCAGGGCACCGGACAGCAGGCGGCGGTTCTCGTCGTAAGCCTGCAGGTCGGGCCGCAGCTGGACGCAACGGGCGATGACCTTCTGGATCAGGCTGGGGGCGCAGACATGGCCACCGGCCCGGGCGGCACCGGCGACGGCGGCGTAGAGGTCATCGTGGTCGGCGCACTTCTCGGGGACATAGACATAGCCGATGCGCTCGCCGGGAAGGCTCAGGCTCTTGGACCAGGAGTAGCAGACGACGGTGCTGTCGTAGATGCCGGGGATCCAGGGGGCGATGACGCCGCCGTAGACCAGCTCCCGGTAAGGCTCGTCGGAGATGATGTAGATGGTCTTGCCGAACTCGGCAGATTTCCGCTCCAACAGGGCAGCCAGCTTGCCCAGGGTCTCGGCGGTGTAGACCGTACCGGCAGGATTGTTGGGGGAGTTGAGGATGATGGCCTGGGTGTTGGGGTTCAGGGCAGCCTCCAGGGCGGCGAAATCGATCTGGAAATTGGGGATATCCGCAGGGACCACCACCAGCTTGCCGCCACTGCTCTCGACGAAGGGACGGTACTCCGGGAAGAAGGGGGCCACGGCGATGAACTCGGCATTCTCCACGGCCAGGGCGCGGATGACGGATACCAGCTCGGGGGCTGCGCCGCAGCCGATGAAGAGGTCACCAGGCCGGACACCGGCATCGTAGCGCTGGTTCAGGTCATCGGCCACCGCCTGGCGAAGGGGCAGATCGCCGGGGGCGGAGGTGTAGCCGTGGATGGCCAGGGAGGGCATCTCCTCCAGCACCGCCTGGATGGCCTCGTTGACCCCGGCAGGGGCCGGGATGGAGGGGTTGCCCAGGGAGTAGTCGAAGACATTCTCCGCGCCCACGAGGGCAGCTCTCTGGCGGCCATATTCAAACAGCTCCCGGATGCAGGAACGGTTGGCACCCAGGGCGTACATATTCTTGTTGATCATAGGGGTTCACCTCGGATAAGGAATAAAATGTAGGGAACGGCCTGTGTGCCGTTCCAGCGCAGTTGGTTTGAGGATCGGGGAACGGCACGCAGGCCGTTCCCTACAAAAAATCGTGTTATTCCGCAATGGTCTTCCAGCCGTAGCCGCTGAGCTGCCGCTCGAATTCCCCGTACTGCTGCCGCAGCTTGTCTGCGGCATTTTTGCCACCCAGGAGCTTCTGGACGAAATTGGGGGTCAGGGGGAATTTGATGAGGGTGTGGCCCACGTTGAACAGCTCATAGCAGCCGAAGCCGTCCTTTTCATAGCGCGTACCCACGCACTGCAGGCTATCCTCGGACACATAGCCCCGGTGGATGGAGAAATTGTTGGCGCAGGCAGAGAGCTGGATGTTCCCCGGCTCGCCGCTGTCCTTTGAGTAAAACACCCAGAAGGGCGTGACCTCGTCGATTTGTTTCAGGAAAATTTCATTCATAAAGCATCACCTTTCGGTATCATAGCACAGTTTTCCCAGAAGAGCAAGTGTTTTTCTCCCGCGGACAGTCATAAGAATAAAAAAGCACCTGCCGAAGCAAGTGCTTTTTTCTGGTGCGGGTGACAGGACTCGAACCTGCACGCTCGCGCGTTGGAACCTAAATCCAATGAGTCTACCAATTCCACCATGCCCGCATATTCTTTTGTACCTCTGATTTTTACACGGAGAGGGATCCGAGGTGGGGCGCTTAGCCTGATCCACAATTTATAAAAACAGGCGAGCCTGTTTTTTATTTTCCAAACCAGTAACCGCGCATGGCTTCCAGAAATTCCTTCGTGATGGGATAGCCAGAGCTTTCACCAATGACAGAATCAATGCCGCAATGAGGACACATAGCTGTGCCGCCACGATCGCAGGGATTATCGTCGATCAGCCAGTCCTCGATCTCTGCTGGGTCGAAGATCCGGCCGCAATAAAAGCAGCCGCAGACCGAATCCCGCTTAAGCGCTTCCATGTGATTGTTACTGAACTTGTGGGCTTCGATATAATCTTTCATAAAACCTTCACTGAGGTGACATCACCTAAATCCCCTGAGTCTACCAATTCCACCATGCCCGCATATGGAGTTGTGCCTCTGATTTTTACACGGGGAGGTACCCGAGGTGGGGCACTTAGCCTGATCCACGATTTATAAAAACAGGCGAACCTGCTTTTAACTTTGCCCGCGGCATGGAGGAAAAACCTTCACTGAGGTGACAGCACCTAAATCCACCGAGTCTACCAATTCCACCATGCCCGCATATTCTTTTGTGCCTCTGATTTTTACACGGCGAGGCAGCCGAGGTGGGGCATTTCGCCTGATCCACGATTTATAAAAACAGGTAAACCTATTTCTACTACTTATAGGGCGATCAGTGTCGCCCGGTGGCATTATTCGGGATAATATTTACGGATTAGTCTGGCAATCTCAGGGTTGGGATCCACCCTGAATTCAAAAGGAATCTCTTCTCCGTAAAAGCGTTGTGCTGCACGCTCCCGCAAATCGCAGGTTCCGGCAATCACATCATACCTGGATACATTGACCTCAGGGAAATTCTTTCTTACCTTATCTTCCGTGTATCCGCCAAACAGCGACTTCCTCGTTACAAAGATGGTTTTGCTCTGGGCTTGGTAATACTTTTTTTGGTATACCACACGGCGAAACGTTTTTCCCGTATCATGGGCGAACAAATATTCCACCTGCTCCGGTGACCGCAAACCACCGGGAGCATCTGTTGCATAGATCCACACAGCCGGCAGACCGCCGTTGATCCGGCAAACCGCATCACAGCGATACGAATCAACGATACAACTCCTTCTGCGGATAAGTTTTGGTTTGTAGGAGCATTGTGGATTCTTTTCGTACACACTTCCGTCAAAAAAGCGCATAAAATACTCCCGGCGACTCTCTTTGTCGGTATGCAGATACAGATATTCATACTCAAAAGGCTCCATGAACGGGTGTCTCTTGATATAATCCTCCGCATCAAAATAGCGAAATCCGTAATAAAAAATTTTCAACTCATCGTTAGCGGGATCTAGCGCAAGGCCTTCCATAAAGCATTTGATTGCTTCGTTTCCTGCACCAATCCGCAGATAGGATTTTCCTTTCCGAAGAAACTCCGCCGCATCACCGGATCGAGCACCAAGTGCGTCTGTTACCACATAGGCGTTACCGCAAACCGTGCAAACCGCCGCTCGGAGAGAACTATTCACATTCTGCACGGAACCACAGATCGGACATACTCCATTTCTGATCGCCATAATCGCCAATCTCCTTTTTGCTCTGTTCACTGAGGTAACAGCACCTAAATCCTACACGTCTACCAATTCCATCATATCCGCTTACATTCAATTTACAGGCTGTTTTTTGCCCAAGTGGAAATCAATTCCTCACTATCCTTGACCTGATGGCCACGGACGGACAGTCCTTCTGCGATGACCGCACCGGGACAGCTTGTCGCCAGATCCGCAGGCGCTTTCGCCAAGCCACTGCCTTCGTTGGTACACAGGGGAATGACGGTCTTGCCCGTCAGGTCGTAATGCTCAAGGAACGTAAAAACGCACATGGGCGCCGTGCCGCACCAGCAGGGGAAACAGACGAAAACAGTATCATACTGTTCCATATTCTCCACATATCCCCGAATAGCAGGCCGGGCATTGGCCTTTGCTTCCGCCACCGCCTGACCACAGCACTGCCGGTAGTTTTCCGCATAGGGCACCACCGTGTCGATCTCAAAAAGATCCGCATTCAACGCCTTCTGAATGTACTCCGCCGCATAGGCAGTATGTCCCTTTTGCAGAACCTGAATACCACCGGGCATATGGTTTTCACCCTTACGGGAATAGAAAACGACTAAAACATTAGACATTGAATATTCCTCCCCCGATATAAGGCTGTGGTTTTGCAGGACTTATTTTATCACAAGGCCGAAGTCTTGTCAATCGTTTTGGGCTGATTGTAAAAAATGCACGAGGTTTTACAGGTAATTTTTGTTTGATAATACTTGACATTCCGCCCTGCGGCGAGTAAAATAATATTCGGTATGGTGTACGCTGGCCCGGTTTATCCTCCGGGTGGGCGTTTCATGATAACCGGCTGATGCCGGAGTACGATGCGTTTTTGCGCCGCATGGCGTTTTTTTGTGCAGACCTGCCCTCTCGGGCGGCTGATATGCCAATTTTACACCTGTGGCTCATTGCGCCACCTCTTCGGCGATGCCTATTTTTAAAGAAGGAGGTGCGTTGCAGGATTATGGACCCTATTTTAGCTGTTATTTTGATTATTGTTGCTGCCGCCGTCGGCATTGCCGTGGGCTTTATCAGCGGTATGACTTACCGTAAGAAGGTAGCGGAACGTGAGATCGGCTCTGCAGAAGCAGAAGCGACCCGAATCATTAACGAAGCCATCCGTGGCGGCGAGAGTAGAAAGAAAGAAATGCTTCTCGAAGCCAAGGACGAGATCCATAGATCACGCACAGAGCACGAAAAGGAAGTTAAGGAGCGCCGCGCCGAGCTGAGCAAGCAGGAGCGCCGGCTGGAGCAGAAGGAAGCCACCCTGGATAAGAAGACCGACGCCTTCGAAAAGAAGGAAGATGAGCTGGCGAAGAAGCTGGCCGCTGTGGCCCAGGCCCAGGAGGAGGCTAACCGCCTGAAGGAAGCCCAGATGCAGACGCTGGAGAAGATCTCCGCTCTGACTCAGGAGCAGGCCAAGGCATATCTGCTCAAGAGCGTGGAGGAGGAAGTCCGCCACGAAACCGCCATGAAGATCAAGGAGATCGAGCAGCAGCTCAAGGACGATGCCGACGAAAAGGCTCGGGAGATCCTCTCCACTGCCATCCAGCGCTGCGCCGCCGATCATGCGGCAGAAGTCACCGTTTCCGTGGTGCCCCTGCCCAATGATGAGATGAAGGGCCGCATCATCGGTCGTGAGGGTCGGAACATCCGCACCCTGGAAACCATCACCGGTGTTGACCTGATCATCGACGATACCCCCGAAGCCATCACCGTTTCCAGCTTCGACCCCGTCCGCCGGGAGGTTGCCCGTCTGGCACTGGAGAAGCTGATTCAGGACGGCCGCATCCATCCCACCCGCATTGAGGACATGGTGGAGAAGGCCAAGCGGGAAGTTGACCGCACCATCCGTGAGGAGGGCGAGCGTGCCTGCTACGAAGCCGGTGTTCATAACCTGAACCCCGAGCTGGTGAAGATTTTGGGCCGTCAGAAGTACCGTACCTCTTACGGTCAGAACGTGCTGAACCACTCCATCGAGGTTTCTCACATCGCAGGGCTCATGGCCGCCGAGCTGGGCGTGGATGTGGCACTGGCAAAGCGTGCCGGTTTACTGCATGACCTTGGCAAGGCCATTGACCATGAGGTCGAGGGCAGCCATGTGCAGCTGGGTGCGGATCTGGCCCGGAAGTATAAGGAAAACCCCGTGGTGGTCAACGCCATTGAAGCCCACCATGGTGATGTGGAGCCCAAGACCGTCATTGCCGTGCTGATTCAGGCCGCCGATGCTGTTTCTGCCGCCCGTCCCGGCGCCCGCCGTGAGAACGTGGAGAACTACATCCGTCGTCTGCAGAAGCTGGAGGAGCTGACCGGCTCCTGGCCCGGTGTTGACAAGGCCTTCGCCATTCAGGCCGGCCGTGAGGTTCGCATCATGGTCAAGCCCGAGGTAGTCACCGAGGATAACATGATCCTCATGGCTCGGGATATCGCCAAGAAGATCGAGGCCGAGCTGGAATACCCCGGTCAGATCAAGGTCAATATCATCCGGGAAACCAAGGCTGTGGAATACGCAAAGTAAAGCTCAAGGCCGCTGCATTCGCAGCGGCCTTTTCTATTGATAAGATGATACGATAAATTGTTGTTTAGCGGAGTAATCGAGAAACACATCTTAGTAGGGGAGGGTCTTGACCCTCCCACAACGCAACGATTTTTGAGCTGTATATTCTTTATGAATACGTTCTGTTTCCGTAAAATAACCAACGTATCGAAGTGTTTTAGGTTTTTGGGAGGGTCAAGGCCCTCCCCTACGGAATTCGTGTCCTAACCCTGTAAACAACAATTTATCTTACAAAAACCCGCAAAAAACACTTGACAATCGAGAAATTGGTCACTATAATGGTATGGTCTGCGAATGCGGACAAATCCTTGCTCCCGGCGAGACCGGGGGCCTAAAAGTCCAAAAGGAGGTGCAAACAACATGGCTAAGATCACCGGTAAGTACGAGGTGCTCTACATCATCGACCCCGCTATGGGCGAGGAGGGCATCGCCGCACTTGTGGAAAAGTTCAAGGCAATGGTGGAGGCGGAGGGTACTCTGCTGAACATTGATGAGTGGGGCAAGCGTCGTCTGGCTTATCTCGTCAATGACAAGCCCGAGGGTTACTATGTTCTGATGAACATGGAGACCAATCCCGCATTCCCCGCCGAGCTGGAGCGCGTTATGAAGATCACCGAAGGTGTCATGCGCTGCCTGACCACCGCTGTGGAGGAGTAATACCATGCTCAACCACATTACCATCATGGGTCGCCTGACCCGTGACCCCGAGCTGCGCCGCACCGGCACCGGCATTGCCGTTGCCAGCTTCACTGTGGCTGTCGACCGTGACTTCGGCGGCAGAGACGGCGGCGAGCGGGAGACCGATTTCATCGATTGCGTTGCCTGGCGTCAGACTGGAGAATTCGTCTCCAAGTATTTCACCAAGGGCTCCATGATCGTGGTCTCCGGTCGGCTCCAGATCCGCAGCTGGACCGATAAGGAAGGAAACAAGCGCCGCACTGCTGAAGTCGTAGCAGACAACTGCTACTTCGGCGAAAGCAAGCGCACCGGCGACAGTGGCTCCTACAACGGAAACAGCTACGGCGGCAATAATTACGGTGGCAACACCTATTCTGCCCCTGCTGCTCCCAGCTACGGTAGCTACGCCGCTCCCGCATCCAACCCCGCATCCGATTTTGCGATGCTGGACGATGACGACGCACAGCTTCCTTTCTAATCTGAACTTTTCTACATTTCTTACAAGGAGGAGAAAACCATGGCTAACGAACAGCGTATGCGTCCCCGCAAGCGTAAGAAGGTTTGCGCATTTTGCGTGGATAAGGTGACCGCCATCGACTACAAGGACACCGCTAAGCTCCGCCGTTACCTGTCCGAGCGCGGCAAGATCCTGCCCCGCCGTACCACTGGTACCTGCGCCGCTCACCAGCGTGACCTGACCACCGCTATCAAGCGTGCCCGTCAGATTGCTCTGCTGCCCTACGTCGCTGACTAATAATGTGCTTGAACATCCCGGAACAGTTCGTTCCGGGATGTTTTTCATTCTTCGGTTGGTGAGATAAATTGTTGGGGATCTCTAAAAACTCGCCAAAATGAGAGATATATGGTATAATAGCTCCAAAAGGAGGGCGAGTGCTATGCAAATCGGTTTTTGGGATGAAAGTCTTCGCTAGAGAAGTTGAGCCAGTTAGGAGATTCTCTTGAGCGTCTGAACGGGGCAATCAATTGGGAAATCTTCCGCCCCGCTCTGACCAAGGTGTTCAAAAAGGAACACAAGGGAGCCGGCGGGCGTCCGCCGTATGATTACCTCA
>JBGVKN010000090.1:0-15553 GCA_045123795.1 Faecousia sp. | reverse complement strand
GCTGGTAGTTGCCGACGGCGATCAGCTGGTCACTGTGACGGTGTATGATGCGGCTGGCAACGTGGTTGCCTCTGCCAGCGACAGCGTTAACAGCTACGCCGCCCGTCAGATGGGTAAGGATGCGCTGTACGAGATGGTCGCTAAGTTCACCACCTCCGCTTACGCTCACTTCCATTAATAGACGCCAACCTCCCCCGGAAAACCGGGGGAGGTCATTTTTGGGCGTTAGTAAGATAAATTGTTGTTTAGTTGATTAGTGACGCACCAAAAAAGAAGTATGTCATTGCGAGCCAGTGCGCACACTGGCGTGGCAATCTCCCGGATTTTCCGGCATTTTCGTTGGTAATCGTAACATTTCCCCATCGCCATGGGGGATTGCCACACCAGTGACATCGGTCACTGGTTCGCAATGACAGGTAGTCTAAACAACAATTTATCTTATCATCATAATTGACAGCAATCTACGCTAATGGTATACTAATTTTATACAATTTTATGCCACACTTGTGGAGAAAGGAAATCAACATGAGCAAGTTTGTTATTCGCACGGTATCCTCCGGCATCAAGTTCGACCTGAAGGCCGGCAACGGTCAGGTGATCGCCACCTCCGAGGTCTACACCTCCGAAGCCGCCTGCCGCAACGGCATTGCTTCCGTCCAGAAAAACGCTCCCTTGGCTGGTATTGAAGACCAGACCGTCGAAGGCTACGCCACGGTTTCCCATCCCAAGTTTGAGATGTATCAGGATAAGGGCGGCGAGTTCCGTTTCCGTCTGAAGGCCACCAACGGTCAGATCATTGCCGTTTCCGAGGGCTACACTGCCAAGGCAAGCTGCGTCAATGGTATCGAGAGCGTCCAGAAGAACGCCCCCGAAGCTGAGATCGTAGAAGAGGCCTGACATAGACAATACGCCACGGGCGCTGGGTTTCATTTCCCAGCGCCCGCTCTATTTACTTTTGAGTTCAAATCTGCTACATTATAATAACAGTAAGGAGGCGATGGTATGAAAGTGAAAAAACTGACCGTTTTGGCGCTGCTCAGTGCCATTGCTTTGACGATTTTTGTCATTGAGGGGCAAATCCCGGCGCTGATCCCCATTCCCGGAGTGAAGCTGGGCCTTGCCAACATTGTCACAGTGTTTACGGTTTTCGCCTTTCGTGGGCGGGATGGGGCGCTGGTTCTGGCGGTGCGCATTTTTCTGGGAGCGGTATTCGCGGGGAATTTCAGCACGATTTTTTATTCCGCTGCAGGCGGTGCGCTGGCGATCCTGACTACCATCGGCCTGAAGCGGATTTTGACCAAAAAGCAGCTTTGGGTAGCCGGAGCACTGGGTGCGGTGGCCCACTCCATTGGGCAAATGGCCATGGCGGTGGCGCTGACGGGAACGCCGGGATTTTTGGTGTATCTGCCTGTGATGATCGTTTGCAGCATTATCACAGGACTGTTTACCGGGCTTTGCGCTCAGATTTTAGTGAATCGAGGGAAGGATCTATGGAACACTTCTTCCAGATGAATATGGACAAGCAGGACATTGATGCCATTTCCAATCTGGGGTTGGCTCATGTGGGCGATGCAGTGTTTGAGCTGCTTTGCCGCAGTTATCTGTGCGCCAAGGGTGGCAAAAATGTGGGCAATCTCCACCGGGATACGGTAGCCATGGTCAAAGCGCCGTCGCAGGCGAAGTTTACGGAAAAGCTGCTGCCCCATTTGACAGAGGACGAGCTAGCCCACTACCGCCGGGGTAAAAACGCCCATGTCCATGCCGTACCCAAGGGTGCAACCCCAGCCGAGTACGCCAAGGCCACCGGGCTGGAGGCACTGTTCGGCTGGCTGTACCTGTCCGGTCAGAATGATCGACTGAATGAGCTGTTTCAACTTTTGATAGAAGGATAAATTGTTGTTTAGCGCTGCGAGGATGCTCCGCACCCTCGGCCCCCGCTTTTAAGAGGGGGCTGGCGAAAATCTCTGATTTTCGACTGGGGGAGTTCGAGAAAACGGACGTTTTTTACTCCCCCCGACCTCGCTTATGCTCGGCCACCCCCCTCATAAATGCGGGGGGCAAGGGATTTCCTATACTCGTAAACAACAATTTATCTTACCAATCACTTTTAACTTGGAGGCCTTTTATGGCATTTGATGCGTTTTATTTGTCTGCGGTGCTTGCAGAAATTCGAGCATTGGGGGAGGCTCGGGTGGACAAAGTTCACCAGCCCAGCCGGGATACGGTGATTCTCCACCTGCGTGGCCGGGAAAATCGGGCAAAACTCCTGATCAACCCCAACCCCGCCGCACCCCGGCTCCATCTGACCACAGCGAACCCGGAAAATCCGGCAGAGCCGCCCATGTTCTGTATGCTGCTGCGCAAGCATCTATCCGGCGCACGGCTGGTGGATGTATCCCAGCCTGCCATGGAACGAGCCGCCACCTTCACCTTCGACTGTATCGATGAAATGGGCGACCCGGTGCAAAAACGGCTGGTGGCAGAGCTGATGGGCCGCACCTGCAACCTGTATCTTCTGGGCGGTGACGGACGAATCATCGACTGCCTGCGGCGCATCGGATTGGACGAAAGCGCCAAACGCCCCGCCCTGCCGGGGCTGCACTATCAGGAGCCGGAAGCAGTAACGAAGGTACATCCGCTGGAGTGCAATTATGTAAACCTGCTCACCAAACCCGGTGCGGACATTTTGTGTGACCGGCTGATGGATGAGCTGGGCGGTCTTTCTCCGCTGGTATGCCGGGAAGCCGCCTTATTTGCCGCCGGGGATACGGATGCCCGGGCGGAAAACCTGAACCGGGAAGAAACCGCCGAAAAGTTAGAACTGTTTTTCCGGGAGCATCTGAACCACGGAGCCCCCTATTTCTACGCCGCCCCCGATGGTACGCCTAAGCAGTTCGCCTTCTGCCCCATTCGGCAGTACGGGGCGTACAGCCAAGCGGACAGCTTCTCAGGTCTGCTGGACAGCTTTTACACCCTGCGAGATCGCAAGGATTCCATGCGGCAGAAAAGTCAGACTGTCCGCAAAACCGTCACCAACCTGTGCCAGCGGTTGACCAAAAAGCTGGCCATTCAGGAAAAGGAACTGACCGCCACCTACGACCGGGAACGTCTGCGGCAGCTTGGCGACATTGTCACCGCCAACATCCACCGGGTCACCAAAGGTCAGACGGTGCTGTCTGCGGAGGATTTCTACGATGAAGACATGAAGATCATCGAAATTCCTCTGTCCCCCATCCTGTCCCCCCAGCAAAATGCGGCGAAATTCTACAAGGATTACGCCCGGATGAAGACCGCCGAAAAGGAACTGACCCGGCAGATGGAAATCGCCCGAGAGGAGCTGAACTACCTGCGCAGTGTGCTGGAGGAACTGAACCGAGCCGCCACAGAGCAGGAGCTGGAGGAGATCCGGCAGGAGCTGCAATCCGGCGGCTATGTAAAGGCGGATAGCGGCAAGAAGCGGGTTAAGCAGAGCAAGCTGCCTCCCATGCGCTTCGAGTCCACCGACGGCTACCCCATTTATGTGGGTCGGAACAATCGGCAGAATGACGAGCTGACCTTTAAGCTGGCTCGAAAGGACGATATTTGGCTTCATGCCTCCAAAGTCCACGGTTCCCACGTGATCATCTCCTGCGCTGGCACCACACCCCCGGATGACACGGTAACCCAAGCGGCGCAGCTTGCAGCCTTCTATTCCGAAACCACCGGCGGTCAAAACATCCCCGTGGATGTCACCCCTGTCAAGCAGGTGAAGAAGGTGCCTTCCGGCAAGCCGGGCATGGTTATCTACCACAGCTATCGGACGGTCATTGCCAACCCCTACGCTGAGATCGTGGTAGACCCGCTGAACGCTGAGCATAAGGAAGAAGCATAAATCCCCCTCCAATCACGATCCCCCGGTTCATGTGATGAACCGGGGGACTGTTCTATACTTCTTCCGCTTTGGCCTCGATTTTAGGTGCCAGACCGGCCACGTCGGATACGGGCAGAGAGAAAGCAATGCCCTTGGCCTTTTTCGCCATGCCCATTTCCTTATAGATGGCGTTGAGAACGCTATCACGGATTTCCCGCTCTACCACCATCATTAAGATCTCTTTATCCTCATGGAGGGTAATGCCGAAGAATGCGGCGGCATCCTCCTTAACCACACCTCTTGCATTGAGGATGGTGCCGCCTCGGACTCCCAGCTCCCGGGCAATGTCCATCACATCCTCGGCAAAGCCGGAATTGACGATGGCAAAAATCACTTCATGGTTGTTGGTCTTCATATTTATTCCCCCTTGCCCATGCGGTTATCGCTTAAAAATTGATAGAGATTGACGCCGATGACGCTGGCCAGCGGCACGGCAAAGCAGATGCCCTTGCCATTGCGGACGGTGCGGAACTTGTCCTCCAGACAGTTCGTCACGTCCTCCACCAGATCCTCCCGCACTACGCTGAGGATCACGGCTTTGTGGGGCTCCAAGCCCAGCAGTTCCACCAGATCGGAGCTTGCGGTACCCAAACCGCCCAGCGACATCTGGAAATTCACATCAAATTGCGCCAGCACATCCAGATAAAACTCGCCCTTGGGCCGATCCACCACCGTAAAGAGGAGTTTTAGTTTCTTAATTGCAGTTTCATTGACTGTATTGCCCATACCGCTCCTCCTTACATAAAGTTGATGATCTGCTGATCGTCCGCATCCAAGATTCGCTTCATGGCCTTGCGCTCGTTGACCCGCTCTGCTACGATCCCACGGAAGCCCAGAAGCTGAATGGTGATCAGGGGCGTCATGGCCACCAGCGCCACCACGCCGAAGGCATCCCGCAGAACTGCCGCTTCGCCTTGCAGACCCACACAGGCACCCACAGCGAAGGGGAGAATAAACCCGGAGGTCATGGGGCCGCTGGCCACACCACCCGAGTCAAAGGCGATGGCGGTGTACACCGGCGGCACAAACAGGCTCAAAGCCAGTGCGATGAAATATCCGGGGATCACGTAGTAGACCAGAGAGAAATCGAAGACGATGCGGATCATGCTCAGGGCGATGGACGCACCCACGCCGATGCACAGTCCGATCATCATGGACTTTTTGCTGACCAATCCGCCGGTCACATCCTCTACCTGCGCATTCAGCACATGGATCGCCGGCTCCGCCAGCACCGTCAGAATACCGACAAACAAACCAAACACAATCAGGAATGCACGGTTCCCCTGCGCCAAGGTATTGCCCAGCTTATAGCCGATGGGCATAAAGCCCACATTAACGCTGGTGAGGAAAATCACCAGACCCACATAAGTAAAGATAACGCCGATGGCGATCCGAAGCAAATGCTTTTTCGACAGCTTCAAGAACAAAATCTGGCAGATCAGGAAGAACCCAACGATGAGTCCCAGAGCAATGCCTACTTCCTTACAGGTATGGCCGGCGGTATGAAGAAATGCGCCTGCAATGTTTTCGCTGACGGTATAATCCGGAACTTGATAGCTCAAATCGTTCTGGGAGAAAATGCCCAGCACCAGCACCGCCAGAATGGGGCCCACACTGCACAGGGATACCAGACCGAAACTGTTTTCCTTGCTTCTTCTATCGCCCAGAACACTGGAAATACCCACGCCCAGTGCCATAATAAAGGGTACTGTAATAGGCCCGGTGGTCACGCCGCCGGAGTCAAAGCCCATGGGCAGCAGTGCTTCATTGCCGCTGACCACCAGCATCAGTGCCAGCGCAAACAGCAGCATATAAAACAGCATTAAGATCTGCGACAGGGATCTGCGGAATACGATCTTCAAAATGGCAATCACCAAAAACGCACCGACACCCAGACCCACTGCATAGATCAGCACCGTGCCATTCATAACGGCGCTGACCTGATTGGCAAGCACCTGCAAGTCAGGCTCCGCAATGGTGATCAGCATACCCAGCACAAAGCAGACGCTCAGCAACAGCCCCAGCTTTTTCTGCCGGGACAGGCCGGAGCCTACATGGGTGCCCATGGGGGTCATGGCCAGATCCGCTCCCAAGCTGAACAAGCCGATGCCCAAGATCAACAGCACTGCACCCACCGAAAATGTAATCAGCTCTGTTGTGGACAGGTCAAACAGAGGTGTCAGTGCCAGCACGTACACGATCGCCGTGATGGGCAATGCGGAAAACAGCGCTTCCTTGATTTTTTCGAGCAATTGCTTCAAGAATTCTCCCCTTCTTTCCTAGATATTATGATTTAAAACCATTATATCAGAAAAGCCATCCTATTCCAATATATTTTTTGTAAACAGCAATCAGCATTTCTGCAATCACAGGATCTTTGCTGTTTCTTTGCTAGAGGATGCTATGGCAATCCAGCGCTCATCCTTGCGTAGAGCTAAAAAACAGCGAGAGAAGCCACATGCCGTGGTTTCTCCCGCTGTTTTGATTTTTGGCGTTATGCTTTTCCGGTCAGGCGGTTCTTGAACGCCTCTTTCCAGAAATTCTTCAGGGTTTCCTTGACACTGCTCAAACCGTCACTCTGCTCGTAGCCCTCCACACCTAGCATTTCTGCCACGCAGTCCGCCACATCCGCCTCCTGAAGCTTCGTCAGATTGCAGATCATTTTCAGCACAGTGGTGGTCAGCAGCTGGACACCCTCCATGGAATCCTCGGCGTACACCAGGATAGAGTCCAGCATGGAGCCGTAATAGCCTACGACCGTAGCCAGATCATTGATGGTGTTGTAAGCATCCTGACAGCTAACCAGTACAGCGCCGATTGTTGCGGTACTGCAACCGAACACGCCCGCCCAGGACATTTTGGACAGTGAGATAATATCCCGGATCTCAAGGATGCCATACAGGAGCTGTCCAAGGCTGAACATTCCACCATAGAAATCATCATAATCCGCACCGATGGAGTCGAAGAATTCCTCCGTCAGTCCCATACTGATGACATCACTCAGCGGATCGTCCTCAGATGCACCGCCGCCATTCAGACCGCCGGAAATTCTGTAGACAAAATGGTTATAGTCCTTCAGGTCTGCGATCAGGTAGCCGGTGCCGGTCCAGTCATCCATGGTAATCTCGACTTCGGGGATCAGGACGCAGTAGCCACTGCTGACTGCGCTCTTAATATCCGCCTTGGTGGACGCACTCAAGAAAGACAGCTTCGCCATCTGCTCATCGTAGTTGTGCGCGAAGATGGGCAGCAGATTCACCCCCTGCTCCACCGCATAGCTGAAGATGTGCATGGTGGAGATGCCATGGTGGCCCAAATAGTATTCCCAAATGAAGCCCTCCAGCACAGAGCCGATGATGGACGAGGAGAATACATGGGCGTTTCTGGCATCCTGATCGCCCTCACGGTTGACGGAATAGGTACTGTTCAGGTTCACGTCAATGAAGAAGGAGCCGGGCAGAACTTTCGTATACACACCGTACAGGTTCTCCTCCACCTCGATATCATAGCCCACCACAGCGCACTTGGTACGGCAGGATTCTTCAACATTGTATCTGCCGGCGTTCATGGCAGACAGGCCGTTGTCAAGGATGAAGTAGAAATTACCTGCCAGCGCCAGGAAGGAGCACACCTGTTCCTCCCGGTAATAATCGGTCTTGGTGGCAGCGTTTTCCCGATCGATGACACCGTTGCCCTCCAGCGCCTCGTTGAACATCCTATCATAGGTCTGCTGGGCGATCACACCGGTATTCAGCACGATGGCATACATACTACCTGCCTGCAGCTCGTCGGTAAAGCTCTCGGCACCGCCGCCGCTGGTCATGGTCACATCCAGCGCCTGCTTCACACCCAGCGTTGTAGCAGGGCCGGTGGCAACAATCTTGCCGTCGATGGTCAGAGCAGGAGTAAATTCGTTGTAAGCCACCGCCGACGCACCCAACTCAAAGATGGTGGCACTGCCGGCATTGCCGGTGTACTGGATAGAAACACGCTTGTTATACAGCTCCGCAGTCCGATAGGTACCCAGATCATAATCCTCAAACCAATCCGACATACTGAAACGAATCGTATCGGACATGGCAGTAGTCACATGGGCAAAGGCATTGCCCCGGCTGTTAACCGCATACTGCAAGACAGACGGCAACACCGTAAAGCTCTGCTGGATGATCAGACGTTCCTTAACCGTATCCGACATCTTGGTATCCTTCATGGAGTTTACCAAATCCGACACGTCGTCAGAGTTGAACTGGGACAAAATCGCATCATATTCTGCCTTGTTGTCAGCGATGCTTTCCTGATCCACCGCATAAGATACCAGCTCCGAAGCCTTGATGGCTGGGTCAAGGCTGACCCAAACACCCAGATCCTTGGTAGTATCATCGGTCACGCCGATCATGCTGTAGGGCACATAGACCTCCACCCACACCTGATCCAGCTTCAGCAGCTTCTGTGCGGAGTTCATGGTGACCTTTCTGCCGGAGTTAGCGAAATGCTGGCAGGCAGACAGGTAATCCGTGGTTCCAAGAAGCGCATTGAGTTGCTTTTCGGTCAGGGTGATATTGCCGGACACATATCTTGCCGGATATCCCATCTCACGCAGGAAGGCAATCAACAGACTGGACTGGTCATAGTCATTGCCCCAAGTCGTTTCAAAGGCGCCAATGCCGCCACGGCGAGAGTTGACATAGCAGTCGTAGCGGATATTGTTCACCACGTAGGCGTATGCGTCCACAGGGGAGCTAAAGCCCGCCACCACTGCCAACATTTCATCGGTCAGGGCGGTTTCCGTGGTGGTTTCGAGATAGGGCTTCATAGCGTTGCTGCCCACTTCAGCTTCGTACTGAGATGCGGCAGTGATGGAGAAGGTCGCAGTATCGGTAACACCCTCGGCATCGGTGCCGGTGGCGGTGAACTGATACACGCCCAGAGCCTGTGCGGTGAAGGTGAACACACCGTTCTCCCCTGTCAGCTTTTCACCGGTGGTGGTGCAGGTGATGCTGGTTTCGACAAACTGGAAGTTGTCGGAGGAACTCAGCGTAATGGTAGTGGGCTGGCCCACGGGAATGACCGTTTCCGCATCAACCACCAGCTTATGCCCCTCAAGGCTTGCATAGACGTACTTTTTGAACTTGGCTTCGGTGTAGTTACCGGCTTCGTCCTCAGCGTGGATCAGAATTTCCACATAGCCCTCTTTGTCGGGGGTAAACACATAGCGGCTGTTGAAGCCGTCATAGGTCAGCTGCTTGTCGCCGTACCAAAGGGTCACATTGACCGTGCCGCTGTCGTCGGTGGCGGTGACGTAGATGTAAGCCGTGGTTCCGATCTGCCAGTGGGGCGGCTCATAGCCGCACTGCCCGATCACCGGGCTGGTCACATCGGTGGACTTCATGACCTCGAAGGTGCATTCAGCCTCGGCGGTATTGCCAGCGGCGTCAAACGCCTTCGCAGTCAGGGTATACACACCCGGAGTGTAGCTGGCGGGCAGCATGAGCATTCCGTTCTCGTAGGCAATGGCGGTGCCGTTGAGGTAGGCTTCCACCTTGGTCACTGCCACATTGTCGTCGATCAAGCAGTCGATGACAGGGCGCTCGTCCACGGCGTACTTGTCCTTTTGAGAGGACAGAACCACAGTGGGTGCTTCGGTATCCTTTACGTTGCACTGGTTACTTGCAGTGCGCACATTGCCGGAATAGTCCGTGGCGACCACTTCCAACTTATGAGTGCCAGCGGAAATATTCTCAACGGTGACGATAAAGGCACCGGTGGAGAAATCCACGCCCTCGATGATCTGTCCGTCAAAGGACACCGTCACATCAGCAAGCTGATGATTGTCGGAAACGGTCACCGTGTACACTACGGTGTCGCCCATCTTGGGAGAACTGGGCTTTCTGGTAATGGAAACGGTAGGAGTAGTGGTGTCCTTGACGGTTGCGGTCTTAGTAACCTCGGTCACATTTCCTGCGGTATCGGTGACCACCAGCTTGATGTCGTACACATAGAAATCGGAGGTGTCAAAGTAGTATCTGCCGTTGGCATCCAAAGTCACTTCCTGACCGTTGACGGTCAGGACCACATCCTGTACCGCAATGTTATCCTTTGCGGTGATGGTCATAGAATAATTGGAGTATAGTGAAATGTTTGCAGGGCAATAGATTGTCGCGGTAGGCTTGACCGTATCTTCCTTGATGACCTTCAGTTTCACGTTTGCGGTGGTTTCGTTGCCTGCCGCATCCCGAACAACTACCTTGAAGGTGACGTACTTCACGCCGTTGGCGTCCAAGCCCTCGGCATCAGCGGTATAGATGTGGGTCAGAGCATCGGACAAAGGCACTTCCACATCATCTTGATAGAAGATGATGTCCGTAACCGCCACGTTATCCTTGGTTTCCACTGTGACAGTAATGGAATCGCCCACCACCACTTCTGCATTGCTCAACTTCACAGAAGCCGTGGGACGGATGGTATCCGCCACGCAGGTGATGATCTTTTCAGCGATGCTGACGTTACCGGCCTTGTCCTCGGCGGTCAGGACGACCTTGTATTCGCCCAGTTCGCTGGGGGTAAATACAGACTCCTTATAACCCACACGGTCAGTGTCCGCCAGTTCAACAGCTTGACCGTTGACGGTCATATTGTAGGATTTTAGACCATTTTCGCTGTCATGGACATATCCAGTCAATTTTATGCTGTTGCCCAGCACTACATCGTTGGAGGCAGAAATCAAACAATTAGGCTTATTCATATCCGCCTTCACAATTAGATAACACACCCGCTCCGTTACATAGCCTGCCGTGTCCGTGGCCACACATTTGATCACATAGGTTCTGGCCTCTGTTGGGACAAACTGGTACTGGTTGTTTTCATCCAGCTTGATTTCCTGTCCGTCAATGGTAGTGACAACACTCTCCAGAGCGACGTTATCGGAATAGGTTGCGGTAACGGTGAACGTGTTGTACACATATCCGGTATATGGCGATACGCTCAGTGATACAGAGGGAGCTTGTTTATCCGCAATGATCGTTCTGGTTTCACGGACAACGTTGCCATACTTGTCAAAGGCTTCAATCGCCAAATTGTAAACGCCCTTGTTGGAATTACGATCATGCGCTCTAAACCAGGCCCTACCGGATGCATCTACCTCTATATTGTATCTTTCCCTCATCGAGGAACCTGTATTGTAGTAGACCCTTATCCATGACACCAGTGAGGGATCGTTAAAGGAGATGTTGAAAGATACCTCCGTATCATTCTTTACATACTCAGGAGTATCGCCAACCTGCATGGACAGGGTCGAAGCAGCCGCCGATCTGCGGCTGTCCCTTGCCAATGAATACTATGCAATGGTATCCGAAACCCGTATGGTGCTGCTGGATACTGCGTATAGCTGGGACGAAGTCATCATTGATCTGGTTCTGGCCGAGTGCGGCCCTGTGGGCTGGGCTATTGCGGCCGGACGTACGCTGGGTAACTTTATCACTGGCATCGGCAATACCTGCAAGCAGCACCTTTACATGATCACCGCCGGCGAAGCGGGTATCGAGAGCGGCGAAATGCTGATGTATTCCCTGTATGATCCCTGTGATCCTTTCAGCAAAGCTGGCCTTAATACACTGGATTATATGCTCCTGTGTGGCACCATGCGGATTACCGGCGAGGAACAGACCAAGGAATCCAGCGCCGCACAGAGCTGGCTTTATGAGAAGATTTTCGACCACAAGGGCGTCGTTTCCTCCTGCAACGACACGATCGATAAGGTGACAGACATTCTGCTTAAGTACGGCATGGAAGTTGACCCTGCTGCCGAAAGTGTCGGCAGCGGCGTTGGTGGCGGCGGCCACGGCGGCGGTGGCGGTGGCGGCGGCCACGGCGGTGGCAGATAGTTCTAACCAAGGCTAGAACGACAAAAGGCCGTTAAGCCAAAGACGTGATTAAGCCATAAAAGCATGTATCAAACAATGCCCCTAAAGGGCGCCCGAAAAGGATTGCCAACCACACTCCTTTATCGGGCAGCCCCTTTAGGGGTTTTTCCTATGCCTGGAATGCTAATCGGGTTTTATATAGAAATATCGCCGTGAAACGGATCATTCGTCCAATTTCACGGCGATATTTAAACGGTTTCGGTTAAAACTACTTACTCCCACTCGATGGTGGATGCGTGGTTTTGTCTATATATAGGGGTGTTTTGGTGTAAATAAACGCATTATTTAGTGCCTAATATACACATTATTTTGTTTTACCAGCCTTTTGGAGTTCAAAAATTGGTCACGGAATTGTTAGTCAATTGCATAATACTGGGGGCTAAAAGGAAAACCCAATACGCTGCGGATACAGAAAGTATATATGCTTTGTTGCTACCTTCTTTCGCGAACTATGCTGGCTCCTTGGCCGGTGTCATTTCCCTTTTCCGCAACAGTTCTTGTATTTCCGGCCACTGCCGCAGGGACAAGAGGCGTTGCGTGGAGTTGTGCCAACCAGCGTCAAAACAGGCTTTGCTAAAGGCTCGTCAAACAGGCTCATTTGTCCCGCCGGCACGGTCCTTTCTGCCAGCTTTTGCCCACGATTGCTCATCATAAACAGTTCGTCGGGCGTATATCCCCGATTAGCGTGCTTGTGGGTGGAATTATTTAGATTTTGATAAAGCGCAGCAAATTCTCCGATATCCTGGTACTTATCAAAGGTAAGTCCCTCAGATTCTGAAATGGCAAGGACTTCCTTCATTGGTACATCGATGACAATGATACTTTGCAGGGCGATGCAAAATTCTTCCGGAGATAAAGATAAATCCTTTGATCTGCGACTTAAGTATTTCAGCATCGCCGCCTGATGGGGCGTTACAGGGTAGTAATCCGGGTCGGCAAAGCGAAGGAACTCCGCCTTAGAAAACACCTTATAAGGCTTACCGGATTGCTGATGCCGCAGATTCCGAATATCCCTCTCCGGGTCATCCACGAACAGATAATCCGAAATAATTTCGCCGGCTGCCAGGGATTTTTCCACCGTATCCTGGGGCAGATCTTCCCGGAATATCAATGCGTAGGGATTATCCTCTGCGGCAATGGCGATTGCTGCCATCCCAAAAACATTTGCAGCTATGGGCGTGTTTTGGCTGTTGTATATCTCACGCAGTTTATCCAGAGAAATCAGTCCGTATAGATTGGCTGCGGCATCCATATAGTGGTGAATACAAGCAATCGTTACCTTATCCAAAGGGATGCCGGCGTAGAGCGCATCGATTTGCTGGCGTGGCAGCGGCTTCATGCCCTCTGTTTCCGCTAATTCCGCTTCCATCCACTCCTCATCAAACTCCGGATACTGCTCCGGTGATTCTCCAACCCGGCGAATAACACCGGGAATGTCCGTCTGCTCTTCCAGCTCTCGCAGCACCTTGCACTGGAACCGCCATTCGTTGCCAAAGTCAAATACATATTTGAACTGATCGCCTTTGGACAGGTTCAGCCCCTCCAACGTATACCTTTTGCTCAAGCGCTCATCTCCGCACATTTTAGAAGAGAAAAACGCCGCATACCTGCTCCAATACTTATTATCCATAAAGAAGGCATGCTCATGGTCATCCTCAAAATCGAATGCAGCAATGATGGCTTTATGAAGTCGGTGGAGTGTCGCTGTTTTGGATATTTGAATGTGCCGGTAGCAACCGGTACCTGCTGATACACTGATGACATAACTTCCCATAGTATATACCTTCTTTTGTTTTTAATGGCTCTATTTACCAAAATAGCCAAATATTTAATTTTGGAAATCGAGCAGCCAATCCGCAAGATCGACGATTTTGATTCCCTCGTACTGATATGCGTCGTGGCGAGTGCGGGCAATGACCATCTTGGGGTAAGCGTCCTTGATCTGCAGCAAAGGTGACACCTCTCGTTCGAAGGTCTTTTCGTCGCTGATATTATCAGATACCTGAATATAAATTTTCTCGTTGCGCTTGATAGCTACAAAGTCAATTTCCTTCTTGTAAAGCACGCCCACATAGACCTCATAGCCTCGGCGCAGAAGTTCAATGGCAACGATATTTTCCAGGATTCTGCCGTAGTCCATATTCTTGGTGCCCAATTTGGCATATCGGAAGGTGTGGTCGCTGAGATAGTACTTATCATTACTGGACAAGTATTTCTTGCCCTTGATGTCATATCTGCGGACTTTATAAAAAGCAAAGGCGTTGCACAAATATTGCATATAGGCGCTGATGGTCACATGGTTGACTTTTTCTTTGAAGCCGCTGAAGGTATTTGTGATGTTTCGTGCGGAAGTCAGATTGGAGATGTTATCCATCAAAAAATCTACCAACCGATCCATCAACTGCATATTGCGAATTTTATATTTCTTGCGAATATCTCGCACGATCAGTGTGTCAAAAACATCGGCAATATAATCGTATTTGGCTTCCTGATTCTTGTACAGGTAGGAACCGGCCATGCCACCCTCGATCATGTATTTATCCATAGCGGCATACTTGTCGACATACCCAAAATACTGTATATATTCGCTGAACGAAAACGGGAACACTTTGATTTCAAAGGTTCTGCCGGTGAAAAGGGTCGCAAGGTCAGAGCTTAGCAGGAACGCATTGGAGCCGGTGATGTAAATATCAAATTTCTCCATGGCGTGCAAACCGTTGATGGCCTTTTCAAAATCCGCACACATCTGCACTTCGTCGATCAGGACAAAATTCTGCTTTCCCTTGGCATATTGCGCCTTTACATAATCGTATAACGGACGATACTCCAGCAGATGATCATATTCCGGTAGGTTGAAATTGATGTGGATGATGTTGCAGTCCACATATTCCGCTTCAATATAGTCCTTAAATGCTTCAAGCAGCTTGGATTTACCGCTGCGACGAACACCGGTAATCACCTTAATATCCGGCGTGCCAATAACGTTAATCATCTTTTCTAAATACTGATTTCTGTCAATCAATTTCATCGCTAATCACCTCTTGCCTATATTATATCCACTTCAATTACCAAAATCAACAGTTTTTCAAAAATGGTAAATAGAATTCATGTTGGCATCGTCGTGAACTCCGTTTTGTCTGGAAATCAATATAATTATGATAATATAGATAAGAGCCTGATGGATTGTATACCCATCAGGCTCAAATATCATGGAATATTAAATTCTTGTCATAGGGCAAAGTCAAATATCCTCAAAATGGCAAAATCACGCATCCTCTCTCCTTCTCTTTCCTTTTCCTTTGAAATGGAATGATAAAGATTTGTTTAGAAAATTGAGATTACTGAGAAAATATAGTGAAATAATGGGAAAAGAATGGGAAAATGATGGGGAATAGATGGGATAGGGATATGGGATGCCCAGAGGATAATGAAGTCTTTTCTGGGGCTACTCTTTTCCCGAAGGGGGATTAAGCAGGAGTTTCTGAGGGCATTCCAAGGCCAATATATCGTGGATGCAACTTTTGTAGAAGCGCCCCGTCAGCGCAACAGCAAGGAAGAGCGTGAAGAAATCAAAAGTGGAAATGTGCCTGAGGCGTGGAAAAAGCCTGAAAATATCCACAAACTGCATCAAAAAGATGTGGATGCCACATGGACGCGAAAGGGTAACCAAACCTACTACGGCTACAAAGACCATGTGAAAGCCGACGCAGAAAGCAAACTCATC